>DRFG01000200.1 GCA_011050655.1 Roseobacter sp.
GCAAACTCTGACATCTGAAATTCTCAGCGATACGGCATCATCTGATGTATGGGGGCCTTCCGCAGCAAGTGGGCAGCTTGTACCTAGCCCGCCTTCCGAACTCTTTTCGCTCTCGGGCCTCCAAAACAGTTCTGGTGTCCCTGCGGTCGTCGCGGCGCAGGCCGCCCAGACCAACGAGCCGAAAGTTAAAGGATTATCCGTTAACGGGACCAATGCTGAGCAGACAAAACTGGGTATATCTAGCGTGGTTCCAAAAATCGGGAGTACGGAAACTACCGTGCTGGAAACCGAAGCCGCTATCGACAAGCCAGTGAAGGGACAGTTCAAAACAAGCGAAACAAGTTCGTTTCTGAATGCGTTATCCCAGGGAGGCAAGGCGACAGTCGAGGTCTTGCCTTTGATGCCATTGGCGGAAAAAAGCGAGATGCCCCGTGCGCTGGAGGCAGGTGGTTCACTTCTTCCCGATCAGATCAGCCAGATCAAAGCATCTGGTCCGTTAGAAGCAGCGATCAAGCCACAGACAAAGCCCTTTGCGCAGGCGTTGGTTGCTCAGGTCAAGGCGATAGACATCAAAGAAGGGCGAACATCCGTAAGTCTGCATCCGCGTGGGTTGGGGCAAATTGAAATTGATATCGTCACCGACAAAGACAGTTCCTTGCGTGTGGTCGTGAGAGTTGAGAATCCGATGGTTCTGCAAACTTTGCGCGATGAACGCCAAATGCTGGCGACGGCGATGGGGTTGAGCGACGCCGGGACTTTCGAGTTCGAACAAGGCTTTTCAGGCGATTCTAACCAGGGTAAACACGGTCAGTCGACCCAGGCGCAGGGCGACGACGTTGGTTTCGCCGGCCCGATATCGGATATTCGCCACGAAGATGTCGTCGATGACGACCAACTAGATATTCTCACTTAAGGAGAGCTGAATCATGCTTACCAGCCCGACATTGCTTAGCAATATGACTGCGGCCAATAAGAACACGGCCAACGATTCATTGTCTCAATTGGGGAATGACTACAATAAATTTCTCACCCTGCTGACGGCTCAAATACAGAACCAAGACCCTCTAGAACCTGTGGACAGCACGCAATTTGTGGCACAGCTTGCACAGCTTTCGCAGGTTGAACAGGCGGTCCAGACAAATACGCAGCTTGAAACCCTATCCAGCCAAATCAGCGGCTTACTTAATTTAGGCGGTACCGACCTGTTGGGTCGCGATGTGACAATTCAATCAGATATGGTTCTGTTAAAGAATGGGACCACGGCTTCTACCTACGAGGTAGGAGAGGCCGCATCGGACGTCACCGCAAAGATTATCGACCCCTTAGGGCGCACTATTCGTACCATGACCGGACTGTCGGTTGTCGCCGGTACACAAAATCAATTGGGCTGGGATGGAAAAGACGATTACGGCAATCCTCAACTGGATGGGATATACACTGTCCAATTAGCAGCCAAAAACACCGCTGGCGAAGGGGTCGACGTCCAGGCGTCTCGCAGTGCTCGTGTGGAAGATGTCAGATTTCAGGAAGGTGAAATAGTTTTTGGTTTGGATGGGGGCGAAACCGCTTCATCCGTGACCATTAAATCCGCAAGATAGACTAAGTCTCGGTAAGTTATTCCCGAGCAGTCACATTGGCGTGGAAACTATTTAGCCGTGCAGTTCTGACTGCGGGAAAGCTGACATAAAGCTTCCGAACAATTTGCGAAGTTAGCTCTGCTTGGCGGGTTTCCTCATCGTGAGGTTGCGCTAAGCTTGGGTCAGTTTCGGCGAGTTCGGCGATAGCTGTCACAGTAGCATCGCGTAGTCTGGCCCGTCCTTCTGCTCCGTTAAGGTTTTGAAATGCCGGAGCTCCCATAATGTAGACATCCATATCGAACACCAAGTGCAACACCTTGCGGCTTTGTATGATCTGCATGGTAAATTTGCCCAAGGGCATATTAAAGAGCAGGTTCTGCTTATCGGTCGCGTTGGAGCCAGATTTGGCCGCTTTGACTGGACGCAAATAGCCTTCGCCGAAATATCCCAACGCGCCGGCACCGATGATGCAAATGATCAGGATGAGATATTTCATCATTAATGCATCGTGTCAGTAGGGCAAGATAACTTCAAGAATATCCTGCCCGTAACGCGCGGTCTGAACGGTCGAAATTTGTCCGCGGCCACCGTATGTAATCCGTGCTTCGGCGATCTTGTCATAGTCGATAGTGTTATCGACGTTGATATCGGACTGGCGGATGATGCCGGCAATACGAAGCTCGCGCAGTTCGGCGTTAACCTTGACCTCTTGTCGGCCGGCGATAACGAAGTTGCCATTCGGTAACATCTGAATAATCAGTGCCGCGACCCGCAGGCGGATCGATTCATTGCGGCGTATAGACCCTTCGCCATTCGCAGACGAACTGCTTTCCAGCCCCAATACTTTGCCGCTGCTAGTTGAGGTGTTGAAATCCAGTATATCCGGGTCGGACACTCCTTGCGAAGATGACCGGCTGCGTCCCGTCGCATTTTGCAACTGAGCTCGATCGTTGATATCAATCAGTACGGTGACCAGATCACCTACGTCTTCTGCGCGACGGTCTTGAAATAGCTGCGGGGTTCTTGCGCCCCATAGGCTTGCGGCCTCTGCGCGTTTTGGGGGTTGAGCCGGTGCAGGGATCGGCATTGGAATGCTGATCCTGTTGACCTCGCCCATTGCTTCGGGGCTAAGTGACAGGTCACTGACCGTGGGGTTATGCGTTTCTTGAAAGTCTCCGCATCCACTGATTGTTAATGCAATAACTGTCAGCACAATACCTGCGCGACGCGGGAAACGAATTTTTCTCATTGTATAACCTCAACGACACCAGCGGCTGTGGCGATGGTGGACAATGCTTTGTTACTTGAAAGGTTAACCACGCGAAGTTCCTGGCCCTTGGATGCATCGTCCAAGGCTCTGCCTTTCGCCGTGAGCTGCAACCCACCGTGATTAAGTTTTATCTTTACCTTTTCCCCGCGGCTGATGATGCGAGGGGGCATCACAGAATTGCGCGGAACGGGCCGTCCGGCCACTAGCATTCGGCGCACCTGCTGCCCGACAAGATCTTGGATGTTTTCGATCGCATAGGTACCAATCCTTTGCAGCGGCATTGCAACCAAGGCCACGTCTTCGCTACGAACAATTTCATCTGGCGCAATACGTTTTGTTGGGACCGGAACGGACAAGGTAACCATTGCTATCCCCCAAACCCGCTGTGTCAGATTGTCTTCTGTCGCAACATTGGCGATGAATTGCCCGGTGTCCGCATCAATCCAGAATTCCTGTATAAAGTTACCATGTTCGATCATGCCTTTTGCCATCCGGATATCGATTTCGGCGTCGGCCGGCAGCGTTGCACCTAGTTCGGCGATCGTACGTTCTTCGATCAATTCGGGTACGGATGCGCTTTGCGCCGCCGCGGATGACATGAAAAAGCCAGCAGCAAGAAGCTGTAAAACCATCGCCAAAGCTGCCCTATTACGCATCATCCTGCTAAGTCCTATTACTTGATTTGGTTGGTGGTTGTCATGATCTGATCAGCAGTCTCAATGGCTTTTGAATTCATCTCATAGGCGCGCTGCGCTGAAATCAAATCCGTGATCTGCTGGATGATATTCACGTTCGATTGCTCCAGATACCCTTGGCGCGTAATGCCGACGCCGGGTGTGCCGGGCGTCAATTGCACTGCCTCACCAGAGGCTGAAGTCTGTTCCATCAGGTTGTCACCCACCGGCTTGAGACCGGCTTCGTTCAGGAATGTCGCAAAGTTAAGCTGTCCCAGTTCTACTGGGTTAGGGTCGTTTTCAACATATGCCATCACCACACCAAATTGGTTGATCTCCACTTGGCGGGTCAGGTCGGGAACAACGATGGCGGGTTCAACTTCGTACCCGTTAAGCGTTACCAGTTGGCCTTGGGCGCTAAGTTCAAAATTGCCATCTCGGGTAAAAGCCTGGCTGCCATCGGGGCGATTGATGACAAAATAGCCGCGCCCTTCGATTGCTAAATCCAACTGATTTTCCGTTTGTATCAATCCGCCTTGCGCGTTGTGACGGATAACCCCTGCGGCTTGGACGCCCAAACCGATATCCGTGCCTACGGGGCGGGCAGTCCCGGATTCTGAAGTTAAGGATCCGGCACTGCTGAAGCTTTGATAAACAAGGTCCTGAAATGCAGCACGACCGCTTTTGAAACCGGTCGTATTGGCGTTCGCGATGTTGTTGGCGATAACATCCACGTTGGTTTGTTGTGCCAGCATCCCTGTTGCCGCGATCCCGAGTGCTTTCATCGTATGCTCCTTAATAACGCGATTATACGCGCCCAAGTTTCTGGATTGCTGTCCGCGTCAGGTCGTCATCCGACCCCATTAGTTTGACTGCATTGTCATATGCGCGCTGAATGTCGATAAGTCGGGTCATCTCAAGGACAGCTTTGACATTACTGCCTTCGACAAAGCCCTGTTTGATAATAGGTGCCTCAGACTGTTGGGGCACACCGGCATCGGCTGGCAGTTGATACATGCCACCGCCGATGGGCAACATGCCCGCTGCGTCGTCAATGGTTACCACCGCAATTGACCCCAGCACGGCACCCGCTTGGTTAGTCAATGTGCCACCGGTCGAAATCACGACGTTATCCCCTACGTCATCAGGTAATTGAACGGGCCCGCCACCGGCACCCAAAAGCGGCATGCCTCCTGACGTCTTTAGCTGCCCGTCGACATCCACCACTAGGCGACCATGACGGCTATAACCGGTTTCGCCTCCGGGCAGTTGGTAGGTCAGCCAGCCTTCGCCTGAAATCGCTATGTCCAACGGGTTGCCAGTAGGGGTAAGCGGCCCGCTTTCCAGCTCCAGATAGGTACCCTTGTCGCGTACATAGCTAACACTTGAATCTCCGCTGCCGTTGGGCACGGATTCAATAAGTGGGTGGATAGCCTTGTAGCCCGAAGTGGAGGCGTTGGCGAGGTTGTGCGCTGTGGAGTCCATGTTGCGTGCCAGCGCGGTCGCCTGAGAGAGGGACACGTAAGTGATATTTGTCATTCAGCTCTCCGCTAGGTGGGTGGACATCAAAACAATGCTAAGGCGTGACATTCTGTTGCAAATATAAAATTTCACGAATACAAGAATAAGGCAAGTTTTAATTATAAATTGAAGGATTGATGTGCCCCGATATGCTTACATAATCGCTTGTAATGCGGCATTATTGTTTGGGGTATCTTCCGCTGTGCTTGGCGCAACCACCACTGATCTTGTAAAAGCGCTAACCCCCGATGTGGCGGCGCTGCAAAATGGGTGGCGCAAAGACATGGATCTGAATCGCTGGTCTGCCGCCGGTTTTCACAATGACCTCAAGCAGCAGATAGAGACGCTGAGTTCTGCGCATGGGTCGCGCAACGAAGACATAATGCTGAATCTAGCCGAGCTTTATATCACGCATATGCTTCTTTACGAGGCATCTTCGGTGCTTACTGGCATTACCCCAGTTGGGAGGGACGCCATCCGACGGCATCGGACCTTGTCGGATGCCGTGCGGTTACTCGAAGGGAAGCCACCTGCCGAAGACGCGCCTGAACATAGTACTTCTCCCCTTGCGCTCCCCAGCCGGCCAGACCGCGCGTTCTGGGCCAGCTTGGACGCGATTTCGACCTCTGATGTTTTATCC
>DRFG01000201.1 GCA_011050655.1 Roseobacter sp.
CGGCTATAGAGACCGGGCGTAATGCATTGGCTTCTACTTGATCGGCACCTGGAGCATGCGCTAGATTTACCCCGATCCCGATGGCCAAGTGGTCTCCGATGCTTTCCAGCAGTATTCCTGCGACTTTACCACCGTTCAACAGCACGTCATTCGGCCACTTCAAGGCAAAAGCGCTTTCGTCACGGGTTATCGCAACGAACGCGCGCCGCAGCGCCAGCGAGGCTACGAAACTGCGCAAAGCGGCGCTGGCAGGTTCTTCGCCATGGCGCAACATCAAGGTGGCCGCGAAATTGCCGCGTGGTGTGGCCCAAGATCGCCCGCGCCGCCCCCGCGCTGCCGTCTGCTCTTGAGCTAAAATCCAAGTTGGACCGACCAAGTCGGAGGCACGCCGCGCGGCCTCACTTAGCGTGGAATCAACACTATCGAAAATCAGGCACCCGTACCCATCGGGCCATGATGCCCCCGGCTTGGGCAAACCCTGACTGGGTGAGGTAGACGAACTTGTTGCAGCAGCTTTTGGGTTCACCGGGTCCATTGACGGATCAATTTACCAGCGTCGCTGCGGCAGAGATTGCTGCACCTTCGACACCGAACGTGTTTACGATACCGACGACCATTATAACAGCCGAAGCAAACAGGAAGGTGGACAGCAAACCGCTTTTACCATCGTCCAGACGGTCATCATTTTCTGCCCCGAAATACATCAGGAAAACGATGCGCAAGTAATAATACGCACCGATGGCCGAAGCGATCGCGCTGGCCGTCACCAGCCAGATCAGGCCCGCATCTACACCGGCCTGCCATACACCGAACTTGGCGAAGAACCCTAACATCGGCGGAACGCCCGCAAGCGAGAACAACAGAACCAGCATCGCCAACGCTTTGCCCGGCGCGCGTTTTGAATACATATTCAAAGCTGAGATATCCGTGACCGGCTGACCGTCTTTTTCCATGCTAAGGATGAAGGCAAAGGTACCGATGTTCATTGTCACATAGATCGCCAGATAGACCAGCATGGCTTTTATCCCCAGTTGGGTACCAGCCGCGAGCCCGATCAACGCATACCCCATGTGAGCGATAGAGGAATAGGCCATCAGGCGTTTGATGTTGGTCTGGCCAATAGCCGCGATAGCACCCAGAAACATCGACAGTACCGACAGAAGCGCTACGATCTGGCTCCAGTCCGGGATAGCATTACCGAACGCATCATGCAGCACGCGGGCGAACAATGCCATTGCGGCGACCTTGGGTGCCGTGGCGAAGAACGCGGTCACTGGCGTTGGTGCGCCTTCATAAACGTCGGGTGTCCACATATGGAAAGGCACCGCCGACACTTTGAAAGCAAGCCCCGATATGATGAACACGATACCGAACAGCAACCCTATTGATGTCTCGCCTGTTTTCGCGACAGACATGACTCCGGTGAACTGCGTTGTTCCGGCATACCCATAAACCAACGACACGCCGTAAAGCAGCAAGCCCGACGACAACGCCCCTAAGACAAAGTATTTCAACCCGGCTTCGGTCGACTTCACGCTGTCGCGTCGCAACGATGCAATCACATAAAGAGCCAGCGATTGCAGCTCCAACCCCATGTACAGTGTCATCAGGTCACCGGCGCTGACCATCATCATCATGCCTACGACGCTTAGCGCGACGAGCATCGGGTATTCAAAACGCAGCAGGCCGCGCTTTTTCATATAGGCTTCGGACATGATCAATACCGCAGCGGCACTTAGCAGTACCGTAACCTTGGCAAAGCGTGCGAACCCGTCCTCGATGAACAGACCGTTGAATGCGATGCGGGTCGCCCCGCCCCCGGTCATGCCGATCCAAATCGCCAACAGGACCATCACGCCCGAAGTCGCCCAGACCATCAGCCCGGCGGTCGCATCTTTGGTAGTATAGACCGCCAGAAGCAGTGCTAAAATCGCGAACAGCGACAGCACTATTTCAGGCAGGATGACATTCAGATCAGCGGAAATCATCTCGCGGTCCTTTATTTTGAAGTTGTCTGAACAGCGGCATCTACCGCCTCCAGAGCCGTATCATAACTTGCAACAAGAGCCGTAACCGACGGCCCGATGATGTCGAGTACCAGCGCAGGGTATATGCCTAACAAGAGCGTCATGGCGACCAGCGGCGCGAATATCCAGCGCTCGCGGCGGGTCATATCGGTAATGGTGCGCAGGCTTTCCTTGATCAGATCACCCAACACCACCCGGCGGTACAGCCACAAGGCATAGGCCGCCGAAAAAATGACCCCTGACGTCGCGACCACCGCAACCCAGGTGTTGACCTGGAAAATCGCGATCAGCGTCAGGAATTCGCCAACAAACCCCGAGGTGCCGGGCAAACCGACATTTGCCATCGTGAAGAACATGAACACCAGTGCATAGGCCGGCATCCGGTTGACCAACCCACCATAGGCATCAATCTCGCGGGTGTGCATCCGGTCATAGATCACCCCGACACACAGGAACAACGCAGCCGAGATGAATCCGTGGCTGATCATCTGGAAGATCGCGCCATCAAGACCTTGTTGATTGAAGGTAAAGATACCCATCGTCACGAAACCCATGTGGGCAACCGACGAATAAGCAATCAGCTTTTTCATGTCGGCCTGAACCAGCGCCACTAGCGATGTATAGACAATGGCGATTACCGACAGCCACAACACCAGCGGTGCCATGACCTCGGACCCAATTGGGAACATTGGAACCGAAAACCGCAAGAAGCCGTACCCGCCCATCTTAAGCAGGATCGCCGCCAGCACCACGGAGCCCGCTGTTGGGGCCTGAACGTGCGCATCGGGTAACCAAGTATGCACAGGCCACATCGGCATTTTGACCGCAAAACTTGCAAAAAACGCGAGGAACATCATGGTTTGCAAACCACCCACGACGGTGATCCCGGCGACCGAGAACGTATCGGATGCAAAGGTATGGGTCAGTAAACTGACCTCGCACCCACCGATACAGGTGGTGCCTGCTTCGGCGTACATCATCACGATGGCGACCAGCATCAACACCGACCCGAGGAAGGTATAAAGGAAGAACTTGAAGCTCGCGTAGATCCGGTTGGCACCGCCCCAGATACCGATGATCAGGAACATCGGGATCAACCCGGCCTCGAAGAACAGGTAGAACAACACCAGATCCAGCGCCATGAAAACACCGAGCATCAGGGTTTCGAGCAGCAGGAAGGCGATCATGTATTCCTTGACCCGCGTTTCAACTTTCCAGCTTGCAGCGATGACCAAAGGCATGATGAACGTGGTGAGCATCACGAACAGGATCGAAATGCCGTCTACCCCCAGACGGTATTTCAGCCCCATCAGCCATTCCGCTTCGTCGACAAATTGAAAGCCCGTATTGGATGGGTCGAAATCGAACAGGATGAACAGCGAAATCAGAAAGGTCACTGTTGTGGTGATCAGCGCCAGCCATTTTGCGTTGCGAGCAGCGGCGACATCGTTACCGCGCAGAAAAATAGCAAGAATAAGCGCAGCAAAGCTGGGCATGAAGGTAATGATGGAAAGCAAGTGATGATCCATTAGTGTGCCCCCCCGCTCATCGTCATCCAGGTCACAAGAACCGCGATGCCGATTACCATCGCGAAGGCGTAGGTAAAGATATATCCAGATTGCGCCCGTCCAGCGAGCCGCGTGAGAAAGGGAATGATCCCCATGGCAACTCCGTTAAGTGTGCCATCAATGACGCCTCCGTCGCCACGCTTCCATAGGAAACGGCCGATCATAAACGCCGGTTTTACGAAGACGACATTATAGATTTCGTCAAAGTACCATTTGTTGAGGAAGAACAGATACAAAGGTCGCTGGTTTGCCGCCAAACGTCCGGGCACGCTCGGGCTCCAGATATAGAACCAAAGCGCAAGGACCAAGCCTGCCAACATTGCGATGAAAGGACTAACCTTAACCCAAACCGGGGACGCGTGGGCCTCCTCCAAAACTGTGTTGCTCGGGCCAAAATACAAGGCACCTTCGCCCGGAGCCCCAGCAAACACCGGACCATGCGCTGTTTCCGCTGCACCGTCTGCTTGACCGGTTTCGCCATGTGCCTCATCACCTGCATTGGTGTCGCCGACCACAGGCTTGGCACTTTCAGAACCTTCGACATGAGCCTCGCCCTCGCCGGCGGTTTGAGCCATCGGAATTCCGTAGAAATCAGCGACGTCCTCGGCATGGCCGAAAAAGCTGTTGTACCAGATCATGCCGGCAAAGATCGCGCCAAGGCTCAAGACACCTAGCGGGATCAGCATGACCATCGGGCTTTCGTGCGCGTGGTCATGAGTATGCTTGTCGCCGCGCGCTTTGCCGAAGAACGTCAGGAACATCAGACGCCAGCTATAAAAACTGGTCATCGCTGCGGCTAAGACCAACATCCAGAAACCATACATCGACCCGCCGCCATAGGCGCTTTCGATAATCGCATCTTTGGACAGGAAGCCCGCAAATCCGATATAGGTCAGAGGGATACCGACCCCTGTGATCGCCAGCGTCCCGAACATCATGGCCCAGAATGTATAGGGTATCTTTTTACGCAGCCCGCCATAATTACGCATGTCCTGCTCGTGGTGCATCGCATGGATCACCGACCCCGCCCCAAGGAACAGCAGCGCTTTGAAGAACGCGTGGGTTAATAGGTGGAACATTGCGGCGGAATACATGCCAACGCCTACGGCGACGAACATATAGCCAAGCTGGGACATGGTCGAATACGCGATGACACGCTTGATATCATTTTGAACCAAGCCGATCGTAGCCGCAACAAAGGCGGTGGTCGCTCCGATAAAGGTGACGAACATCATCGCTTCCGGTGCGACCTCCATCAGCGGCGACATGCGGCTGACAAGGAACACACCGGCGGTTACCATCGTCGCGGCATGGATCAACGCCGACACGGGGGTGGGGCCTTCCATCGCGTCTGGTAACCATGTGTGCAGGAACAACTGCGCCGATTTCCCCATCGCGCCGACAAAAAGCAAAATCGCGATCAAATTGGCTGCGTTCCAATCGGCCCACAAGAAGCGCAAAGTTGTATCGGCCAGCTCTGGTGTCGCGGCGAAAATATCGTCAAACCGGATCGAATCCGTCAGATAGAACAGCCCGAAAATGCCGAGTGCAAAGCCAAAGTCACCGACTCGGTTGACGACAAACGCTTTGATCGCCGCAGCGTTGGCAGATGGTTTTTTGTAGTAGAACCCGATCAAAAGATACGAAGCGACGCCAACGCCTTCCCAGCCAAAGAACATCTGTACCAGATTATCGGCCGTGACCAGCATCAGCATCGCGAAGGTGAAGAACGACAGATAGGCAAAAAACCGAGCGCGATAGGGTTCGCTATCGGAGAAGTTTTCGTCATGCGCCATGTAGCCGAAGGAATAGAGATGGACGAGGCTGGATACTGTCGTGATGACAATCAACATGATCGCGGTCAAACGATCCATGCGGATAGCCCAATCGGTTGATAGGCTGCCGCTTTCGATCCAGCGCAGGATTTGAATGTGTTCGGTTACCCCGTCAAATCGCAAAAAAACGACCCAGCTTAGAAAAGCCGCCAAGAACAACAGCCCGGTCGTTATCCACTGGCCTGTTTTCTCGCCGATCAGCTTCCAGCCGAAACCACAGATCAATGCGCCAACCAGTGGCGCGAAAAGAATGATCGTTTCCATGATCTTAGCCCTTCATCACGTTGACATCTTCAACCGCGATCGTGCCTCGATTGCGGAAGAAGCAGACCAGAATGGCCAGGCCGATAGCAGCCTCGGCGGCGGCCACGGTAAGAACGAAGAGGGTAAAAACCTGCCCTACCAAATCGCCCAGATAATATGAGAACGCGACAAAGTTGATATTCACTGCCAAGAGCATCAGCTCAATAGACATCAGCATGATGATGATGTTCTTGCGGTTCAGGAAAAGCCCGAAAATGCCTATGACGAATAGCGTCGCCGCCACCGTCAGGTAATGTTCAATTCCGATCATGTCGTCCCTCGGTTCTTTCTTGCCCGTTCCGGGCGTTCTTAAGTCATTGGTGCGGCGGGGATTACCCGCCCCGTACCGTCATCCGAAGATATTGTAGCCGCCAAAAACGACAATCAGCACGACAATCAATACAACAATCGTAGTTCGTGACATGGTTCACATCCTTGTTCGGACAGCTTCTTATAGGCCCTGCCCTGGTTTCACATCGTTCAGTTTCATGGCCAGCTTGGGGTCGCGCATCATTTGGGCAACCACGTTCTGACGCTTTACATCCACACGGTGGCGCAACGTCAAAACAATTGCACCGATCATCGCCACCAGCAGGATCAACCCGGAAAGCTGGAACAGCAGGAAGTATTGATCGTACAAGATCAGGCCCAATGCAGCGGTGTTTTGCACATCATCCGTGACAACCTGTGTACGCAGTGTTTCGGCGGCTACATTTGCATCCCACGCACCAAAGGCCATGACGAACTGCATCAGGATAATCAGCCCAATCAGCAGTGCCAGCGGCATATAGCGTGCCATTTCGGCTTTGAGTTCGGCAAAATCTACGTCGAGCATCATCACCACGAACAAGAACAACACCGCCACGGCCCCGACATAGACGATGATCAGCAGCATCGCTACAAATTCGGCGTTCAGCATGACGAATAGACCGGCCGCGCTCAGGAATGCCAAGATCAACCACAGCACCGAATGCACCGGATTACGACTGATAACAGTGAATAATCCGCCCGCAATTACGCTGACCGCGAAGAGGTAAAATGCGAAAACGCTCATGCGTCACCTTCCTTGTCATCCAAAACACCCTGCGCGATTTGCATTGCGCGGGTCATGGCAGGGATACCGGCGAACACCGCCATCTGCCCTATGGTCTCAATCACTTGTTGCTTGTGCGCCCCAGCCTCGACTGCGTGGACAACCGACTGTTTCAGCGCAAGGTCGTTCTGCGCGCCTTGCATGGTCAGCCCGGCAATGGTCAATAACAGCCGCGTTTTAGCATCCAGCCCATTCGGGTTCATGGTGTTGCCAAAAAACGTTTCCATCATATCTTTGGGCATCTTGCCCATCATCGCCTCGAACCCCTTTGGCGAAAACGCATCCATCGCCGGAAAGGTCTTTGCCAATTCCTGCATCTGGCGCATCATTTCTTCGAAAGGGTTGCTTTTGTCGGTCATCGGTACGGCGCGTCCAGTTCTAGGTTGCGGGCAATCTCGGCTTCCCAGCGTTCGCCGTTATCCAACAGCTTAGCTTTGTCATAAAACAGTTCTTCGCGGGTCTCGGTCGAGAATTCGAAGTTCGGCCCTTCGACTATCGCATCGACTGGGCAGGCTTCCTGGCAGAAACCACAGTAGATGCATTTGGTCATATCGATGTCGTAGCGCGTGGTGCGGCGGCTGCCATCTTCGCGCGGTTCCGCGTCAATCGTGATCGCCTGTGCCGGACATATCGCTTCGCAAAGTTTACATGCAATGCAGCGTTCTTCGCCGTTGGGATAACGACGAAGCGCATGTTCACCGCGAAAACGCGGGGACAGCGGGCCTTTTTCGTGCGGGTAGTTTATCGTCGCCTTGGGCTTGAACATATATTTAATGCCCAACTTCATGCCCTGATAAAAATCCTGCAACAGGAAATACTTCGCGTGACGGGTGTAGTCGATGCCAGCCATATCAGCCCCCTACTGTCCAACGGGCATAGATGCCCCAGAACCAATCGAATTTTGCGGCAAATGCCACGAACACAACCCAGAACAGGCTGAACGGCAGAAAGATTTTCCAACCCAGACGCATCAGTTGGTCATAGCGGTAACGCGGTGTGATCGCTTTGACCAAAGAGAAGAAGAAGAACACCAAACCCATTTTTGCGATCATCCAGAAGATGCCATCAGGCAAGCCCGGGATCGGGGACAACCAACCGCCAAAGAACATCAGCGAGATCAGTGCGCACATCAATACGACTGCCACCAATTCACCGATCATGAACAGCAGGAATGGAGTGGATGAGTATTCAACCTGATACCCCGCAACCAATTCTGATTCAGCTTCGGGCAGGTCGAACGGTGGGCGGTTTGTCTCGGCCAGAGCGCTGATAAAGAACAAGATCAGCATTGGGAAATGCGGCAGCCAGTACCAGTTCAGCAGACCCAGATCACCGCTTTGCGATTTAACAATATCACCGAAATTCAACGAACCAGAGCTGATGACAACACCGATGATAATCAGGCCGATGGACACCTCGTAAGAAATCATCTGGGCGGCAGAGCGCAGAGACCCCAGAAATGGATATTTGGAGTTTGACGCCCATCCGCCCATGATCACGCCGTAAACTTCCAGCGACGAAATCGCGAAGACGTACAAAATAGCGACATTGATATTCGAGAGGACCCACCCGTCATTGAAGGGGATGACGGCCCAAGCGACCAATGCCATCACCAACGTGACCATCGGGGCCATAAAGAAAACCGCCCGGTCAGCACCGGCCGGAACGACGACTTCTTTGACGATGTATTTCGCGAAATCCGCAAAAGACTGTAGCAAACCATAGATACCGACGACGTTCGGCCCGCGCCGCAACTGAACCGAAGCCCATATCTTGCGGTCAGCGTACATCAGAAAGGCGAGTGCAAGAAGCAGGGGAATCACAACCAGGAAAATCTGACCGATGATCAGCAAAATCGTCCCAAGCGTGGTGTTGAAAAAGAAGTCAGCCATAGGTCCTCACACCGTCGGAATGCCTTTTTCCGTACAGTTCTGCACGGTTACTTCGGCATCTATTGTCTTCAAGCCCGCAGGCAGGCTTGGCGAGATGGTGTAAACAGCATCTGCCCGCCAGACACCACCCTCGATCTCAACATTTGTACGCACATGACGGGCAAAACCAAAGCCCCGGATCAAAGTATAGCGTGCCGCGGCACATTCCGCGTATTGCGCTACGTTTTCAGGCGACTGTGCCTTGGTCATCGCAACATTGAACTGGACAAGGTCCCCATCCAGCAGCTTGGTTTCGATACCTTGGTAATCGGGAATAAAATCTTCGGCCATAGGCGCCTGCGTATCGCAGCCCGCTATGATCAAAGGTAATATCATCCCCAATATCCTCACTCTGCCGCCATCGGGCTTTCGCGGCGGGCTTTGGCATTTGCCGATAACTCCGCCATAAGCTGACTGGCACGGGCGATAGGGTTTGACAGGTAAAAATCGGCAATCGCGTAACGCAACGCGCCCTCTTGTAATGTCCCCCGGGCGGTAGCTTGCCATTTGTTTTGGGCCACCTGATCGATATCGCCCAGATGTGGTACCTTGGCCACCAACGTCTTTCGCAAGACTGCCAGCGAATCAAATGGCAACGTTGCCCCTAATTCGGCGCTGAGCGCCCGCAGGATCGCCCAGTTTTCCTTGGCCTGACCGGGGGCAAAGCTGGCGCGTGCCGCAAGCTGCGGGCGCCCTTCGGTGTTGACGAACAATCCGGCTTCCTCGGTATAGGCCGCACCCGGCAAGATAATATCGGCGCGATGAGCACCCCGATCACCATGCGACCCCTGGTAAATTACAAACGGCCCTTGAGGAATGTCACCTTCGTCAGCGCCAAGGTTATAGACCACATCCGCGTTGAGTACGTCTGCGACGCCACCCTCGGCTGTTGCCCCGATGTCCAGCGCGCCGACCCGTCCTGCCGCTGTATGCAGCACAAGCAGACCAGATTTTGTGCTATCGGCAAGCGCCATAGCAGCGGCCAGAATCGCGTCCCCGTCGCTCCGCGCTAGGGCACCCATTCCGAGTATAATCAGGGAGTTTTTACCAGCAACTTCGCTGTGATCGCGCTCTAGCAAACGGTCTAGCACGGAGGGGTCGTCGCCGATGTGCATCGTATCATATGTCAGATCGACCTTGGGACCAACGACACCGACCCCCGCGCCGCGCAGCCAAGCTTTGCGGATTCTTGCGTTTAATACCGGTGCCTCAACGGCGGGGTTCGTACCGATCAACATGATAGCTTCGGCGGTATCAATATCTTCGATGCGCGCCGTTCCAACATACCCAGATCGGTTGTCCGCAGGCAGCTTGGCTCCGTCGGTGCGGCATTCGACGACGCCGCCCTGCCCTTCGATAAGCTGCTTCAGAGCAAAAGCGGCTTCGACGGAAACCAGATCGCCGATCAGCCCGGCCACGTTCTTGCCGTTCATCGCAGCAGCAGCCGCAGCGAGCGCTTCGGGCCAGTCGGCTTTACGCAGCTTGCCGTTCTCACGAATATAGGGGGTGTCCAGACGCTGGCGACGCAGACCGTCCCAGACAAAGCGTGTCTTATCCGAAATCCATTCTTCGTTCACGCCATCATGATTGCGTGGGAGAAAGCGCATGACTTCGCGCCCTTTGGTATCGACACGAATATTCGACCCCAGCGCGTCCATCACATCAATGGATTCAGTCTTGGTCAGTTCCCACGGACGGGCAGTGAACGCATAGGGCTTCGATACCAACGCACCCACGGGGCATAGATCAATAATGTTTCCCTGAAGGTTGGAATCAAGCGTTTCGCCAAGATACGCGGTAATCTCTGCATCTTCGCCCCGGCCTGTCTGGCCCATCTGGTGAATGCCCGCAACCTCGGTTGTGAAGCGCACGCAGCGGGTGCACGAAATGCAGCGCGTCATGTGGGTTTCAACGAGCGGCCCCAGATCAAGATCTTCGGTCGCGCGTTTGGGTTCGCGGTAGCGGCTGAAATCCACGCCGTACGCCATCGCCTGGTCCTGCAAGTCACACTCGCCACCCTGATCGCAAATCGGACAATCCAACGGGTGGTTGATCAGCAAAAACTCCATCACGCCCTCGCGGGCCTTTTTAACCATGGGTGAATTCGTCTTGACCACGGGCGGTTGACCTTCGGGGCCGGGGCGCAAATCGCGCACCTGCATCGCGCAGGATGCAGCAGGCTTTGGCGGGCCGCCGACGACCTCCACCAGACACATGCGACAGTTCCCCGCAATTGACAGACGTTCATGGTAGCAGAAACGCGGAACTTCCACGCCAGCTTCTTCGCACGCCTGAATGAGCGTCATCGCCCCTTCGACTTCGATTTCCTTACCGTCGATGATGATCTTGCGGGTATCGCTCATATGCTCATTTCGCTCTTAGTAACGAACCTATCCGGCTCGATTTTTGGATTTCTGCACGACCTAACGCACAGTAGCTTTGCGGATCCGAAGTATCGACCCCATTCGCCTTTAAATATGCAGCACCCCGGGCTTTCATGCGTGCTTTGTTGCTATCGTTTTTCCGATACGCATCAATTTCAGCATCGGTATACCCTAAAGATTTGGCGGTTTGCTTGACGTTGTTCAAATAGCCAAAGGCACGAAACATCCGAGCTGAAATATCCGGACATTCGTTGCGGATACGGTCCGCAAGGCCGAGATCTAGCAAAGCATCATCAACCGCAGCCACCTCGCGTAGGGGTGGTTTTGCGGCAACCGGACCGGCCAGCAAGGCCACACTCGTAACGGCTATCAACAAATTTCGCATTATACTCTCCTTATGCATGGGGCAGATTGCCCCTGATGCACATGGGAACTGACAGTACTGATATTCAATAACATCTCGAAATCAGCCATTTTCCAGCGATATGTCGCCCAATATGTCAGGAAGAGCAAGCCCCTTGGAATGTTAATGCGCCGCCGTCCAGACGCAGACTTTCGGCGGGAGCGTCGGGGCCGACCACCCAGTTGATATCTGAGCTACCGTAATTCCTGATACAATACGCCGTTGCGTGATAACGCGCAGACTCGCGGGCACCTTCTATGGATTGCGCCGCACTCTTCACCTGTAGGGTAAAGACATCACGGCGGCCATCGACCTTACTGACGTTGGTGCTGAAGTATTTGCCGTCAAAAGCCAACCGATCTTCCTGAGCGGTACACCCAGCAAGCAGCACTGCCCCGGCGATTAGAGTAATAATCTGTTTCATCTTTTCTCTCCGCCACTAGGGCCTGATATCCGCCGCGTTATCGGTGCGGTGCCTGTTGCAGATACATCCAGCCAGCCCAGCAACCACTGCCACCCTTTTTAGGGCCCCGGCATGCCGTCGGTAATCTGTGCAGACTGCCAATTGACACTATTCCGCTGCAACAGCACTGACGCGGCCAGTGCGTTTGTGCGTAATGCGGTCTTCGATTTCATCACGGAAATGCCGGATCAGGCCCTGGATCGGCCATGCAGCCGCATCACCAAGCGCGCAGATCGTGTGACCCTCGACCTGTTTGGTCACGTCAAGCAGCATGTCGATCTCTTCAGGCTCTGCCTCGCCGTGAACCAGACGTTCCATGACGCGCATCATCCAACCCGTGCCTTCCCGACAAGGCGTGCACTGACCACAGGATTCATGCTTGTAGAACTTCGCCAATCGCCAAATCGCTTTGATGACGTCGGTCGAGTTATCCATAACGATGACCGCCGCCGTACCCAGGCCCGACCTTTGTTCGCGCAAATAATCGAAATCCATGATCGCGTTGCGCATCTGACCGCCGGGAATCATCGGCACAGACGACCCTCCGGGGATCACAGCTTTTAGGTTATCCCAGCCTCCGCGAATACCACCGCAATGTTTTTCGATCAGCTCTTCGAATGTGATGCTCATCGCTTCTTCGACAACGCAGGGGTTGTTGACGTGACCCGAGATCGCAAACAGCTTGGTGCCCGCATTGTTCGGGCGGCCAAAGCTGGAAAACCATTCCGGCCCGCGGCGCAGAATAGTCGGCACAACGGCAATCGATTCCACGTTGTTCACCGTGGTCGGGCAGCCATACAGACCCGCGCCAGCCGGAAACGGCGGCTTCATGCGCGGCATACCTTTTTTGCCCTCAAGGCTTTCGAGCAGCGCCGTTTCCTCGCCGCAGATATAGGCACCTGCCCCGTGGGCCACATAGATGTCGAAATCATATCCCGATTTACAGGCGTTCTTGCCAACCAGCCCCGCATCATAGGCTTCGTCGATTGCAGCCTGAAGCGCCTCGCGCTCGCGGATATATTCGCCACGGATGTAGATGTAGCACGCGTTGGCCTGCATGGCAAAACTGGCGATCAGACAGCCTTCGATCAGCGTATGCGGATCATGGCGCATGATCTCGCGGTCTTTGCAGGTGCCAGGTTCGGATTCATCCGCGTTGACCACCAGATAGCTGGGGCGGCCGTCGCTTTCTTTGGGCATAAACGACCACTTTAGCCCGGTCGGAAAGCCGGCACCGCCACGGCCCCGCAGCCCCGAGGCCTTCATCTGGTCGATGATCCAGTCGCGCCCGTTCTTGAGGATGCCAGCCGTGCCATCCCAATGGCCCCGCGCCTGCGCGCCTTTCAGCGTGCGGTCGTGCATACCGTAGATATTGGTAAAGATGCGGTCTTGATCCTGAAGCATGAAGCTAACCTTTATGTGTCACGGC
>DRFG01000202.1 GCA_011050655.1 Roseobacter sp.
GCCCCACCGTACTTACCGCCGAACGAATGCTGTCTTCATCCTGAACATCCAAGACTTGATAAGACGCCCTGCCTGGGAGCTCATCCACCAGCGCCATCAGCTTATCTTCCGATCGGGCCGAGACAATGACCTCTGCGCCGCGCCGGCTTATCTTGTGCGCCAAGGCTTTACCCAACCCGTCGCTCGCGCCGATCAGCCAATACCGTTTCCCGCCCCACTCCGTCATTCTGGATCCTTCTGTCGAATCGTCGCCACAAGCTCTGCCACCTTGAAGCCGAATTTACGAAATTGGCTGCGATTAATCATCGTGCCATCAGCAGTCAGATAGATCCAGTCGACCGTCTTGAGCAGGTGACCACCGACATCGACCGGCAACCTTATCGGATATTGCATGCGTATCGTGGCCCCGACCTGTCTGCCCTGTGCTTCGCCAGGTACATCAGCGGCAGTCGCTGTAAAACGACCTTTCTCGCCTAAGATAATTGACCATGTGCGATCTTGAGTAGTGTTATCGTCGTAGACGAAATGCTCTTTTACCTCGGCGACATCGCCATCCCAAACGACGTTAAAGTCAGCGACAAAACTACTGGTCACCCGCCCAGTTGGCCCGAATATAACTCCTTCGCAGACCATTTCTCCATCAAGATACTTTTTCATGTCTAGCACCAGATAGTCGTCAGCATAATCATCGGGGCGCTGTGCGGGAAAATCGGCGATGTGACGTCTAGCAAAAACAAAGCCGATCACAATCGCCGCACCTAGGAAAATAGATAGTAATTCCATCATAACGTATCATCCTCATGCAGTGAGGTGCCTGCTAACACTGCCATTGCCACCCCTTTAAGAGCACATGGTAGACCGGCATATAGCCAGACCAGCGTTGCAATAGCGTGGGGTGTGTTAATCAGCTCGCCGCTAATAAAGCCCGACATCTGCAAGATGGGAAGTAGCGTTACTGCGGAGAAAGCAAGGGTAAGTTTGGAGACAAATGCCCAAAGGCCAAAGCCCTCGGCGGCGGATGGCGCAATCTTGGCCAGACGTGTGGCAAACATTGCTGGTAGCAGGGTAAGGTCAGCGCCAAGAGCAGCACCTGATACAATACAAACCACAGCAAAAAAAGCGACATCACCTGCCCCAAGAAAAAAGGCACCGGCGAACGCCACTATAGCCATCGCCATCGCAGCCAACAGGACTGGCTTTGCTCCATAGGCTTCGGCAAGAAATCCCCAAAACGGCGCGGCAATCGCTGCGCTTAGAAAAAATACCAGCAGCAGTGGTCCCGCCCACTCCGCCGATTGCAGCGTTGCTTCCACATAGAATAGAAACAACGTCGAGGTTACGGCCACAGGTGCCGCATTCAAGAACGCGATCAGCAACAAACGACGCGCGACGCTGTCCTTTAAAATAACGTCGAAACCGGTGGGTGCGCTTGTACTGACGGTGCGCCATTCGCCCCGCATGGCAATGGTAGCCACAAGCGCCAATACCGCGAAACCGATCGCAAACCCAGTAAACGGCTTACCCATGATCGTCGCCAAAACCACCGGGGCGACTGAGGCTACGCATACGCCCAAAAGCGCGCCTGTTTCACGCCACCTTGCCAGAGCCAGATGGCCGCGCCCGGGAAGCGCCCCGGCCTTGGAAACGCCCTGTGCGTAAAAGCAAATCGTCAAAAAGCTGAATGAACTGAACACACCCGTCAACGTGAGGCCGAACCAAACCAAGGGTGGTAACGAAGGTGTCATGGCAAACAATGCAAACATTGATATCGCCATAACTGAAGACCCAATCGCAACCGCCAGACTTCGACGATTGCGCAGAACCTCTGCCAGCCGTCCCAGCAGCGGGTCCTGTATCACGTCAAGCGATCGCAGCCCGAACAGGACGATGCCCAAAGCGGTCAATGACACCCCATATTCGTCGACAAAAAACTTTGGGGCATGGATATAGATCGGCAACCCTGCCGCTGCCAGCAGTGCCGCAAACAACGCATAGGCCGGAAGCTGTGCGGGTTGAGTGTTCTTTTCGACGTTGACCACTACGAAACCTCGTCACTAGGCGGGGTGGGCGCAGGGCGATACCCCCCTCCCTTCCACCACAGCTTGACGGCTTGCCAGTGTATCAACGCTAAAACCCGACGCGATCCAAACGGGCGACGGACAAGCGACCGAAGCACCGCAGTATTCGTCAGCGGTCGCCGCTTTCCGGTAAGTGTCGCGATCAATCCGCCTGCGGTCTGGGTATAGTCGATCCAGATGCTGATACGATCTTTTCGGATATCAAATCGGAACGCATATGTTCCCGCGACCGGCTGAAACGGCGATACGTGGAAAATCTTGTTTGCACTTATATGATCTTGGCGCGTGATCTCGCGCAGGTCGGGATGGTGGCACAAATAGCTGTGGCGTTCGCCGAATGTGTTAGACACCTCGGCAATTACCACGATCAAACCGTCATCATCACTTCGACACAGCCAAAAGCTGACGGGGTTGAACACGTGACCGAACAACCGCGCTTGGGTCAAAAGCTCGATCTGGGCAACGCCTGTGATCTGGTGCTGTGCCAGCACATCACGCACCCAAGCGGCCCCCCGGCCTGCACCTTTCGGGCCACCATGATCAACATCGTGAACAGACGTTACCCCGGCCCGGTTGCGTGCAAACAGCGCCAAAGGTTCGATATCTGCCTCGGCATCCAGCAACACGTAATCTACTGAATAGCGAAAGGCATTTTCGACAGTGCCTTTGCGCCCATGATAGGTTGTGCCTCGGATATAATCGACAGAAGTGGTCATTCTGCGGCCATAGCGATCCTGGATTGATCGCGCATGCCGCGCACGACATCTACAGCGCTCGACAAACCGTCTTCGTGGAAACCATGTTTCATCCAGGCACCGCAAAACCAGGTGTTGTTGGTACCGTTGAAACCGCGCACCTGTTCTTGGGCCGCAATTGCGCCAAGATCATAAACAGGGTGTCGCAAGGTAACCTGATCATAGATCAGTTCTTCGCGGATCGTGCGCTTGGTATTGAGCGTCACGAAATGCGGATCGTCCATTGGGATCGGTTGAAGAGAGTTCATCCAATATGTCAGGTCGATCCGATCTGACACGTTATGCTTGTCCTCAGAATATATCCACGAGGCCCAAGTCTTGCGGCGCTTTGGCATTATAGAAGTGTCGGCATGTAGGACGATATCGTTAGGCTGGTATTTCATCGCACCCAACGCTTTGGTTTCCTGCGCGCTTGGATCAGATATCAGGGCCAACGCGTCGTCGGAATGGGTTGCGAAAACCACTTCGTCAAAGCTTTCCCAATTTGCCCCGTCGGTTTTTATCTCAACCCCCAAGGCGTTACGGCGCACCGATTGGACGGCTGCGCTGAGGCGAATATTGACACCTTTTGCCGTCAGCGAAGTGGTAAGTCGGCTTACATATTCCTGTGATCCACCCTGGACCGTATACCATTGATGTTGGCCGCTGTGGCTAAGCAGGGCGTGGTTTTCGAAAAAATCAATCAAGGAATACGCCGGGAAATCCATTATCTTACCCACAGGCGTAGACCAGATCGCGCCCGACAGCGGCGCAAGGTAGTATTTGCGAAAATATTCGCCTGCACCCAGCTTTTGCAAAAACCCCCCAATGGTCAGTGATCGGTCTCGGGCGATTTTCGTTGCGTTGTTATTGAACCTTACGATGTCGCTCAGCATTCGCAAAAACTTGGGGTTAGCCAGATTGCTACGCTGCGCAAAGATCGAATCTAACGTCATAAGCGCGTATTCTAGCCGCCCGCCATCGATAGATGCGCCAAAGCTCATATTAGATTTGACGACCGGAACGTCCAACTCTTTGAATAAGGCGGCTAGATGAGGGTAATTCGCATAGTTGAATACAATAAAACCGGTATCCACAGGTTGGTCGCCATTCTTACCAGCTATCTTGGTTCGGGCGTGCCCACCCAGCCGGGTGCATGTTTCGAACAGGGTTACTTGGTTCTCGTCGCCCAACAGGTGGGCAGCACCCATGCCTGAGATACCTCCGCCGATTACGGCAATTCTACGAGCGGCCGCCGAAAGGTTGTTACGAGGCGGGTCAATAGCTTCAAAAGACATATGATGGGGATATCCTGTCGGTCGCAGAGGCGCTTTCAATAATTACGATACACGGATGAACATCTAGTGGAGTTGCAACTGATTACAAATAGCCTGCAATTTTTGAATCTCAAAAAGATGGTCCGCCCCCGAATGTCAGTTCTTTTCGCCCGATCCAGTCAATGGGACGACCGGGATCTCTTGAGGGGAAAGTTCTTCAAAATCAAAGTTGTCCAGCCTTGCGGCCCGCTTACCGGCTCTTTCGGCAGCTGTCCCCAACCCTTCAAGATCGGCACGCGCCTGCCCGAAATGGGTGTTCAGTTTTCCAACACGTTCCACCACAAGTTCGACGTCGCGGTGCAGCATCTTTAAAGTCTTGCGGATTGCACCGGCCTGTTCGCGCATCCGCGCATCCTTTAAGATGGCGCGCATCGTGTTCAGCGTCGCCATACAGGTCGTCGGTGACACGATCCAGACCCGCGCAGCAAAGCCTTCGCGAACGAGTTCTGGAAAATTGCCGTGCAACTCTGCGTATACGGCCTCGGACGGCAAAAACATCAATGCGCCATCCGCTGTCTCGCCTTCGATGATATATTTGCTGCTGATCGCTGATATATGCGCCTTGACCGCGACACGCATGGCCCGCGCCGCTTCCTTGACCTCGAAGTCGGTCTTGGCCCGGCGCAGGGCTTCATACGCCTCCAGAGGGAACTTGCTGTCTATCACGATAGGGCCAGGCGGATTCGGCAGGTGGATCAGGCAATCGGCCCGTTTGCCAGACGATAGCGATGCTTGCATGGTATAGCTGTCACTGGGCAGCGCTTTGGATACGATGTCGTGCAACTGGATCTCGCCGAACGCCCCTCGGGTCTGTTTGTTGCTTAGGATGTCTTGCAGCGACAGGACGTCACCGGACAATTTCGTGATGTTATCTTGCGCCCGATCAATAGCGGCCAGCCGTTCTTGAAGCTGCGTCAAACTGGTTGTCGTCTGCTTGCTTGATCCGTGCAGGGTCTCGCTCATCCTTTCCTGCATCTCGGTCAGGCTTCGGGCCGAGCGTGCAGCGTTATCGGCAAGGCGGTCTTGCATCTGCTGTTGGACATGGGCCATGCGCGCCTCGATGCTCTGGATCATCTGGGCTTGGGCATTGGCTTGCGTGTCTGAAACCGTTTGCAAGCCGCCACGCAACTGTTCCTGACCCATCCCAAGTTGCTGTACGTGGCCGCCCAACGCCTGCATCTGCCGCGCCAGCGGCTCGGTCATACGC
>DRFG01000203.1 GCA_011050655.1 Roseobacter sp.
CTGCGAAAGACGCAGCGGATGCGTGGGAAGATTTCGGCAAGACCATTAGGGATTCGATGGAGGACAACTTGACCCGGGCGCTGACGAAGTTTAACGAGTTCGGCAATGCCGCGCGGGCGATATTGAATGAGATTTTCACAGCACTCGTGCGTCTGGCCATCGTCAAGCCGTTTTTGGCCACGTTAGGGCTGCCGGCATTCGCGCATGGTGGCAGGCATCCGAATGCGCCGTTTATTGCCGGTGAGCGAGGACGGGAGCTTGTGATCCCTGATCGTGCCGGCACCGTCATACCGAACAACCAGCTCGGCGGCATGGGCGGGATATCGCAGGAGTTTAACTTCCCGATTGCGTTCCCGACACAACTCGAAGCATTTGTGCGAAACGTCGCCGGACCTGCCGGCCGTGATGGCGCCATTCAATTGCTCCGCGCGAGACAGGGTCGATTCTGATGGCGAAATTCTTTCTACCTAATCCAGGGTTTGAGCTTGGCGATCAGAATTGGAACAAGGGGACTGGTTGGGCGATCTCGAAAGATGCCCCGACGTCGCGCTCAGGATCATGGCGCGCGGTCTTTACGGGCGGCGCGGAAGCCGCTCTGGATAACTCACCGAATTTCTCCATTCGGCCAGGACTGAAGTTATCCGCCAGCGCCTGGTTTGACGGCGTCGTGGCAACAGCCGGAAACGGTGTTGTGAGGCTTCGTTGGTTAGACCTAGACGGCGTTGAAATCTCAGTATCCAGCAGTACGGGGGTGGCGTTTGGAAGCGGCTACTCGCAAGAAACACTCGCCGACATCGTAGCGCCTGACCGCGCGAAGTTCGTCCAAATTCGCGCCGTGATTACCAGCCCGGACAGCTCAACATGGCGACTGGATGATCTGGATATCAGTGGCGGTATTATTGAAACGATTCCCGCGACGGCGAAGATATCAGGTCATCGCATCGTACCCGCAGACACGATTGGCGTATTCGATCCGCTGGTCGGTCAAGACAAGTTCACGGAATTCAACGCCGGTATGTCCGATAAGTGGTCTTTCGTATATACGTTCATTCCGGCCTTGGGTGCTGACTTAGGCGAACTGATCTCATTTATTCGCAGGCTCGGACGAGTCGAAAAGTTTTTCGCGTTTGACCCGGATCGCACTGTTCCACTGAACGGCATCGTCAACGGCATGACGGTCGATGGCCCGATCACCAATGGTACGAACAAGATTCCGGTCAAGGCTGGTCCTGTGAGT
Source organism: Roseobacter sp. (assembly GCA_011050655.1). Taxonomy (GTDB): domain Bacteria; phylum Pseudomonadota; class Alphaproteobacteria; order Rhodobacterales; family Rhodobacteraceae; genus Sulfitobacter. Next base: position 1,238 of record DRFG01000203.1, read on the forward strand.
TCGACTGCGCTCGTCGCTGGTGATTACATGGAAGTGAAAGATCAATATTTCCAAGTCCAGAGAGATCTCCTAATTGGCCCAGAGGGAACAGGTGAGGCGATAGTTTGGCCGGCTGTCAGGTCTACGTTTGCAGATGGTGAGGATATAATCACCGACAATCCCAAGATGGTCGCGAGGATCACATCAGACCTTGACTGGCGGCGCATCGAGGCGAGGCCGGTTGAAATTACGATAAGCGGAGAAGAGGTTTAATGCCTAGGCTCATTGATCTTACAGGATATGTTTTTGGAAGGCTGACTGTTATAAATCGACTTTCTAATGATAGACACGGCAATGCGCGGTGGTTCTGTCAATGCGAATGCGGCGGTAGTGCAAAAATTGTAGCTACCAGCCTTCGTGGAGGGTACACCAAATCGTGTGGTTGCCTGTACCGTATCGCCTCAGCTAGTAAGGTCATTGACATCACCGGGCAACGATTCGCCCGCCTAGTTGTGATACGTCGTGTCGAAAACCGCAAGGGACGACATGTGCGATGGATATGCGTGTGCGACTGCGGCAATACGACCGAAGTTTGCGGGTCGAAACTGCGCTCCGGCCATACCAGATCATGCGGATGCCTGCAGCGCGAAGTTTGCGCCGAGATGGGTTCGATTGGCTCTTGTGGAAACACTAAGCACGGACATGCGAGAACAGGCATATTCACTGGAGCATATCGCTCATGGACAGCGATGAAAGCAAGGTGCACAAACCCGAAAAATAATCGGTGGTATAGATATGGTGGTCGAGGTATTAGTGTGTGCGGCCGCTGGCAAGACAGCTTCGAGAACTTTTTTGAGGATATGGGAGCGCGTCCGACTGGATATACCATTGATCGCTACCCTGACAACAATGGTAATTATGAACCCGGTAATTGTCGGTGGGCTACGCCCAAGCAGCAGCGCGCTAATCAAGGGGTTGTTACATGAGAAACTTGGATGCTGCTGTGCTTGCAGGACTCTCAAAGGATGAGATAGGAATAGCGATATTGGGGTCTTTCGAGTTCCTTTCGGGCACACAAAATTTGTGGATTGGCCCTTCCGGTCATCAGCTAAGTTACGATTCAAAAACATGGACGGCGCTCGGCGAGATCGGCCAGATCGACAAGATTGCCGAAGGCCAGGGGCTGGCGGATTCGCGCACAACAGTGTCTCTGCGTCTCGACAGTGAGAACGTTGACGTTGTTGACGTTGAGGACAGCCGCGGCCGCAACGCCACCATCACGCTGTTACTCCTGTCGAACGAGGGCGTTGTTATCGGCCCGATTGATTTTCGAACGACCATGGGTGCCGTCAGTATCGCGGCCTCGGTATCGGTCGATGACAGCGGCCGTAAGCGCGTCAACGAACGGTTGACACTCGAACTCCTGAGCGAAACCGCATCGCTTGGACAGTCCTATTTCGTGCGCAACACCTACGAGGCAGGATTGAGAATCGACGCAACCGATCATGGCCTTGAATTTGTTTCTGATCCTGAAATGGAAAACATCGGACTGCGAACCTTACGACCAGGAGATCCGGGCGGGCCACCGCTTGAGCCTGGAGCGGATTTTCAGTGAACGAACGGCAGTTCTATTCTGTTATTGATGCATGGCGTGACCGTTCATACGATTGGCACAAGTCGAACTGTTGCCAGTTCGCCGCTGACATAGCAC
>DRFG01000204.1 GCA_011050655.1 Roseobacter sp.
CGCGTATTCTTCCTAACGAAAGGGCTGCCCCATGATTAATCTTGCCCCCTCGGAAAAGGCCCTGGTGCCGTTTGTTTCCGTCGAGAATATGATGAAGCTGATCCACCATATCGGGCTTGAAACGATGCTGGTCGGGCTTGGCGACTATATAGAGTCCGATTTTCGCCGTTGGGAACTGTTCGACAAAACCCCCCGGGTGGCCAGCCATTCCGAAAAGGGCGTGATCGAATTGATGCCGACCTCGGATGGTGATGTTTATGGTGTCAAATACGTAAACGGCCACCCGTCGAACACCGCTGATGGCTTGCAAACCGTCACGGCCTTTGGCCTTCTGGCGAATGTGGCAAACGGGTATCCCGTGTTGCTGTCTGAAATGACCCTGCTGACAGCACTGCGCACAGCGGCGACTTCGGCCATCGTCGCACGAGTGCTGGCACCCAAGGATGCGCATGTGATGGCAATGATCGGCAACGGTGCGCAGTCAGAATTTCAGACACTAGCGATGAAGGCCATCGTCGGTATAGATGAGGTGCGGCTTTACGATATTGACCCCGCTGCGACCGCCAAATGCGCGGCTAATCTTGCGGGTCACGGCATAAAGGTAGTGGCCTGTGACGCGGCTGAAGAAGCGATGTTGGGTGCGCAGATCGTCACGACCTGCACTGCGGACAAACAATATGCGACGATCCTGACTGACAACATGGTCGGTAGCGGCATTCATATCAACGCCATCGGCGGCGACTGCCCCGGCAAAACGGAACTGGCACCCGCGATCCTGCGCCGTGCCGGTATCTTTGTAGAATATCCAGAACAGACGCGGATCGAAGGCGAAATTCAACAGCTTTCAGCAGACCACCCGGTAACCGAAATCTGGCAGGTGTTAACCGGGCGAGCCAAGGGGCGGACCGATGCCAAGCAGATCACGCTGTTCGACAGCGTCGGTTTCGCGATCGAAGATTTCTCGGCATTAAGATATGTACGTGACCAGATAAAGGCCACCGGCCTGTTTGACCCGCTGGATCTATTAGCCGACCCGGAAGATCCGCGTGACCTTTTCGGCATGTTGCAACGCGCCCTCTAGGCCTTTTCGGCGGCGGTCACGTCATGCAGGTACAGCCAGTTGAAGGCGCTGATCATGGTGCCTGGGACAACGGTGCTTGCAACGCGCAACCCTAGATGAGCCGCGCTGCGGGTAAACCCGGGGGACAGATGATAGCGTTTTGCATTTCCCGCCGCCGTCTTGATCACACGGGTTACACGGGCGTGACGGGTGGACTGATACTTGGGCAAAGCTTGATCAACGGGCAGCCGCGCCGCAAATTTTGCCAGAACCCATGCATCCTCGAGCGCAAGATTTGCGCCCTGCGCCAAAAACGGTAGCGTCGGGTGGGCCGCATCGCCCAACAAGGCCACACCGTTTTTATGCCAAACATCGGCGACAGGGTGCAAATGCAACCCCCACAAGGTACAACGCTCAACCGCGCTGATCATATCGGAAGCCTGCCCGCCGAATGACGAAAATGCCTCGCGCAGGTTGGCGGGGTCATCGGCGATGCTCCAGCCTTCGGGGGCCCATGCAACGCGTTCCTCAACGGCGACTAGGTTGATTAAGCGTCCCCCGCGCAAGGGATAGCTGACCAAATGGCGCCCAGGCCCCATCGTCACATGCGCCTCTTGGGGGTGACCCACGTCATTGGCGATGACGGCTCGCCATGCCACCTGCCCCGAAAACTGCCCAACGCTGTCGCAGTTCAACAGCGAACGGGTTTTTGAATGCAATCCGCTGGCATCTACGATCAGTTCAGCGCGGCGCAATGACCCGTCTGCTAGACGAAGCTGTGCTGGCGATCCCGGAGACACTTCAACGACCTCAGCACCGAATTCGATCGACACGTTGCCACGCCTCGCGGCATCATAAAGTATGTCTATAAGGTCAGCGCGATGCACAAAATAGTAAGGTCGATCTGCGGCACCCCGCAGCAAATCGATTCGCGCCACCTGACGGCCCGCCTTATAGTCGAGGAGTACGACCGCCTGACCACGCACGGCGGCCCGTTCGGTCAATTTCGCCTCGAGGCCCAAGGCTTGCAGCACGGCCAAACCGTTTGGGCTTATCTGCAAGCCCGCACCGACTTCGGTAATTTTCGCAGTTTTCTCAAGCAATGTAACAGCGATACCGCGCCGCGACAAAGCCGCCGCAGCGGCCAGCCCCCCTATACCGGCACCGATAACAATAGCGTTGCTGATTGACATCGTAGTCTCCGCACGCGCCCGACAAACGCAGGCCTTCAGCAAAAAACGTCGTGGCTTTCACCACGACGTTTCGGAAATTTCTAGATGACTGAACGCTTAGTCATCGCGATGAACTTTTTCGCGACGTTCATGACGCTCCTGCGCCTCAAGGCTCATTGTGGCGATCGGACGTGCATCCAGACGCTTGAGCGAAATGGGGTCGCCTGTGACTGAACAATATCCGAATTCACCATCGTCGATGCGACGCAGTGCGGCCTCTATCTTGCTGACCAGCTTGCGCGCGCGATCACGGGTCCGAAGTTCAAGTGCACGGTCGGTTTCTTCCGAGGCGCGGTCGTTCACGTCGGGGATGTTGCGGGTACCGTCCTGCAAGCCTTCGATAGTATCACGGCTGCCGGCCAGTAGTTCGGCCTTCCAATTAAGCAACTTACGTCTAAAATATTCAACCTGCCGTTCATTCATGAACGGCTCGTCTTCGGCAGGACGATATTCGTCCGTTACAAAAACTTCCTGCTTCATAGTATTCCCCATAGCGGTCTTCAATCCAGTCATTGAGGCCCGTCTTCCGACTGCTCTCCCTGTGCAGGCATCTAACGCAGCGTTCAAAGATTGTCACTACACAATGCTAAGGAATGTTGGTTTAACGGCCCGAAGTAGCGCGTTGAAAAAGGTTGATAACAAGATGAAATTCCAAAGTACTGATAATTATGTTGCGACAGATGACCTCATCATAGCAGTGAATGCGGCCGTGACGCTGGAACGACCTCTGCTCGTAAAAGGTGAACCAGGTACAGGAAAAACGGAACTTGCGCGACAAATATCAACTGCACTCGGTTTGCCGATGATCGAATGGAATATCAAATCGACCACCCGCGCCCAGCAGGGGCTGTATGAATATGACGCGGTTAGCCGACTGCGTGACAGCCAGTTGGGCGAAGAACGCGTACACGACGTTAAAAACTATATTCGCAAGGGCAAGATGTGGCAGGCGTTCGAGGCGGAAGGCAAGACTGTCTTGCTGATTGATGAAATCGATAAGGCCGACATCGAATTCCCAAATGATCTTTTGCAAGAACTCGATAAAATGGAGTTTTTCGTCTACGAGACTGGCGAAACGATCAAGGCCGTGAACCGCCCCATTGTGATCATCACTTCAAATAATGAAAAGGAACTGCCTGACGCTTTCCTGCGCCGCTGTTTTTTCCACTATATCCAGTTCCCCGACATGGAGACCCTTCGAAAGATTGTTGAGGTTCATCATCCGGGCATCAAGGAAGCCCTGTTATCCACGGCACTAACGCAATTCTACGAAATTCGCGATCAACAGGGTCTTAAAAAGAAACCCTCAACCTCCGAAGTGCTGGATTGGTTAAAATTGCTGTTGGCTGAAGATATGGATGCGGCAGATTTGAAGAAAGACGGGAAAAGCGCGTTACCAAAGCTGCATGGCGCACTATTGAAGAACGAGCAGGATGTGCACCTGTTTGAACGCCTGGCATTCATGGCACGTGCTCAAAAGTGATCGCGTCATCGTTGCTACGCCACAAAATTTATGTAGTGAGAAACAAATCAACCATGCTTGCTTTTCACGGCGTTTCTATTGTGGCGTACGCGTCACGCGCGACACATGCCTGCCTTATTCGTTAATATTTTTCTCTCTTTTGACATCGTTGCTCCCTAGAATGACCGCGATGAGAGGCGACAACCTGCCTGTAATCAGCTCAAAAGGGCAGTCAGGCAGATGATGAAAACGATTTTGGCACGGTTTGTGCATAGAGTATCTTGTAAATATTCGAAACTGGGCCAAAAACCACGTCACCTGCATATTGGAGGCGGATTATGAAGGGAAGTTTTCTTTTTCCGCTGATCTTGGCTGTCAATGCCTGTGTGCCTGCTTCTCAGCCCGGGGTTGTTACCCGAGCAGCGATGGAGCCATCAATTTCGTCGCTTCCCCCGATGAAAAGTTTCAGCACGCACAGTCCGACGTCTGTACCAAAATCCAACAATGACCTATCGCTTGATTTCATCGAACTGGCGTTTCGAATGGAAAGCGGCAAAGACCTAAGCGTGCTTACGCGCTTTGAAGGACCTGTCAGCATCAGGGTCACCGGTGCCCCACCACCGACCCTCAGACCAGACCTTACCCGTCTTATCAATCGGTTACGGACCGAAGCTGGTGTAAATATCAGCCCGACCAACGCGCCTACCGCCAACATCACCGTCGAAGCTGTGAGCCGATCAAAAATTCGCAAGGTGTTGCCTCAAGCCGCCTGCTTCGTCGCCCCTAACGTCGGAAGTCTGGACGAATACAAAAAAGTGCGACGCTCACCTCAAACCAATTGGTCGTTGATGACCACGCGCACGCGGGTGGCAATATTCCTGCCCAATGACGCCAGCCCACAAGAAGTGCGCGACTGCCTTCACGAAGAAATCGCCCAAGCGCTTGGGCCGCTCAACGACCTGTACCGGTTGCCCGATTCCGTGTTCAATGACGATAATGTTCATACCGTTTTGACCGGTTTTGACATGATGATTTTGCGCGCCTTCTATGATCCTGCGCTCAAGTCAGGCATGTCGAGAGGCCAGGTCGCCAACGCTTTGCCGAGGATTTTTGCGCGAATCAACCCCGGTGGCACGTCGACACGGGCACGTTTCGCAACCCGCACCCCGCGCGAATGGAACACTGCGGTACAAGGCGCATTAGGGCCAGGACGCACAGATGGACAACGCCAAGACGCCGCCTACAGCGCAATCAAGATCGCTCAAAGCTTGGGCTGGCAGGATCATCGCCGTGCATTTGCTCACTATGCGATGGGGCGTGCTCTTCAAAGCGGAGACGCCGAAGCGGCGCACAAGCAATACCTTATGGCCGACCTGTTTTATTCCCGCAATCCTGGCACCGATTTGCACCGCGCTTATGTCGCAACCCAACTTGCCGCATATGCAATCTCCAAGGCCGACGGCGCAGAAGCGCTGAGAATTATCGCCCCTCACGTCGAAACCGCACGCTACCGCGAAAACGCGGCTTTGCTCAGCACACTTTTACTGCTGCGCGCCGAAGCGCTTGAACTACAAAATCGCGCGGCGGAAGCTAAATTGGTGAGGGTGGACAGTCTTGGCTGGGCACGATACGGATTTGGTTCTGATTGGGCTGTGCGGGCCAAAATGCGCGAGATCGCGTCACTTAACCCGCTAAAATAGCAAGTAAAGCGGGCTAAAATGATTGTACTATTATTCGCTATCGTCGGTGCATTACTGGGTGGATATACCGCCCGCAAAAGAAATGGTAACCGCAAGGATATCGCGCAATACGCGGCAGGATATGCAATGGCGTTCATCATCGTCGGTATGATCCTCACAGTAATCGTACACCGAACCCTCGCCGGGGCCTAACCAATGTTTCTACCGTTCTTTGAACAGCTACGTCGACATAAAGTACCTGTTTCCATGCGCGAATTTCTGGCATTTCTTGACGGAATGTCAGCCGGATTAGCAACCTATGATGTTGATGCTTTTTACTATCTTGCCCGTGTCAGCATGGTCAAAGACGAACGCAACATCGACAAATTCGATCAGGCATTTTCGGCGGCGTTTAACGGGCTAGAGAACATATCCGTCGATGATGTGCTTGAAGCGGTTGATATTCCGCAAGACTGGCTCGAAAAGATGGCAGAAAAACACCTCAGCCCCGAAGAAAAAGCCGAAATCGAAGCCGCAGGCGGCTTTGACAAGCTGATGGATACTTTGCGCAAACGTCTTGAAGAACAGAAAAAACGCCACCAAGGCGGGAATAAGTGGATCGGGACCGCAGGCACATCACCCTTCGGCGCGTATGGGTACAACCCCGAAGGGGTGCGCGTGGGTCAAGATAAATCGCGCCATCAAAGGGCCGTCAAGGTTTGGGACAAGCGCGAATTTAAGAATTTGGATGACACGGTCGAACTTGGCACGCGCAACATCAAGGTTGCCCTGAAACGCTTGCGTCGTTGGGCGCGTGATGGCGCAGACGACGAACTTGATTTAGGCGGCACCATCCGGGCGACCGCTGAACACGGGTATCTTGATGTCAAAACCCGGCCCGAGCGCCGCAATGCGGTGAAAGTGCTGTTGTTTCTGGACGTTGGCGGCTCAATGGATCCCCACATCAAAACAGTCGAAGAACTTTTCAGCGCCGCAAAAGCTGAATTCAAACACCTTGAATATTTCTATTTCCACAATTGCCTCTACGAAGGCGTTTGGCGCGATAACCGTAGACGCTGGGCGGAACAACAAAATACACTTGATGTACTGCGCACCTACGGCCCTGATTATAAATGCATTTTCGTGGGCGATGCGTCCATGTCACCTTACGAAATAGCCTACCCTGGTGGTGCCAATGAACATTGGAACCCCGAAGCAGGGTCGGTGTGGTTGACCCGTGCGCGCGAACAATGGAACAGCAGCCTCTGGATTAATCCAATCCCCGAAAAATATTGGCCTTACACTCAATCGATCAAAATGGTTCAGGAAATCTTTGGCAATGATGCGATGGTTCCGATGACGCTCGAAGGTTTGAGCCGCGGAATGAAGACTCTCACCCGCTAGCCTTGTCAGGCCCCTCGCCTGTCAGCTCCGGTCCGGTCTCTCCTACGCCGCATCTCACCTTCACCCTTTTCTAAATACTCATCTTCCCTTGCTCTCACGCCCTTCACACCCGATATTGCGGCGATGATACGTATCCTCCCCATCCTGCTCGCCGTGCTATACGGGCTTGCAATGTATCGGTTTTCCGCGTGGCGAACCGCAAAGGAACTCGACCGAAAATCTACCGAACTGATAGACCCGGCCTTGCGGGAAATGAGCATGCGAATGGCACGGGCTCTCGATCTTCCCCGCATCAAGGTGCATATTTACGAAGTCGCCCCGGTCAACGGTCTGGCCGCACCGGATGGGCGGATTTTCATAACACGTGGATTTTATAATCAGTTCAAGGCGGGTGCGGTTACTGCCGAAGAACTCGCCAGTGTCATTGCGCACGAGCTTGGCCATGTCGCGTTGGGACATTCCCGGCGTCGAATGATCGATTTTTCGGGTCAGAATGCGATGCGCGCCGCACTGGGGATGGTATTGGGCAGATTGATACCCGGCATCGGCATTTGGTTGGCAAATATGGTCACTACGATGCTCGCGGCGCGTCTGTCTCGGGGCGATGAATATGAAGCAGACGCTTATGCGGCAGCATTACTGACGAAGGCGGGCATCGGGGTCAGACCGCAGATTTCACTGTTCGAAAAGCTCGAAGCCCTGACCCAAAGCAACCACGGGACCGCTCCCGCATGGTTGATGAGCCATCCGCAGACCCAAGACCGGATCAACGCCCTGAGAGCATTACAAAACCGCTGGGAAAGCTAAGCCAGCGCTTTAGCCAATCGCGGCATCCGCGCCTTTTTTAGCAGTCCGCGCGGGGTCCAATCTTCGCCTGACAGCCGGCGTGCCTGTGCCGTTACGTCTTGTGCTACCTGCTCAACGGTTGCGCTATCTGCCAACCACAAGGCATAGAGATACCCATCAGGGTCGACACGTTCCAAACCTTCGTCCGCCAAGGTATTTCTTGGAAAATCTTTCTTGTTCAATGTCATGATCATGTCGGCGCTGCCGGTTATCGCAGCTGCCAACACATGAATGTCGTTCTCATCCGGCAGATATAGCCGTTGTTCCAAACTATCCCGAAGTTGGATTTCGGCCTGTGGCCAGACCAATCGAAGCTGCGCGATTTCGGCACGTGCCCATGTCTCTCCCTCGGGGCCTATCTTGATCGCAGCGCGGGCCCATTCTTCCAAGATGCGTGGCGACCACAATGGGGTAAATGCCCCTTTGCCAGCCACCCCGATCAACATTTCGCGCATAACAGTCGGGTATAGCACACACGCATCAAGCAGGATGCGGTCGGGCATCAGAGACGAAAGAACAATGACTTAAGATATCCGGTCTCAGCAAGTTGCGGAAGCTGCGGGTGATCCGGACCGGCAAACCCGGTGTGAAGCATAGAGGCGCGGCGCCCTGCCCGACCTATGCCGCGCACCGAAGCGGTGCGAAACTGGGTCAAATCAACTGCATGCGAACACGAGCACAACGCAAGGATGCCGTTTTCCGCTACCAACGGCGCAGCAAGACGTGCGACCCTTTCATAGGCGCGCAAGCCCGCATCAAGCGCCGGTTTGCCCGGTGCAAACGCGGGAGGGTCGCAGATAACGACATCAAACTCAGCGCCTTCGGCACGCAACGCAGTAAGGGTATCAAAGGCATCGCCTTGTCGGGTGTCAAACCGGTCGGCAACCCCCATAGCGTCAGCCCCTTGCCGCGCCAATTCTAGCGCAGGTGCCGATCCATCCACAGCAAGTGCGGATGCGGCGTCGTTTGCGAGCGCGGCGAGGGAAAAACCACCAACATGGGCGAAGACGTCCAAGACCCGTTTGCCTTTGGAAAGCTGTGCGGCGAACGCGTGGTTCGGACGTTGGTCATAGAAAATACCGGTTTTCTGCCCCCCGGTCAGATCCCCCATATATGTGGCACCGTTCATTTGCACCGGGACTGCACCCTTGGGTGCCTCACCATGCAGCACGCGGCTCACGTCATCCAACCCTTCCAGTGCACGGGTCCGACCAGCGGCGTTTTTCAGCACATTTTTCACGCCGGTTTGTTCGATCAGTGCCGCAGTCAGGGCCTCCAGATGTACATCGGCCCAGGCGGCATTTGCCTGGATTACCGCCGTATCCCCGAACCGGTCAATCACCACACCCGGCAACCCGTCGGCTTCTGCGTGGATCAGCCGATAATAAGGCGCGTCATATAACTGATCGCGAAGTTGGAATGCACGGTTGATATGACCTTCAAACCAATTCTGATTCACCTCAGCGTCGGCATTTTGATCCAGCATACGACAAAATATTTTTGAAAGCGGGTTCACCGCCACGATACCCATCACCTGACGCGCACTATCCTCCAGCACCGCGAGAGTGCCGGGGGTCATGGCTTTGGTGCGTCGATCAGTAACCATTTCGTTGGCATACACCCAAGGAAACCCGTGACGGATGGCACGGGCATTGGCTTTGGGCAACAGGCGAACCACTGGCAAGTTATTTGGATCGGGTGAGGCGGAGGGGGAAAGAGGCGTTGTCATACTGCCCCTGTAGTGGGTTCCGCTGTCTGGGGAAAGCTCAGAGTGTGACTTTTTTCAAAACCCGCCAGATCTGGCGGATAGCTGCTTTCTGGCACGGCGCCGTTTTACCGGATCCACGGGTAAGCTTTGATTTGCTAACCTGCCTTCGCCTTACGCTCTCTGCTTGTCCAACCAGCGAAGATATCGCTGGCTAACCGCTTCGATGCATAGCGCTGTGCGAGGCGTATTTACCGGGCTAAGCTCGTGCTGGTCGACGAGACGCTTGATGCGTCTTCAAAACTGATCGCTACCATGCTGAAACTTGACCGATCAACCAGACCGTTATCGTTGTCATATTCAGCTGCGGCGCAGCCAGAAGCCAATGCGCCCAAGACCAAAACAAAAATTAGTTTAGAGGTTTTCATCGTTCTCTCCCCATGCCGGATTGTCAGCGTTTGATTAACAATACCCGTTCTGACGTAGGATTAAGGCCGCACTGTGGCGGGAGAGTTTCAGATCTGAGGCATCATCAGGGTAATTTTGCACGCTATGGTCATAATTCAGTTTCTTAGGCGGCTTTTCCAGCCGCCACGCCTGCGCGGGGCGGCGATGCTGACCAGCCCCTCTTCCAGTACTTCGGTCATCGGGTGATCAGGTGCGTTCGTACCATATTGTGCCAGTATGTGACGGATGGTTGGGCCAGTTTCGGTCTCAAGCGGCAGGCTTAACGCCCAATCCAGAAATATCGTACGGCATTCTGACTTGGTAATCCCTTCGATTTGATAGGATTCAAAGATCAAACCTTTCGGGTCGTATGCGTTGCCTTTGTTCATCGCTCATCCTTTCCAGGATTATCCGCATATGCAGCCAA
>DRFG01000205.1 GCA_011050655.1 Roseobacter sp.
CCGACGATGGGCTCGTTTTACATCTCCAAAGCCTTCATTACTGTTATCTCGGGCGGTCCATGGCCGCTGATCGGCACGGTTTCGGCCTCGGGCCTCTACGGAGTGATCGACGGGGTGGTATCTTACGAACTTTCGCCCGTGCTTGCTGAAATCTGCGTGCTCTTTGTCGCTGTGGTCATGCTGCGCCTGCTGCCTCAGGGCATCACCGGTCGCATGCGGAAAGGGATCTGACAGCAATGGTAAAATTCCTTCAGAGATTGCAAAGACCTTCCGGCGAGCGCCCCGGTGCGGCTTGGTGGGCGTTTATCGTGATCGCCGCGGTCATATTGGCCCTGCTGCCGCAAACCCTTGGCTTGGCACAACTTCTTGACCTGTCGGTCGTGTTGGTGCTGGCGTTGCTGGCACTCAGCATGAGCTTCCTGTGGGGCTACATCGGTATTCTCAGCTTCGGACAGACGGCATTTTTCGGCACCGGCGGCTATGTCTACGCAGTCGCCGCAATGAACTTCGACAGCACTACCCTGCCCTTCTTGCTGGGGATCGTGCTGCCGATGCTTCTCGCGGCGGTGCTGGGATACTTTATGGTCTATGGCAAGCTAAGCGATATATATTTTTCGGTAATGACACTGGTGATCACGCTGATCATGAACAAGGCCATGCGCGCCACCTCCGGGTCGCAATATGTCGTGGGCGATGTCCGATTGAATGGCCAGAACGGAATTCCAGGCGTTCCGCCGTTACAAGTGCCTTGGAACCCCGAGGTCACCCTGTTTATCGACCACGTCTATTACCTTGCTGCGGCATTGCTGATCCTGGTCTACATCGGGTTACGGCTGCTTCTCACAACGCCTTTCGGTCGCGTCATGATCGGCATTCGCGAAAACGAGCAGCGCATCGAGCTGCTGGGCTACGATGCGCGGCGCTACAAACTGCTTGCCTTCATCCTGTCGGGTGCGCTTGCGGGTCTTTCGGGGACCATGTTCGCGATTTGGGGAAACTTCGTGGCCCCGGAAATGTTTGGCTTGGATCGAGCGGCAGAGGTCATCATCTGGGTCATCGTCGGCGGCAAGGCTACTCTTATCGGTCCCATCGTCGGCGTCGGCATTATCCAGTACCTCACCTCGTGGTTGGGCATGCAGGGGGTCGGCCAAGTCACCTTGGTACTAGGCGTCATCTTGATTGTCTTCGTGCTGGCTTTCAAGGACGGGCTGGTGCCAACACTTGGCAATCTGTTGCTTCGGTTGGTCGGCGCGCGTCCAGAAGGCCACATCAAGAAAGGGTCCGACCTCAAGAAAGGATCCGACGTATGAAAGATTTTGCTGCAAAACCGCTGATTGAAACAAGGCAACTGGTAAAGAGCTTTGGAGGGGTGCAGGCCACCGACACGGTCGATTTCATTCTCAAAGAAGGAGAGCTGCGATGCCTTATTGGGCCGAACGGAGCTGGCAAGAGTACCTTTTTCAAGCTCCTGACGGGTCAAATCGCGCCGACATCGGGAAAGATCCTGTTCGACGGCGATGACGTAACCGGGCTTTCCAGTTTTGAGATCGCTCGCCGTGGCATAGGTATCAAAAATCAGAAACCCGATGTCTTCGATGGTCTGTCAGCCCGAGAAAACCTTTGGCTGGCTGCGCAGTTCGACACGGATAAAAAGACCGCTGACCGGCGTGTCGAGAAGGTCGTCGACGAACTAAAGCTCGGAGCCTTCGTGCACAAGCTCGTGGGCGAGCTGGCCCACGGCCAACGCCAATGGGTAGAGATCGGCATGGTGATGGCGCGCAGTCCGCGTCTCATCTTGCTTGATGAACCCTCGGCCGGAATGGATCAGGAAGAGCGGGTACGTACAGCGGAGCTTCTCAAGGCGCTCAACACCACTACCACCATCGTGGTGGTAGAACACGATATGCAGTTCATCAAACGTATCGCTGATATCGTCACGGTCTTTCACCGGGGCAAAATCCTGCGCGAAGCGCATGTCGACATCGTGCTCAGAGATCCCGAAGTGCGAAATGTCTATCTTGGCCGGACGGAGGTTGCCTAATGCTCGAAGCAAAAAATCTAGTATCCGGCTATGGCGCTCTGCCTATCCTGCACGGCCTATCGCTCAGGGTGGATGACAATGAATATGTTGGCATCTTGGGCCATAATGGAATGGGCAAGACCACTCTGATGCGCACGTTGATCGGTCACATCACGCCGATGTCGGGAAGCATCTCATTGGACGGCGCACCCATCACCGGCGCAGGTGCCCACAAGCGCGCCCGCATGCGGATCGGGTATGTACCTCAAGGACGCGAGATATTCCCCTCTCTTACAGTGCGTGAAAACCTAATGATGGGAGCACTATCCGGCGCTGAAAAGCGGGGCGGCATCGTAGAGGAGGTGTTGGCCGATTTTCCCCGCCTTGAACGTCTTCTGGAACGCAACGGTGGCGCGTTGAGCGGTGGTGAACAGCAGCTTCTGGCGATTGCGCGCTGTCTATGCGGGCGGCCCCGGGTGATGTTGCTGGATGAACCAACCGAAGGCATCCAACCGTCGATCATCGACGAGATTGCCGACCTGCTTCTGGCGATCCGCAAACGATCAAGCATGTCAATCGTATTGGTAGAGCAAAACCTCGACTTCATTCAGGCGCTTTCGGACCGGGTGCTGATTATCCACCGGGGCAACGTGAGCCGCACCCTCACGGCCAATGATCTTAGTGACCCCGAGGTGGTCAACGAGTTTGTGGGCATGGGGTAAGCCATGAGGACAGTTGGGAAAAGGAAAGTGAAATGATCGTCCAGACAGTTCAGATCAGCTGCATGACCGACAAGGCAGAGATAGTGCAGATGGCGCTTGCCGATGTGGTAGATGATGCCCGCAAACACGAGCCTGGCACCCAAGATTACAGAGTTTTGCGTTGCGATCAGGACGACAAGGTTCTGTTCACTACCATCGAATGCTTTTCAGACGAAGCCGCAATGAAGCTGCACAACGAATCCGATGCAGTTGCACGGTTTTTCAAGGTGGCGGAAACGCTGCTCTCGGCCCCGCCAGAGGTTCTTGTCAGCCTTCAGGTCGTCCAAATGTAACTTCAACAAAATTACTCAAAACCAACAGCTCAGGAGTGTAGAACATGCCGGTAACCCGCCCGAACAAAAGACAGCTCAACGAATTGGCCGAAACCATGGGTATGAATTTTTCGCCCGAGGATCTCGACTTTTTTCACGAGGAGCTTGATGCAACCATGGCAGCCTATGACGCTGTCGATGCCCTGCCCGATTATCTCCCTGCGGTGAAATATCCGCGCGTCACCGGCTATCATCCCGACGCCGCTGAGAACGAGCTCAACGCTTGGGCTTGGAAGGTCGACGTCGAGGGTGCTGCGGATGGTCCGCTCAAAGGCAAAACTGTGGCGCTCAAGGACAACGTCTGCCTTGCCGGCGTTCCGATGCGCAACGGCTCTAACCTGCTTGAAGGATATGTGCCCAATATAGATGCCACCATCGTGACCCGACTTCTTGATGCTGGTGCCACGATTAAGGGCAAAGCGGTCTGCGAATATTTCTGCCTATCGGGCGGCAGCCACACTTCCCAGCCGGGTCCGGTGCATAACCCGATCAAGAAGGGATATTCGGCAGGGGGCTCGTCCTCGGGGAGCGCGGCGCTCGTTGGGTCGGGCGAGGTCGATATGGCCATCGGCGGCGACCAAGGCGGTTCCATTCGGATACCTGCCGCCTATTCGGGCCTTTACGGCATGAAAGGAACCCATGGATTGGTGCCATACAGTGGTATCATGCCTATCGAGTCCACCATCGACCATACCGGCCCAATGACAGCCAACGTCGCTGACAACGCGTTGATGCTGGAGGTGCTGGCCGGACCGGACGGGCTTGATCCACGACAGTATAACGTTAAGGTCGCCAAATATACCGACGCGCTGGACAAGGACGTTAAGGGCCTTAAAATCGGCATCCTGAAGGAAGGCTTCGGCCACGACAGTTCTGAGAAAGACGTGGATGAAAAGGTCCGCGCCGCGGCCGACCTGCTGCGCAAGAATGGGGCCACAGTCGAGGAAGTGTCGGTCGAGATGCACAAGCTTGGTCCTGCAATCTGGTCGCCTATCGCGCTTGAAGGCCTGCAATTTCAGATGATGAACGGCAACGGCCTAGGGATGAACTGGAAAGGCCTCTATACCACGTCGCTGCTTGATCACCTCGCGGGCTGGCAAAATCGAGCTGACGAGCTTTCCGATACATTGAAGATCTCGATGCTTGTGGGTGAATACGGCATCCGCCATCATCGCGGCCACTTCTATGCCAAAGCACAAAATCTGGCGCGCAAACTGAAGGAAGTCTATGACGCAGCTCTGGAAAACTACGACCTGCTGCTGATGCCAACCCTGCCGATGAAAGCGACTAAGTTGCCCGAAGCGGGTGGCCCGCGCAAAGATATCCTCTCGCGGGCTTTCGAGATGCTGCCCAATACCGCACCCTTCAATGTGACCGGGCATCCGGCGATGGCGATCCCGTGCGGCATGTCGGGCGGTCTTCCCGTAAGCATGATGCTGGTGGGCAAGTTCTATGACGAATCCACTATATACCGAGCCGCATCCGCATTCGAAGGTTTCGGTGACTGGAAAAAGATGTAAGCGCCACCAAAAATACGGACCACTGCATCAGGTATCCTGTGCCGCGGTAAAAACCGTCTTACCAAAGTACATTGCTAGCCGCCCTCCGCCCGCAGCTTGTCTACGGGCGGATCTCTTTTGCACGTATGGTGCCACAGCGACAGTCAGCCCTGTGAATCTGCATGCGAAACTGAACACCTACTTAAGTTGACGGTCTCCGACAAACCCCGGGTGATTCAAATAGATAAGAACTGCCACGCCGAAAGCCGCAAGAAGTACCGCAAATGCAACGGTCAGGTGCGGAACGAAGCCTGTGTCCCCGGTGCCCCGCACCGAGCGCAATACGACCAGACAGTACAGAAAAGTCGCCACAAACGTTCCGAGCACGAAGTGATTGTAGCGGTCGCGCATGAAGTTTTCCAGAACCCTCGGCCCCAACTGCGAGGAGGCGAGTTGCAGCGACAGCATGGTGATCGAGAAGATTAAGCTGGCTACAGTGATCATCGAACTCGCGATGACGGACAAGATCGCTCGGGCTCCCTCGGGTCCAAACGTATATAGCACGCCAAAATCCCTCACACTGCCAATACCAAGCCAAGTATCAAATTCGATCAGCAGGAATGACAGCCCGATTGCGACCGCGCACATCATGACCGGCACGAACCAGAAACTCGAGTTCAGACGTCCCCAGAATGTGAAAACGCGTTTCAGGGAAAATGGCGTCGCGATGCTGTGCTTCTTCCGATTGATCGTATTCCAAGGGCATTTCGGGTTGATATCCGTGGGGTGATGGAACACCTCCGGACAGCGGCCCCTACTTCGTAGAATGCACCCCTGATACGGCGGTTAGGGCAATATCACTCGCTCCGCCTCCATCTGCGATTCGGCCTTTAGAACGAACAGTTCGGCCGACATCCCAGGTGGGATAGGTGGTAAATAAGAGACCGTGATTGTCCCCCCACGCTTGCTTGATCCGCTGGCCCCCCAGAATTTGCCCGAGTTCACCAAGACGGGTAGCACAGGTACCCCCAGCTTTGAATACAGCAATTCAACCCCACGCCTGAACTTGATTGGCTCCATCTCGTCCTTACGTGTTCCTTGTGGAAAAACGAGAACCGAGCGGCCGGCGGCGAGCGCTTCATGACTCTGGTTTAGCATAGCCTTAAGTGCCTTGGACCCGCTTTCCCGATCAATGATGATCATCGGTGATTTTCGAAGGTACCAACCGATAATCGGAATTCGCAGCAGTTCTTGTTTCGCGACGATTGCGACGTCCGGGAAGAGAACCAGAGCCGCCAGCGTTTCCCAAGTGGATTGATGATTGCAAACGATGAGACAGGGTTCTGCCGGCATCAAATCGCGACCCTTCTCGACATAACGCAGCCCTACCACATGCTTCAGTCCGAACAAAATTCCGCGCACCCACAGGCGAGTTGTAGCCCTAATTGCTTTTCGGGGCGACCCAACCAACCAAAAGGCCAGCACTCCCAAAGAAAACAAAGAGGTCCAGCCAGCAAGGAACCCGTCGAACAGGAGTGACTTCATTTTGATCGTATTCATGTAAGATTTCATCTTCATATGATGGGTGTAGAGGTTAAGTCATGCTCTGAGCAAATGGTAGAGTGAACCCACATTTGCAACAATGATGGATATAAAAGTGAGTCTAAGCGCATGTCGGGAGTTGCCTCCCTTATAAAGTAAAGTAAGGCTTCATGACGTTCAATGCCGCAATGGCATCAAGCCGGATTGTCCGCCAACCGACATCTCGGCCGACGATATGCTGCGCGATGCCTGAACATCAGCAATGCGAAAGCGGCACAGCAACAGCCACTGGGTCATCGGGTACCTCCTTCTGGGCGTCCGCGAAGGACGGCCAAGACGCTTAGATTGCAAGGGCTTTTGCGATTGCCAGCGCGTCTTCGCGTTCGATGCCCCACCGCCGAACAGTGCTGTCCATTTTGGTATGCCCCTACAGGAGTTGAACGGCACATAAGTTACGCGTTTCCATTAAATCTGGGTGCCGTTCGTCCGCTGCATTGAATGAGTGTCATAGGCAGTGATTTCCAAGCTGATCGCCCAAATCCAGTCCCGCACAATCCCGGCATATTGGCGCGTTAAGATATGGAGGCGCTCATGAAAACGTCAGGGCCAAAGATATGCGGCCCCGACCATCATCTGATTTTCCGTACACTTCATCACCGAGGCACAAGCATTTGGAAATTTCGAACCGAACTCATTCTTTGGTTTTGCATTGCAGGACCGATGCCCGTCCTTTGATCTGTCCGGACGCCATCACAACGAAAACCGACGGTGCACAGTATCGCAAAAGGCTGCGACGCATCCAAGGTGGGCTGTGAGCCTACAACCGCGGATTCTGCAATGCACTGAATGGCGGCTTAATCGCACGTTTCGGGTCGATTGCATACTTTTCTGATCCTATTGCTCTTATTGCAGATCCTCAGGAGAACAAACATGACCACATTAGGACAACTGACACGTGCGGCCTATGGCATCCACATTGCCGACCAAATCGCACTCGTTTCGGTTCCGCTGTTTGCCGCTCTGATCTTTGACGCCCCGGCTGAGATTATCGGCTTGCTTATCGCGTGTCAGTCGATGGCACATCTGCTGGGATCAATCCCCTTTGGAATTCTGGTTGATGTCTATCAACAAAGAACGCTTGTGATCGGGGCAACCATGCTCTCGCTTGTGGGGTTCAGTGGGGCCGCCGCTGCCGTGGTCCTAGGGAGTTTGTTCTGGTTTGGACTTTCCGTGGCGCTATCGGGGTTCGGCATTGTGCTGTTTGTACTCACGACGCTTTCGATCATCCCTAAAGTTGTTGCCCCAAAGGATTTGGGAACGGCTAACGCCAGCATAGAATTACCTCGCGCACTGGCCTCTTTCGCCGTGCCGCTCTCTATCGGTATCGCAGTTGCACATGTTTCCGCAGGCTGGTTTTTTGTTCTTGCGGCGGTTGGCGCTGTCGCCGCCTGCTTCTTTGCTCTGCAGCTTCCAGATTTCGAAGTCGCGCCGAACATCGCATCGGAAGGTATATTTCGCAGAATTCTCGAAGGCGGAAAATACGTGATGCACCATAGCCTCTTGCGAGCTATCTTGCTCTGCGCGATCTTCTGGAACTTTGCATTTTCAGCTCTTTTGGTGACGATGGTGCCGTTAATCCGTGACATGTATTTGATCGGGGCGGGCACGTTTGGGATCGCGCTTGCCGCATTTGGAGCTGGTGCAATCGTTGGGTCTTGGATTAGTCGCGCATATGGTACTCGTATTCCGCCAAATTTAGTTCTTTTATTCGGACCAGGTGTCTCGATATTGGCATCAGCCATCCTTTATCTGTTACCGGCACACGGCCCTTTAGTCCTGATTTGCACCGCGTTCTTTATTCTCGGGTTCGGCCCATCAATGTGGCTGATCGCCCAGAACTCAGTCCGACAAGCGGTATCTCCGGGCCAGATGCTTGGCTGCGTCAATGCTGTCATTCAGACTGCCATCTATGGTGTGCGCCCTTTGTCAGCACTGATTGCGGGAGCGTACATCGGCACGACTTCGGCGCAAGCTGGTCTGATACTGGTCATCGCTGCCTTCGTACTGTCGTTCGTGGTTGCGGCGTTCAGTGGCCTTCGGCACGTCAAAAGCTACGAAAGCCTCAGAACGGAAGTCTCAATATAAGTTGACCATATATATTTGTGTGCCGCCGCGCGTTTGTTAGATCAAGCCTTAAGGCGGCCTTACCTTGCCCATCATGGCGGCAATGTCAGGATGCGACGTCGTGAAATCCTTGGTCACAATCGCCGCCACAGGTGCTGCGGAAAAGGACGAGGCTTTGGGATTAGGCGCATCGGCGTTCCGCAGGGGCGCAATTGCCTCGGCGTCGTAGCCACCCAGATCAACGCTCGTCATATCAAACATGCCAAGCGGCGGCGTCGGGCCCCAGTAGTAGCCGAACCAAGGTTCTTCGTTTTCGTAAGCAGCCGCCATCGACGTCGCCAGCGTTTCGCCGGAACCGTGGTTGAAGACTTCGATGCCACTTTCTTCAAGGTTGAAAGCGCGGATCAGGTTATCGTTTACGATGCGGCAACCCCAGCCATCGGGGCAGTTGTTGAACATGCCACCCACCAGCTCGGGGTTAGCCATCACGCCTTCGATTGTCGCAAGCTCAGGGTGCGCTTCAACTTGATAGGTCGGAAGCCACCAGCCTTCGACACCGCCTGGATCAAGCACGCTGCCAAGCTCTTCGATCTTGCCGTCTGCTTTCAACTTTTGGTACGCATCACCCGCCGAATTGGTCCAAAGCTCGGACACGATTTCCGGCTCGTTGTTTTCGGACAGCGACATCATTGCGGGTGTGGTGTCGGACGGTACAGCGGTCACGTCACATCCATACCCCTGTTCCATCAGAAACTCGGATACTGACGTTACAATGGCAGCAGAATCCTAGTTCATCTGGGTGATCGTGACTTCGCCGCATTGTTCCTGCGCCAAGGCCACCGTGGGGGCCGCAAGTGCTGCGAATGCAGCGCCGAGATTATCAGGCTCTTCATAGGGCGTATCTTCTTTGATTTTCGTTTTGAGGCGGGTCGCAGCCAAGTTTCTGGCATACCCACACAAAGCTCATGACCGTCGTAATCGCCATTCAAGCAGTCGGACTGCTCACTCTCTTTTCAGAAAAAGAAAAATGTCGATTTACGACATATAGTGTCGCTTTCATGCTGACACGTGTCCTATTGGTGGTGGGACGTAACCGTTTAGTTGGTGGCTGTCCCCCAGCCTTCGCCGAGACTTTAACTTCTGAAGCAAAGTTTGAAAACTAAGAGGCAGGCAAATTTGCGCCCAACCTCTCATGGAAACCGGCCGAATTTTCCGCAACTTAGAATTCCCGATCCGCCTGCTGATGGCTACCTTGCCGCGGACAATCAAACTGTCACCCGGCACGCTATCCGCCGCCCGATGAAGCAATACTTAGTTTAGGTGCTTCGGGGGCGGCATGCTTATGCCTCAAGAAGTGCAGCGAGCGCGCTGCGAGGCCGCACTACATCTGCTAATGTATAGCCATCAAGTGTGGCAAAAAACGCCTCTTGCGCCAGAGAGAGCGGCCCCCTCAGCCCGCAAGCTGGCAAAATCCGGCAGGATTTATTATTCCCAAAACACTCTGCTACAGGGTCATCGCGCTTCATCGCTCGCACCACATCGCCAATGATAATCAGATTGGCACTACGTCCGAGAACCAAGCCGCCATTGCGCCCTCTCTCGGACGCAGCAAAGCCTTCGGCAACAAGCTGTGTCGCAACCTTTGACAGATGATGTTCGGACAAACCGTATAGTGAGGCGATCTGCGACGTCGGAACGCGCGCAGGCACGCGTACTGCCAATGTTATCAGTATCCGTAGGGCGTAATCAGTAAATTTGTCTAATTGCATAACGCAATATTTAGCATTTGAAGTGCGCAATTAAAAGTGCTACCTAATGCGTATCTAAAATACGCATTAAGGGGGCCTCCCATGACACTGTCCGAAGCTTTTCTATGGCCAGGTACTAAAGTCTGCGAAAAAGTAGGCGTTGATCCTGAGGGCGAGGCCGGGCTGCTACGCTGGCTGGTCAACACGCTTGTCTACTTGGTAATAAGCCTCATTGTCGTCTGGATCGTCGTAGTGTGAGTATCCCGCCGCGCCTTCCCGTTACCGTAGACCAAATTCAAAAAGTCGTGGCGCGGTTTTATGCCCGTGCGCGCGTGGACCCACTACTTGGGCCGGTCTTTGGTGCGCATGTGACAGACTGGGAGCAGCACGAGGCAAAGGTCGTACGTTTCTGGCGAAACGCGCTTTTGCGGGAGCGGTGTTACAATGGCAACCCGATGCAGGTTCATGCGGCTGCGGGCGACGTCAAAGCCGATCATTTTGCAGTTTGGCTTTCGCTGTTCGATACGGTTCTGAGACAAGAGTTATCGCCCGCGCTCGCACAAGCATGGTCCGCACTGGCCCATAGGATCGGGCGCGGGCTAAGCTACGGCCTCCCTCTTTCATGCGGTGCAAATGCAGTACCTGATCTGAGTTAATTTCAGATCAGGCAAAATGCATGTTTGATAATTGGCTGTCGTAGCAGAGCAATGAAGGCGTTAATTTCCGATCCGACCTTAATTAGCCAACTGAACCAATATTACACGGCATTTCATTGGGGCAACGCAGAGCTAAGTCGCCGCTTTTCGGATCAAAAATTAACAAGAGAAGTGCCATGATGAATGAATTACGCGTGTAGTGGCCCCGCTATTATTTTTGCACTGCCGTCTACCGGGTTGGCATGAGACGGAACTTCTCTGGTGATTGCTAGCCATCCAGTGATTGACTATGAGCAATGGCGCACTGTCTGTCACGGAAAAAATAAATGAGGAAACAGACATTCATCTCACTGGTTGGCCGTTGATTGCAAAGCAATCAAAGGGAAGCTGAAGTGCGGGAACGTGTAGTGTGGATGGTGTTCGAACATCCAAGTGAATTCGGGAGCCAATCTGCTGCGACCAAATCGATTGCGTCCAAGATTGGTTGTGTGCTGATACACTTCGTACTTGGGTTCGCCGCGCCGAGACGGCCAGCGGTTGACGCGATGGCATTAAGAAAGCTGAACGGGACCGGATCAAACCGTTGGAACGTGAGCACCGCCAGCTTCGGAAAGCCAACGAAATTCTGAAGAAGGCATCAGCGTATTTCGCGCAGGTGGCGCGCGACCGCCCGTTTCGGAAATGATCGCGTTCATCAAGCAACATCGAGAGGTGTGTGGGGTCGAATCAGAAACCCGCAAATGGGTCGACGGGTTCAACAACCGCCGCCTGCTGGAACCCATCAGATACATCATCCCAACTGAAGCTGACGAGGCATTCTGTGCAGACATGAACACAGTTGGTAAAACCTTTTGAGAACAACTAAATAGCCTTCGATAAATCAGGCTCAGTTCATCCACTATTTTACCTTGGCGGCATTAAACGCACCGAAATTCTGTTCGAATTGGTTGCACCGGCTCCACTATGAATTAGTTAGTGACTGAGCGACACGCAATCACATCACGGCATCGAGCAGGAGCCAGTAAATGCAGATTGAAAGTTACGGGAGCGTTACTCGCCCCTCCGGTGGTGGGGAGATGGGTCAGTTAATCCAAGAATTCGATTGGGCTGAAACGGCGC
>DRFG01000206.1 GCA_011050655.1 Roseobacter sp.
AACCCACAGCAGCCTCACACTTTCCCCATAGGTCACACTCAGCATCCCACGGCTTCCTCCTTGAGAGGTTTGTCAACGCGGGCCAAAGTCAGTCCCGCGTCGAAATCTCGCGCAGTGGCCCGCATCGAAAAACCTTCATCGAAGCTGACTTTAACTCCGCGAAGATCAATGGCCGCATTTAATGGGGGCATATTTAGAGAAAGCACCTCGGGTGGGAACTGGGCCTCCGAGTCGAAAGTCACTTTCCCTTTTGGTCCATTTAAAGTCCCCACTTCGGGGAACCATTTCAATCGGCAGGACTTCATCCCAACGACAGAACAGCCCAAGAATTTGAAAAAGGAGGGCGTCAAAATTTCTTGGCGCAATGAGCCCCACTGGCAGTGAAGGTTAGGACAGTAGTCGACAAACCGAGACCAGCGCGTCTTAATGATGCTGTAGGGAGAGCAAAATGACACCAAAGGCATCGCATGCTGATATTGTGATGGAGGCAACGCAGTCGACATCGGCTGCGGCAAAGTCGCGGGTTGCTGCGAGTTGGCACCGTTCTGTCATTAAGCATGGACTGGACCCTGATGAGCATCGGGCACCTGACCGAATAGAGCAAAAAAGTCTGCAATTCAGGATGGAGACGCTCGAAAAATTCATGACCGTCGCGAGCCCGCGTTTGGACGCGCTTTTCTCTCTGGTCGGGCAATCGGGTTGCGCGGTTTTCCTGACCGATACAGATGGCATCATCCTAGATCAACGTCTCTCTGATGCTGACGCTATGGCATTTGAAGGTTGGGGCCTCACAACCGGTGCCGACTGGAGTGAAGAGAAAGAAGGCACGAACGGCATTGGGACCTGTCTGACCGAGCAACGTCATGTAATCATTCATCAAGACGAGCATTTCTATACGCGCAACACAGGCATGAGTTGCATCGACGCGCCGATCTACGGCAGCAACGGTCAACTTGTGGCGGCGCTTGATTTATCATCCGCGCGTGCAGATCAAACGGAGGCCTTCAATCGCCTGATCGCGGCCCAAGTGGCCCAAACCGCACGCGCGATTGAAGCCGCGAATTTCAGGGCCGCCTTTTCATCCGCGCGGATCATTGTGGCCGAGAGCGACGACGCCGAGGCCTCAACGCTACTTGCCATTGACGAAAGTGATTTGGTGATAGGGGCCACCCGCGAGGCCCGCCGTGTCTTTGGGCTGCAACGGACGGGTGATTTAGTCGCGCGCCCTGCAACAGACATACTGGGACGTGAAGATGGCCCTACAGGATTTGAGAAGGCCGAAAAGGCCGCTGTGATTCGTGCGTTGGCACGGGCCGGAAACAACGTATCGCAGGCCGCGCGCCAGCTTGGGATCGGTCGTGCGACGCTTTATCGGCGGATGAAGCGGCTTGGACTTGAAGATAGTTAGGGGAAACTGTCTCATTGGTGAGACACCTTTAATCCCGCGACACCTTCCTGCCACAAGACGTGGCGCACGACGCAAGTCACACTCTTTGTAATCCGGGAGGAGAAGCCGGATAACAATGGAGGATTTCAAATGAACGATATGACCCACACCGAGGCAGGCACATATGTGTCGCCGTTTAAGCTGCGCTACGACAACTATATCGGCGGCGCGTTTGTGCCACCCGTCAATGGCAAATACTTCGAAAACGTGACGCCCATTACCGGTGGCTTGATCAACGAATGCGCCCGCTCTGACGCGGCGGATATTGAGCTCGCACTTGATGCAGCCCACGCTGCCAAAGACGCTTGGGGCAAAACATCTGCCACGCATCGCGCGAATATTTTGCTTAAAATTGCGGACCGGATCGAAGAGAACCTAGAACTCTTGGCCACTGCCGAAACATGGGACAACGGCAAGCCGATCCGCGAAACGATGAACGCAGACGTGCCACTTTGCGCCGACCACTTCCGCTATTTTGCAGGTGTTTTGCGCGCGCAAGAAGGCAACATGAGCGAGATCGACAACGACACCGTCGCCTATCACTACCACGAGCCCTTGGGCGTTGTCGGCCAGATCATTCCTTGGAACTTTTCTTTGCTGATGGCGGCATGGAAACTGGCCCCTGCTTTGGCTGCGGGCAACTGCGTCGTAATGAAACCAGCCGAACAAACGCCTGCCGCGATCATGGTCTTTGCAGAACTAATCAACGATTTGTTGCCAGCCGGCACATTAAATATCGTCAACGGCTTTGGCGGAGAAGTCGGCGCAGCACTTGCCAGTTCCTCGCGCATTGCAAAAATCGCCTTCACTGGGTCCACCGTCACGGGACGCAAAATCATGGAAGCGGCGACCAAGAACCTGATCCCCGTCACGCTTGAACTGGGTGGCAAGTCGCCAAACATCTTCTTTTCTGACGTGATGGCAAAGGATGATGCGTTCTTGGACAAGGCCGTCGAAGGCTTCGTTCTGTTCGCCTTCAACCAAGGCGAAGTCTGCACCTGCCCTTCACGTGCGCTGATCCAAGAGGACATCTACGAAGAGTTCATCGCGCGCTGCATCAAACGCGTCGCTGCGATCAAGCACGGCGACCCTCGCGACCCCGAGACCATGGTCGGTGCACAAGTCAGCAAGGCCCAACACGACAAGATCATGGGCTATTTCACGATCGGTCGCGAAGAAGGCGCCGAAGTGCTGGCTGGTGGTGGTTCAGCGCGGTTCAACGGTGAATTGTCAGGCGGGAACTACATCCAACCGACGATCCTCAAGGGTCACAACAAGATGCGGGTTTTCCAAGAGGAAATTTTTGGGCCCGTCGTGTCGGTAACGACGTTCAAGGATGAAGCCGAAGCTTTGGAAATCGCGAACGACACGATGTATGGCCTCGGCGCTGGCGTTTGGTCGCGTGACATGAACACCTGCTACCGCTTTGGGCGTGCCATCGAGGCTGGCCGCGTGTGGGTGAACAACTATCACGCCTATCCAGCCCACGCAGCGTTTGGCGGCTATAAGCAATCGGGCATTGGCCGTGAAAACCACAAGATGATGCTGGACCACTACCAGCAAACCAAGAACTTGTTGGTGAGTTATAGCCCCAATAAGTTGGGCTTCTTCTAAATACTTCGAAAGGCGGCCTTTGCAAATACATGCAAAGGCCGCATCGCAGACCTCGTCAGTTCAAGCTTTGTAGCTATTCCATGAATTCCAATTGAAAACCTTGCTCTGGCAGCGTGTCAGTCATTCAAGGTATTTCTGTTAACCTAATTGACCGCTCTACCTACCGATCGAGAAACGCTCTCAGAATTTAGTCTATTGCTCCGCTTTGGGCTGGAATTTCGGGGCACGATTTCCTTGTTTCCCTTATCAAGATTTAAGCCGCTCCTCAGGTGTTCGGTTCATTCGGCACATTTCATAACCTTTAACCTAGGTTCACTCGAAGTCGGAAATTGCAACTGCTACTTTCAGTTTTCCGATTGCGGACATTCGCGGCAATGCAGAAAATCGGTAAAGAGGGCTCGTGGACTAAGCCGCTCGCGCGGCACTGGCGCTTGTTGCGGTCGTTCTACTTACTGATTTGACGTTGTTTTCGTGTTTTGGGGCTCTTGCTTGATGA
This sequence comes from Roseobacter sp., assembly GCA_011050655.1. Lineage (GTDB taxonomy): Bacteria > Pseudomonadota > Alphaproteobacteria > Rhodobacterales > Rhodobacteraceae > Sulfitobacter. The sequence goes on from DRFG01000206.1 coordinate 3,558, forward strand.
TTGGGACCTTCTCAATCGTCAAACAGGAGGTTCCCATGACACAGGAGAA
>DRFG01000207.1 GCA_011050655.1 Roseobacter sp.
GAATAACGCATGATCTTCTCTCCTGAATTTTGAAACCATACCGCCACGGCGGGTTTCAAAATTCAGGAGAGAAGATCAGAGAAAAGTTCGCTAAAGCGGACCGGCTGGAAGCCGGTGGCTTCGATCCATTAGGTGGAAAGTGAAGGTTCGGCAAAAATCAACAAAATCGGGCACCAGGACAGTTGCGGCCACGACATGGAAACCAATCCCAGTCGTGAAACAGATGCGCGGGCTTCTCTGCTGTGCGGTTGGGCGGCAAATGCGCCGCACTCCTGAATGGGGCCTGACCTGGCCATAAGGTCGGCGGAGCCTCAACGGCAGCTTCGAGTCCAATCGGTCACTCAGTGAGCGGTCTTACAGCTTCAAGCCTATTAACAACGGTGTCCGCACCGGCGGCATACAAACGCTGTGAGTGTCCATCAGCGCAGTGAGAGCCGCCAGTAAATCCTATACATGTCATTCCCGCTGATTTTGCGGCAGTTACGCCTGCCACGCTATCCTCGACCACAATGCAACGTGATGGCGAAGCACCCATTTTTCGGGCGGCGTATAGAAATATATCAGGATGTGGCTTTCCCTTTTCAACCAACTTTGTCGAGAAGATATTTGGGTAAACCAGTTCGAACATTTCTGTCTCGATCAACCCAAGCGCCAGTTTTGCAGGGGCGGCTGACGATGCTATGCACTTGGCTGCTTTTAGTGAGGAAAGTAGAGCGATTGCACCATCAATAGCTTTTAACTCTGTTCGGTATTTTTCAATTACGGTTTTCTTTATCTCAGACCTAAAATCAGGCGGGAGCGGCTGGCCAAGCTCTTCCGCCAGCGCTGCATCAACAGCCTCGTCGGGCATACCTGCAAAGCGCCTCGAAACCTCTTCTGTTGTGATTACATATCCCAACCGTGTGTAGGCTTCGGCATCTGCACGGCACGCAATTATCTCGCTGTCGAGAAGCACCCCATCACAATCGAATATCACAAGATCGAACTTGGTCATTTTTCGCGTAGCCTTATAGACATTTCAAACTGCTGGTGCAGAGATAGCTTGGAAGCTCAAGGTTTGCAAAGTCCCGAATCGCGGTCCTTTACGGGATGTCACATGCGGTCAGCGCGTTTGGCCCCGGCTTCGTTTGGTGGATAATTGGGAAATAAATCGATACTGGATGCAGGCTATGGACACTCTTGAACAAACAGACTGCGAAGATCTCTTTTCGACACCCTTGTTTCGGTTCAAATTGCCGGACGCAGAGGCTTTCAACAACGATCTTCTTGAGGAAGGACGTCGGCTAAGAAAGAAAAGCGTCGGTGTTGAAAAGTCGAACTATGGTGCATGGCATTCATCTGGAAGCCTGTTTAAATCGACGTCGCCCTGCATCAAGACGCTTAAGACCGTCGCTGAAGCTGCAAGCTATATTGCAACACAGAATGTCAGCCCTAAACTTGAGATATCGACCTTAAAGATGGACGTTTTCGGCTGGATGAACGTGACACCCGTAGGTGGTTACAATGCGCCCCATACCCACCCCGGCGCACATTGGTCTGGCGTCTATTATGTGTCGCAGCCAGCGGTCGAGAAAGGTGAGTCCGGCAAGATCGAGTTCTTGAACCCCCGTACAGACCTTCCCAATTGGCGCATTCTCAATTCACCAACATTCGGAGCCAAGAAGGCCATCCGTCCGCAACCAGGCGAGTTGATCCTTTTTCCGTCCTACTTGGTCCACTGGGTGTATCCAAACGAAACCGACGAGGAGCGTGTATCCGTGGCATTCAATACGACTTTTGAGAAGAGGCACTAAGTCTACATTTCTGCAAGAAGTCACTTCAGAAGTTCGCAATTAGAGCGACTTGCGCGCCAACATCGTCGTGATGAATGTAAGCGCGCTTATGCGCTTTGGGGAGGAAATTGCCCGCCATTCGGATCATGAATGCATCAACAACTCAGCCTTTTGGCACTCTCGGTTCCTTCCTATGACATACGGTAATTAGCTCGCCACAGTCCGCTTCTTGCGGCATTAAAGGTTCACACTGCAGCCTTAGCAGAGATCTGGTTTCCGCACTTACTGATTTCCATCGCATGTACAGCATTTGGAAAGCGAACGTTGGCCACTGGGGCCGCAAGGTCGGCTCCGTCCGCGATCTGTGAGTCCAAACGACGCGCAGCGAACGACCGGTTTCAGCGTCGGGAGGCAGAAAAGGGTATGCATTAGACGCATGTAAAAGCAGCAGCTTAGCTGCGCCAAAAACTCCAGCCAAAGCTGAACGGTTTAGCCACGTTTTCGCCCGATTGGACGCCGTGGTCGTTCGTCACAGCTCAGTTTTCCTTAAAACCCGATACCGACCGCAGGATGCCGGCAACATCTTCCACTCTGACGATCTTACGCTGAACCAAATGCTCGGCGGACTGGGACATTGTCCTGGCGATCAGGTTTGGGTTGGAACAACTGTCAGAGAAAATCTGCTTCACAACGTTGACCCATTCCAACGGCGGCACACTCAAGAACCGATCCCGCACGTTTTGATCGAACACGATATATTCACGCAGTGCGACGCGGCCTTCTCTGTCAGCCGTTTTGACCAGCCTCTGCCAGATGATCAGATTGAGAGAGGTCACCAGATCAAAAGAGCGGGCCGCCTGCTCTTCGTGTGGAAAGAGGAAAGCCATGCGGCGGAGCGCTTCTGAGGTTGAGCCTGCGTGGGTCGTGGTGTTTACCAAATGCCCGGTCAGGCAGGCTTCAATACAGGCTTCCATACTCTCGCGGTCGCGACTCTCACCTACATTGATCACTGCAGGCGCGCGACGCATGGCGGCGCGGACACCTTCCGCAAAAGTGGGGATGTTGCGACCAACACCGATCTCGGACTGGCTGATGAAGGACGCAACATCGGCGGCGTCCGTGTTGATGTCCCGGAACGTGTATTCAATCGGTGCCTGTAGATCGATAATCTTGCGAGATCGATCCCGATTCTCCAAATGGCACCGGGTCATGGCCGCCATAGTTGTCGACTTGCCGTGGCCGGTCGCGCCAGCAACGACGATGATACCGCTTGCAGGTTCCAACCTGTCGCGCAGTTCTTCTTCAAGTCCGACATCATCTAGTGTTGGTGTCGTATCGGGCAGGGCGCGTAGCGTAATCTGCACCCCGTTCGTGCCAAACCTTTGTTCGCCGGTTGCGTTCACCCGGAACCGTTGACTGCGTTTGCGATCAATCTTCTTCTCATATGAAAAGTCTAAAGGCCGTCCCGCGCTAACCAAGGACATCGCATCGTTGGCAGACCACAGATGCGCCAGCATCGCCTGCACTTCGGTGATCAGCAGGCGGCGTTTCGTGGCCAGCCTCTGGTCGCCGTGCAACTGCACACGCATCCGCAGGTCAGCACTAATGTTGATGTCAGACGCCCCCTTCATCGCAGCCCCAACAAGGAAATGATCAAAGGCCGATAGATCGCTATCGAACCGATTGGGCTCATCTTTCAGGATGGTGACTTCAGGTTCGTTGGGATCGGGTGGGGTGAGATCGATCCTGTCGAGATCGATCATTTCGTCACCGCATAACGCCTCTGCAAAGGCGTCCACTGGCTGGGATCCCGGACAAACCGTGCTGAGCTGACGATTTGCACCCGACGTTCACCAATGAAGAGTTCGTCCCCATCACCAGCGGATCGGCGCTCGCTGGACGCGAGGACAAGCTCTTTCACCAACCCGGCCTGCACCATCCTGCGGTACTCAACCATGCCCAGATAGTCGCGCTTCAACCTTGCAAAATTTAAGCCCAATGCCTCATCGGCCTGTTCAACACCGGCCTGCCACCCCTCCGCGGCGAAGCGATTGAACACCTGCTTCTCTTCTCTATTTTGCGGCAGAAAATCATCGTCGGGCTCACTCGCCTCCTCAAGCGGAATAACGAGATAGTCGCGCCAGGTCGGTATGATCGTGACGATGCGCCCTGGAATCTCGAGGCGGTAGAACTCATCAGCTGCCACCGCAGATTGCCCACTCTCGTCCACATTTATGGCAGCCGTGGCGCGGCTCACGACGGGTGGGAGGATATATCCCGTCTCTCTGGGCGCGCGGTAAGAAACCCTGTTGAAATCAAACGTGCGCGAAAGCTTGGCACTGTCCTGTTCAAGCTGCCGCATGACTTCCCAGACACGGTGCTGATAGCCAGCCTGCGCGGCATAAGACACGGCCGCCTCCCGCAACAGATCATAGCGATCTTCGTCGACCGACGTCTCGTAATTCCCGCGTCGTGTGCGGGCACTGAACTCGGTGAAGTCGGCAGGTGGTCTGTCGGAACGAAACTGATCTGGACCGCCGATGAGGATTGGGTCAGGCTCTTGGAACTCTGCCTCTTCAGGCTGGAGGGTTTCGCACCCGGCTAAGATGGCAAAGGCCAGCAACGGCAAAAGGGGGCGGCGCAGATGATGCATCATACTTCCGTGTCCTCGATATGGGGAACCGGGCTACGTTCAGGCCGACTATAGACAATCGTCATCGTCTTCGCGCGTTGATCGACGACCAGCGTTGCGCGTTCCTTGCCTTGAAAGAACGCCTCGCGCAGTGCGCCCATGGCGGGCAGGTCTCTTTGAATGAGTGTGATCATGATCGGCGCACCAGGTTTCTCACCTTGAGCGATCACGCGGTATCCGGTCTCAAGCGCCATTGTGGAGACGAGATCTTCGATGGGGCCGGTGAACGCTGAATGCACGACTGTCATCAGAAGTTCATCGGTCACGACATCGGGATTTAGCAGCGTCGTGGTGCCCGTCGCATACGGCTCGAGCACACCATTGTAGAGACCAGCGTCGGCAATCTCGCGATCCACCACCGAAGTTTCCGCATCAATCAAAGCTGACAGGCTGGTGGTTTCAGGCGAGGTGGTGACCGCGCAAGCTGCGCAGCTCAACAGCCCGAAAATCAAAAATACGTTCTGGGCCAAGCGCATCCACATCCCCATCGTTCGTTCGGTTCATCGTCATGTTGATCCACAGGACTGATACTTTTATATCGTTATATATAATGATATAAAAGCATATGAGATGGCGGCTGCATAGGTGAATGGTATGACGACGGACCAGTTTGGGGTTATTGCGCGAAAACTTGCCGTTCTTGCCGTAAAAACCGACACCAGTTTTGCTCTACGGGCTTTTCTTAATTTATCAGCGACACGAGACATTGTCGATGTGATGAATGAAATCGATTGTCTGGCGCGTATGCTTGATGATCACGCGCCAGAGGGAAGGGAGCGTTAGCCCCCAATCCTTTTGACCGGAATGCCCAGCTTGCGGGCTTTGTCGACGAGGTTCTCGTGGATGCCGGAGCCGGGGCAGGCGATGATGCCCCTCGGCATGGTCTTCAAGAGTTTATCGTTGCGCTTGAAGGGGGCGGCTTTGTTGTGTGACTTCCAATCGGGACGGAAGATCACTTGGGTGACGCCTCGGTTTTCTGCCCAGAGGCTCGCGATATATTCGGCTCCGTTCGGTGTGCCGCCATGCAGCAGGATCATGTCCGGATATTTCTCTCTCGACCCGTCGAGGATGGTCCAAATCGCATCGTAATCCTGGTAGTCGCCGCCGGTGAAGGCGATGCGGGTGCCATCGGGACAGTGGATTTCATTCTTCTTGCGTCTTTCTGCGGAGAGGAAGTTGCGGCTGTCGACCACCGAGGCTGTGAGGTTCTTGTGAGAGACCCGCGATCCTGATCTTGGCATCCAGATCGATCCGGTCTCTGTGTGGAAATGGGCGGCTGACGCATCCCGCATCGCCTCATAGGCGTCCCGGTGCTCGACAAGTTTTTGTCCGCGGTCGATCTTGCGTTCCAACTCCAGGCTTTTGACCTCTGATCCGTCCTGACATCTCACCAGGTCGCGTTGTTCGCATTCATTCTCGTCGAGCTGGCGCTCCAATCGGTTCAGGCGGCGATGAAAGATGTTGGTGAGGGACCAGAGCATCTCTTGCAGATCCTCTTCGAGCTGGGTGTCGGCGAGAAGCATGTGGCTCGCCTCGACCATGGAGCGGATGGCGATCTCAGTCTGGTCCTCTTCGGGCAGAGGGCGACGATCGATTTCGTCTGCGGGTGGTGTCGCGCCGTAGAGGGCGAGGTCGTCCAGGACGCTGGCTGTGGCGCTTGCGTCGGGGGTGAAGGTGGAGGATGCGAGGGTCATGGGTTGGGTCCTTTTTTGAGGCTTTGGGTTTCGTCCTGATCCGATTTGGATAGGGCGATGAAAGGACCGTCGGCAGCCCGGCTGCACCCGGAGGGCCGTAGCGCAGCGGAGGATGGGCAGGGCGCGAAAATTTGTCCCGCGAGGAATGGGTGCGCAGCGCCCAGGGGAAATTTACGGGACCTGGCCGTTGCGGCCCGGGATGAGGGCGCCTCTGCGCCCGACCTGTCGGTCCATCGACCGAGGAATCCAAACGGGACAGGACGCAGCGCCACCGCCAAAAGGTCAGCGCCTGATCCTTGCTCCCTTCCGGCAACCCTTACGCGGAGGGCCAGAGATCATGCTCAGATGCATGCGCGTTGATGAAGGCTGCCAATCGACGGCGCAGTTTCGTCACGCCGTCCGTCGTGAGGTCCAGGTTGAAGTCGTCTCGCTCCGGGGTCAGAATGAGCGGTTCGATCCCGTCAGCATCGGCGCGATCTGCGAGCCGGGTTGCGGCGCGCGCGCCGGCCTCATCATTATCGCGCGCGATCCAGAGGCGCTTGATCGAGGCTGGATAGGCGAATGCGGCGAGATGGTTTGCTGTCAGGCAAGAGGCTAAAGCCGCCTTTGGCAGCGCCATGCCGACGGACAAAGTGTTTTCGAGACCTTCGCCGGCGAGAAGATCGGTGCAGGCGCTTACCTCACCAAACCGGATCGCGTTGCCATGCAGACGGCCGAGCACACGTTTCGGGGCCTCGATGTCGGCCAGACCGCTTGTCTGCGCATTGAGAAAGACGCGCGAACATCCTGTGACCGTGCCCGCATTGTCGGTGATCGCCGCAAGAAGTGCCGGGATTTCCAGACGTGTCCCATCCTCGGCCCTGAGATAGGCATTCGGATGAAACGCCAAGGCCGGTCCGAACCGGGCGATGCCGCGACCCCGCAGATAGGCCTCGGCCAAAGTGTTTTTGATCGGCCTGCCATAGGAGAACAATCTGCGGCCCGCTTCTATCTGACGATTGGAGGTCACGGCCGGTTCATAATCGCTTGTCCCGTCATCTGGTATCACGGGTGCCTCGCCGAGATAGTCAGCGGCTTGCCGCAACAGGTCTGGATAGGCCACCGGTTCCAGGCGATAGTGCAACAGGTCGAGCAAGTCGCCATGATCGCCATTCTGATGGTCAGTCCACTTACCAGCTTGGCTATTACCCTGGGCGTTGAGCCGGATTGTTAAACTCCGACCTTTTGCGCCGGAGATATCTGCCATTTGCCAATAATTGCCGACCTTGCGTCCTTCGGGAAACCAATGCCGACAGAACGCTTCGGCATGACGCGCCAGACCGCGGGACAGAGCGCCCGGATCCAGTCTTTCAAACTTGCTGCCATAATTGGTCATGCAGCACTCCTCTCTCCGGATCCGGCTGCTGTGATCTTGTGGCGTGCCATGAGCTGATCCAAGACATGGCTGTCATGGGCCGGAATGAACAGGCGCGTGGCCCAGGAGATAATCTCGGTAAAGCATCCCATCGCTTTATAGCTTTCCAAGGCCGCAGCATTGTAACCGGTGAGTTCCAGCCGGTATTCGCTCATCACCCGCGATCTGCGCAGGGTAAGACCACCGGACAGCGGCAGGCTTTGCCCGCGTTTCAGGACCGCGTCGAAGATTTCATCTGCGGTCAGCTCGACCGAGCACTCGAGGCCAAGCGCTGCATAGACGTTGGCCAGTTGATACTGTGTCACCATCCGGCCAATGGCGCGTTCGCCGTCTTCTGTCTGCAAGCGGTAAATGCGCATGTTGTCGGTGGGCAGACGGTCCCAGATCGGCAACAACAGGCCGGAGATCAGCGTGAGTTTGGAGACGGATGTTTCCGGCACCGCGTCGACTTCTTTGGTCCAGGCCCGTTCGAATTCAAAGTCACTAACCTCCTCCCAATGGGACGCGGGCAGCTCAAACTCCAGCATCCGGTCTGTCGCCATCGGCCGCATCAATTCAACTCGTGCGATGGGCTCGCCTTCTTCAGTCATCAGGCTAGAGGTTGGGATGAGAACCGCTGCCCGTTCCGATTTGCGGTTGAGCATCAGTTGGGCATTGGGCTGCCTCAGACAGAAATCCTTGACCTTCGCCAAAATCAGCGGATGGTTGCGCTCTGTGCGTTCGACCGTCAGCGCCGTCGCCTTCGCACCCGTCGCCGCGTGCTCAAAGATCATCTTGCGGTCGATAATCTCGAATTTTTCGGCGCGTAGCGTTTCCAAACCGACCTCATAAGTGCCCGCCGCGATCGCGTCATCGATGATCGCTTCGAGCAATCCCCCGAAGCATTCAAAGATAGCATCCTGCATATCGATGGTCAGCGCCAGACACCGGTTTAGGAATTGCTGGATCGGCGGCAGCTGCTCTTTCAGCGTGCCGTCACTGTCCATGAGTGACAGGCCGGTCATCTCTTCGAACCTCGTCTGCGAACACGCGCTGATCCGCCCCTTTGTCAAATCCCAGAAGAAGTTGCGCAGGGCCTTGCGGGCATAGGCACTTTCGAGATTATCCTCAGTACGGAACATATTCTGGCCGCCGGTCTCGCGCTGTCCTTTGGTGATTGCCCCGAGCGTGTCGAGCCGTCGCGCAATCGTTGACAGAAACCGTTTTTCGCCTTTGACGTTTGTGGCGCAGGGACGAAACAACGGCGGTTGCGCCTGATTGGTGCGGTTTGTGCGGCCCAACCCCTGGATTGCATTATCTGCACGCCAACCCGGCTCCAACAGATAATGCACCCGCAATCTCTGGTTTTTGACGCCAAGATCAGCGTGGTAGGACCTCCCCGTGCCACCCGCATCGGAGAAGATCAGGATGCGTTTTGCATCATTCATGAAAGCCTGCGTCTCCCCGATGTTGGATGACCCCGGCCGGTTCTCGACCTTCAGACGTTGATCGCGCGTGCGTACAATGCGCCGGGAGCGACCAGTCACCTCTGCGACCTGATCCTTACCAAAGTGCCAGAGGATCTGATCGAGCGCACCTTGCACCGGAGCCAGTGCACCAAGCCGTTCAACCATCGCATCGCGTTTGCGCGCCGCCTCGCGACATTCAATTGGGTTCCCGTCACCATCAAGCGCGGCCCGCGATTTGAGATTGCCGTCCTCATCGGTGTACGGCTCAAACAGCTGTGTCGGGAAGGAATGCATCAGGTAATCCAGTACGTATTCACGGGGAGTGATGTCGACATGCAGATCATGCCATTCCGATGCCGGGATCTGCGCCAGACGCCGTTCCATAAGGGCTTCGCTTGTTGAGACGATCTGAACCACCGCCGATGCACCGTTCTCTAAGTCGTTCTGAATGGATTTAATCACGCTCGGGCATTTCATCGCGGTGATCAGATGGTTGAAGAAACGCTGTTTATTGCTCTCGAACGCTGATCGCGCTGCAGACTTGGCCTGCACATTCAGCGTGCCTCCCTCAGCAGTGATGCCCGAAGCCTCAAGTGCCGCTTCAAGGTTTGTATGAATGACCTGAAACGCTTCGGCGTAGCTGTCATAAATGTCGCGCTGTGGCGGTGTTAGATCATGGACAAGCATCTCATATTCAACACCCTCGTAAGACAGAGACCGCGCCAGATAGAGGCCAAGCGCTTTGAGATCACGTGAGATGATCTCCATTGCTGCGATCCCGCCCGCCTCCATATCCGCGATAAACTGCTCGCGCGTGGCAAAGGGTGAATCTCCCGTGCTCCAGAGACCGAGACGGGAGGCATAGGCGAGATTGCCAACAATCGTTGCACCTGTCGCCGACACATAGAGCACCCGCGCATCGGGCACGAGGTTTTGCAGTTTCAAGCCGGCCAAGCCCTGTTGCGAGGCCTGTTTGTCGCCCCGTCCACCTTCTTTGCCTTTCTCCCCCGCAGCATTTGCCATGGCATGCGCCTCATCGAACGCAATCACACCGTCGAAGTCTTTGCCAAGCCATGCCGTGACCTGATCGAGCCGCGAGGCTTTGAGGATATCGCCATGTTGGCGCTCGGCCGTGCGAAGCGTCGCATAGGTGACAAAGAGGATACCCTGCGTGAGGCGAATGTCTGAACCCTGTTTGAACCTCGACAATGGCACGATATCAGAGGCGCGTCCTCCGATCGCCGCCCAGTCGCGAATAGCATCTTCGATCAGCTTGTCGGATTTGGAAACCCAGATCGCGCGTTTGCGCCCCCGCACCCAGTTGTCGAGGATGACACCGGCCACCTGTCTGCCCTTGCCACAGCCCGTACCGTCCCCGAGGAACCAGCCTTTGCGCAATTGAAACCCGTCTTCGGCATCCGCTTCACACGCGACAAGACGTTGGTCTTCGTCATCATTACGGAACCAGCTTGAGAGGTGTTGTTCATGCGCTTCGCCCGCATAAATGATACTTTCGAGCTGGGCGTCGGACAGCGCGCCGTCGGTGATCAGGTTTGCGTGCAGTTTAGGCCGATAAGAGGGAAGGGGTGGCGCGACCGAAGCCATGGCGGCTGATTGCACAAGGGCTGTCGGGTGCGGATGTGCGCCTTCGATGGTAATCGACTGAACCTCGTAACCTTCGTAGAGCGCTTCCGTGAGCCGGGTTGATTTTTCGGCCCAGACTTTGGGCAAATAGCCGATCTCTTTTGCCTCGATCAGATCAAATGGATGCCGTGCCTTCTCCGCCTCGACTGCCCGCACCTGGCTGCGCGCTATGTCTCGCAAAGATTGGATTGATGGTGACTGCACGGCTGGGGACCTTGAAGCGTTTGCGGCCTGCTCTGTTGGCCCAGCAATCAAGCGGGGCGGACAATGGGCTTGCACCAAGGCCAGAAGCGCTTGGGAGCTTTCCGCCTGATCATGATAGGCGGCGGTCAAGTCCGGCGAGAGATCGCGCTTCTTATCAATGACCGTCAGCCGGGTTTCCGTTGTGGTGCCGTGGCGTGCATAGACACGGCCCGCGATTGGCGCAGAAAAGCGGATCGAGGCGATCTCGCCGATGCGTTTGAACGCAGAGCGGAATGCGCTGTTGGCTGGAGAGAAGTTGGCACCGGAGACAACGACCAATCGGCCATCGGGCTGCAGCCGATCAAGCGCCGACAGAACATGCTGTCCCATGGCAGCCTTGTAACGGCCTTCGACACCGGGTGCGGCGGAGAACGGCGGATTCATGATGATGAGGGTCGGATCAACCCCTGCATCAAGACGGTCGTCAATAGAACCCGCATCGTGATGGCTCACGGAAGCGTCAGGGAAAAGACGGCGCAACAGATCCGCTCGGACGTCATCAATTTCATTGAGATGAAGTTTTGCGCCCGCCAATTTCGCGTAGATTGCCAAAAGGCCAGTACCGGCAGACGGCTCCAGAACCACGTCATCAGCCCGACATTGCGCCGCCTCGGTAACGATCGACGACAGTGGCAGCGGCGTCGAGAATTGCTGCAACTTTTGCGACGTCTCGCTGCGTCGGGTATGAGACAATGCAAAGCCCGCAATCTTTTCGACCATGGCCAAAAACTTTGCGGGCGTCTCACATTGGCGGCGCATCAGCGCGCCATATTTGAGCAGCAACAGGATCTGTGCGCACTCGCCAGCTTCATATCCGTCCTTCCAGACCCAAGCCCCGGAGGTGTCAGAGCCACCAAAAGCGGTCTCCATAGCGTCGCGAACGCAAGTCTGATCGAGCGCCTTGCCCTGTTCGAAATAGGGAAGCAGTTGATGAGCCGCCTGAAGCAGCGCGGCGGCACGCGACGGCGCGCCTGCAGTAAGCATATCTGTCATGGGAAATCTCCGGGTCAAAGGGTTGCCACCCATCCCCGCAGAACTCTCTCTGACACCGGGGAGGGCTTGCCCTTCCCCCGGACTGTCCTCTCCCTCTTTGCGGAAAACCCATGCTGGACCGCGCCTAGCAGTGCGTGAGGGTCGTATTCTTGTTCCTGAGACGGGATAGCAGATAGCCATCCCGTCGCAGAACTTACTCAGCTGCCGTCTCTTGCTGGGTGGCCAACCCGCTGACATCGATCCGACCCTTGCCAATATTGACTGTGATGATCTGATCCAGTCGGCGCAGCCAATAGAGCTCGCGATCAATAACGCGGGTGATCGCGTTGATTTGCGCCTCGTGGCTGGTCTCGAGCAGGTTGATGGCAAGATCCTCAGCCTCATCTCGAAACCAACGCTGCTGCTGATCGTAGGATCCGGCCTCGACATCGTCGGATGGATTGAACAGTGCACGTTCAAGGAAATCGACGAGATCGGCACTGGTCGCCTTGGAGGACTTCGTGACGACGATATCGACCTCATCCAGCCCCCAATCGTCCTCTCCTAGGATCAGCCAATCCGTTGCCAGGGTCCATTCCTCGGTATGGGGCGCATCTGACAAGGTGCAATGGATTTCCAACTTATCGGGCCGCTCGGTCATCGTGTGACGCTTGCCCGGCGCGACACAGGTTGTGTCGGTATCACCGATGATGCGGTATCCTTTGACCGACACCCGGGCTAGTTGATCATACCAGTCATAGCCCTCAAACCCAGTCTTGGGATCATAAAGTTTGGTTTCAGCACGCTGGGTGGAGAGCGCAAATGCGAGGTTCTGTTCTTCAATCGCGCCGCCGTCCGAGACATAGACAACATCATCGGGATTGATTGTTTCAACTTTGCCATAGCCGTTTTGATTGCTTTCCGCATGGCTCGGCTCGAACACACGCAGTCGCATCGCGGCGGGTGGAAGCTCGACACCAAGGTCTTTGGCGCGTTTGAAATTATCATAGGAGAGAGAATGCGGTCCAGCCGCTTTGATCAGTTGGTAAAAGATCGTGCTGATATGGGCGCGCAATTCACCCATGAAGGCGTTTTCGACGATTTCCTTACGGGCGGGCAGAACCAATTTGAGATCGGTGCATTGGATGACGTCCAGGCACGCGTAGTACGATCGATGGAATTCTTGGCCCAGGCTCGGTAAACGGCCGTACAGGGTCACACCGTGGAAATTGACGGTCTCGTTGTTACGGAAGCCGACCGGGCCGCGTTCATAGATCCCGATCCGAATGCCATTCCACTCTTCGATGTGTTCGGCACCAGCGAGGAAATCTTTGCGCTCGATGCGCACGCCGTCGACCATGACGTCAATGGGCAAATACCGCGCTGCGTGGTTTGCAGCAGCGGCATAGCTTTCGTTGGCTTTGGTGGCGATTAAGATCGTGATGCCATCATGATTGGCGGGACCGTCACTACAAGTGATCGGAACCGCCCCGCCAAAACTGTCCGGCTCAGCATCGATCATCCAAGACTGTGATGTCCCGTGTTTCTGGGCGATGATCCTGACCCTGCGGCCGGCCAAAGAGAAGAAGCCCATGCCCGCAGCATCCTCCAATAATTGGACGTCGTTGTCCCACGCGCTTTGTCCCAAAGTGAACAGATCTCTAGGATCATGAAGGCCCGGCCCGTCGTCGATCAAGCAGATCACAGGGCCGATGTCGGGATAGTCGATCTGGCTCACTGAGATCTGTGTCGCTCCGGCGCGGCGTGCATTTTGGAACAACTCGGCAAAAGTGTCGTCGAGGGTCGCATTAAACAGACGTGATACTTTTGAGATCGCGTCATCTGCGACGCAGGCGTGAAAGGATGTTGGGATGGTCGTCGTTAGGGTTGTCATGGGAAAGCTCCTTGGAGAGGGGTGACGCCCTCCCGAAAACTCTCTCTCAATGGGGGAAGGCTTGCCCTTCCCCAAACGGCCTATTCCTCTTTCCGGAAGGACAGCCACCAAGCGGGAGGCGTGGCGGCGTCAGCCCACCGACGATTTGGCCTCATCCAAACAATAGCCGTCATAATCGCCCAGAAACCCCCAGCAGGACGCGATCTCGTCTTCATCCTTTTCGACGACGAAGCCGTAGCAATTGCCGGTTAAATAGTGGTCGTAAGTTTGGACCTCTTGGCGCAGATGATCGGCGATCTTGGTCCGCATGTTTTTTGAGACACGAGAGACACTATATTCTTTGCGGATGTCTTCCAGCGTCACAAAGATGTAGCCGACCTGGCCGGAATCCCACGGACAGTGGAAACCAGTCGTATTCATGGTGATGCCGCTGTGATCATAAAGATAGAGTGGCAAGATGACAGTGCGCCTCGACGCCCGCTCGAACAGCGCATTCATCGACAACTCAGTGTCGCTATCGAAATTGCAGAGGTCGATCAGCAGATCACGCGGATCTCCATGGTCATGCTTGTCACCAAGATTGTAGCGCCGGTGCCAGCAATTCATCGTGCCGAGATTGTCATAATCGCGGGGGCTTTCGGGATCGGGGTCATGGATGATCTTGATGGTGTGGTCGCGGTAGGTTTCTTCGTGAATTGGCGTATCCATCGTGTTTCTCCTGATGTGTGATGTCACAAAACGAAAAAGGCCCGCCGTAACAGGCGAGCCTTGATGTCGAAGTGTTGTTTTAGATCGTTCAGGCGGCCGCGCTCTCGGCCTTCTTGGCCTCTGCCGCCTCAAACTGCTCCTTACTCAACAGGTTAAAATAGAGGTTCTCGGTGGCCTTTTTGAAGCCGGGCGGTTTGCGCGACGCGAGGCAGCGCACGGACGCGTTACAGCCTTCACCGTGTTCCATCGCGAAATGCGTGACCTGATCGACAAGATCCTCCATCCCGGCTGCGGTAAACTCTTTGCTGGGATAGGTGCCACCAAAAATGTCGTATTTGGTGACGACGAAACCGCCATCTTTGTGGGCGGGGTAAAGGGTGACTTTGTAATCGCAGGGTTTAGCCATTTGACTGGTCTCCGTGACGGGCGGGACCAGATCATCCGGCCCCTTGTGAAACCCGTCAGACGGATAGGACCGTCCTCGATCACGAGAACGGTCCAGATTTCAATGAGTGCTTTGGCGGTTTAGTATTCGGACGGAAACAGCAGCGTCAGGACACGGCAGGTGCGCGCGGGATCGGCGGGGGCCTCGGAGCCGTACTCAAAGTTCTCATCGAACAAGTAGAATTTGAACCAGACGCGTTCGCCTTCGATCTCGAGCACGCCCATCTCGTGCAATCCATAAGGGTCGCTATCCACGTCGAACGCATCAAAGGCGATTAACGCCCCGATCAGGGCAGCCCGGAATTCATCGCTTTGTGCGGCGATGCCAGCTGTCATGACAAGTTTGCCGGGTGGGGCACCGGGTGGTTTGACCGATGCGGTCACGGATGTGCGGAACGCATCGTTTTGTTGCGCGATGATCGCGGCTATCGCAGCTTTGGTTACATCGTCTTCAGTGTGTTCGGCTGCGGATTGTGTTGCTTGGTTCATGATTCTTCTCCATGGCGGGATGGCCGACCCATTCGGCACTGGTTTGCCCGACAGCGCGATAGGACCGCCCCCGATCCCTTGGTGGGACGGGGACGATCCAAATGCTGCACCGTATGAATTATGGAGTTAAGCGGCGTCGCTCATGAACGCGGGCAGGGCGTCCGCGTCGTCTGCAGGGACGACTGCATCAACTTCAGCCGTGTCTGGTTGCGTTTGATCAATTTCCTCACCCCCAACAGCCATCCCATCTGGTAACCATCGAGATGTTTTAGCAGCCGCCTGTGACGTCAGCCCGGCGGCTTCTTGCGGCGTGTCGCAGAATGCTTGCTCCATGGATTTTGCGATCTCAGCCTTCCGCAATCCCGACTTATCGTCAGCCCAACGATCATCAATCAACGCCTTTGCCATATCAAGCGCATGGTCTTTCTTCACCCGACCCCAATAGGTATCCGCCGTTGGGCGCCAGCAGGCGGCCACATCGACATTGAGACGTGATCCAATCGCCTCGATCACGGCGCTTGCGCCAGTATCGTTGGAGAGCTGTTGGTTAAGGGCGTAGGCCGCACACCACGCGAACAACGCCTGTTTATCACGCTCGGGAAGCGCTGACATTTGGGCTAAATCCTCAGGTGCCTTGGCCTCCATCCAAGCAAGGTTGAGACCGTCATTAAGCGCTTCGAGCATGCGTTCAGCGACAGTGTCTTTCAGCACCTCACGCGATGCGGTTGTCGTCGCAGGTCGCAGCGACAAATCAAGCGGTGACTGGCTGCGGTAGTTGCCAAGGACTGAAATGGCCATCGCATAGAGCATCGCGTCATAGGCGGTGGTGTAATCGGCCGCCAAGTGCGCTCGCAGGATCTGATGCCGCGTCGCCCGTAGGTCATCGGCCAGTGAACGTGGGATGCCCTGTTCCTTGCGCGCCGCGTCAGTTGCGTTCAAAGGAGTATCAGGTCGAGACATCGCGGCCGGAAGCTCGATGGCCGGTCCTGAGGGACTGTTGTCACCTTCAGAAGTTGACTCGTCTTCTGCGTCATCTTCAACATCCGTCTCGGCCGGTTTGGGAATATCCTCGGGTCGTACCAACCCAGTTTCCAGACGCGGCTCGCCGTCGTGAGAAATGCTCACGATACATCCAGCGACTTTATGATCTTCGTCGGTGTAAGCAACGTTGGCTTCCTGGATCGCCTCGATCTCGCGGATACGGGCCCAGATCTTCTGCTCTTCTTCTTGAAGTTCCTCTGTCCACGTCTCTTCATCATAGTCAGATTCGAGTGCAACTTGTCGGGTTTGCAGCTTTGCCAGTTCTGCTTCGAGTTCGGGATCGGGATCGAGCGGCCCAGGGTACACCCGGCCGTATGGACGAAAGCTATCGTAGTCGACGTCCAGACAGGCCTCCGCCCATTTCCACGTCTTGGTCGCGTCCTTGGCCAGACCCTGTAACTTATCCATCGCAAGTTTCTCGAGCAGGTCCGGATCCTCCAGATGCATCGCGTCGCGTTCAGCGAAGAGATCCTCGATGACAGATCCGCCTGCCTGCTTGTATGTGTCGATACCTACGAACAGAGCCAGTTTAGAGGAGCCGGAATAGGATTTCTGGGTCAGCTGGTTCCGTATCGAATGGGGGGACGGGTTATAGTTCTGCTTGACCACCTCCCATGCTTCATTCTGGCGCGCGTGATCATCGGTCAATGTGAACGCCATGATGCAATCGAGCGACATTTCACCGTCCCGAAAGACCTGCATCAGGTCGGGTGACACCGAGGCGAGCTTGAGACGCCGGCGCACGAGGTCGTTGGTAATCCCGAACCGTTTCGCGATCTCGTCCTCAGTGCGGCCCTTTTTGCGCAGAGCGGCGAAGGCCTCGAACTGGTCAGCGGCATGCATCGCTGCTCGGATCATGTTTTCAGCAGCGGATGTGTCTTCGGCCTGATCCGGATCTTCCACAGAGCATGCGATCGGATGGTTGGGCTTGATGATCTTGTCTTCGGCCAGCTTGTTCAGGGCCGCCAGACGTCGCCCGCCGGCATGCACATGGAACTTCGTGCCAACTTTGTGCACGAGAAGGTTCTGTTTGAGGCCGGTCTCTTTTATACTGGCGTAGAGTTCGGCGTCCTGGTCTTCGGTCGCCGGTGTCTTGCGGACATTCTTTGGGCTGATCACAAGCTTGTTGAGCGGGATCATTTGCGGTTCCAGCTCTGGCAAGCTGGTAGCGCCAGCCGCCCTGGACTTGGATTTAGGGTTGGTCATCGGAGAGCTCCTTTAGGAGCCGGACCGGGAGAGCCTCTCTCTCCCTTCAAAGCCCGGCAACCCGGGCTGACCTTCCTCTTCCTCTCTGCAGCATCAGGCACGGCGCGGAACAATCCATCAGAGTGCGGCGTCTCGTACTTTGCTTGCGGCCCAAAACCTAATTCGCAGGAGCTCTAGATGGGGCAGGGAGCTTTTATCACGAATAATGCGACGTGAATCAGGCAGCAGTTCTATGATAGCGAGGTGGCTAAGAAGCAAATGTGTTGGTAAAATTTTACTGTGAACTCGCGGTGAAGTGCAATTTCGGTTTGTGCAGTTTAGCTGGTTCATTTTTCTCCTTCCATCAGTTTTTCACGGAACACCTCAGCTGGCGTTTTATACCCCAGGCACTTGCGCGGTGTTGCGTTGAGACGGTCGCAAATCGTCCTCAAATATTGATTTGTGAATGCCGTGGGATCAGACTTGCGGGGGAGGTCGCGACGCAGCCGATTGTTGGTGTTCTCAACGGTTCCTTTTTGCCACGGGGAGCGCGGATCACAGAACCACGGATCAATGCCAATCCCGTCCTTCAAGTCCTGCCAGGCACTGAACTCCGTCCCGCGATCAAAGGTGATCGACTGTCGGGCATGGGCAGGGAGAGAAGACAGGCAATCAATCAAGCCTTCCATGATTGGTTTCGACTGCCGATCAGGGTTCTTTAGAACGACAGTAAAGCGGCTGACACGCTCAACTAAAGAGGTCACATTGGCTTTGCCAAATTCCTTGCGGAACATGACCAAATCGCATTCCCAGTGACCGAACTGGTCACGGTCAGAGATGATCTTGGGCCGATGTTTGATGGCCAATTCATCAAGAAACTGACTTCCATGGTTTTTGCGGGTGCCACGTGGCCTGCGGCGCTGTCGTTGCCGAGGGAGGTGCTGGTAAAACTTCTCAGCTCTGCCGTCCTTGGAGTAGGCATATCGATAGATCGTCTCGTGACTCACACGCATTGGATGACGCTCTAGGCGCATGCGACCTGCGATCTGCTCAGGAGACCAACCGGCATCAAAACCACTGCGCACAGCCGACATGAGTTCGGGATAGATGATCAGCTTGCGATGCACCGCACGGCGTTCTTCGGATTGGTCTTGTGCATTTAACGCATGATAGCCGTTCAATTCGGGCTGATCGTCGAACTGGCAAGAGTTGCGCTTGATCTCGCGGTAGATTGTCGATGCATTTCTGCACAACCGTTCTGCAATCTCAGGCACCGGCATCTTACCATAGCGCCAATTGGCAATCCTACGACGTTCTTCTAAGCTCAGGTGAGGGTAACAACGGCCCATAATCTAACTCCATGCAATTCAGTACCTTGGTACAAAATTTGCACTTCATTTGTGAATCCACCTACCACCTGATAAAATACTGATAATGATACTTATGTTAAATTACGACGCTGTAGAGGGCTAATTTCCAGTTTTCAATGTAACCGAAACTGCTAGTTCTCGGAACTTCTCATCACTAACGACAGTTCACCGCGAATATATGCGCAATGGCTTCAGATATAGCGTATTTAGATTTTCACCCATCAGTTGGTTTGCGTCGCGTCGCTATCACATCCCGTAGGTGAACAAGAACAATCTTCAAACCCGTGTTTGCAACAACCGCCACAGTGCTCAAGCAGACTGTCGCGCAATGCTGCGCGCGCACGGTGAAGGCGCACACCCAAGGCCCCAACTGACACGCCAAGGTCATTTGCAACTGATTGCCGGTCTTCGTCTTCGATATCCAAGCGACGTATGAGATCACTTTGGTCGGGGCGCATGGATGGTACGAGCCCCGCTACACATTGGCAAACGTGATTGAATTCCTCAGCGCCGTCTTCGCTGACTTCGACCGTTTTCTGTTCATTCTCAAAAGTAGCAATTAGCCTGCGACCACGCCCAACCTTGCGGTAATGATCGTTTAAAGTAGAGCGCAGGACCGCATAGAGCCGCGCCGTAAGTTTGTCTGTTTCAAGCAATTGGTCTTTGCGCTGCATGACCCTGATGCAGAATTCTTGCAAGACATCCTCGGCCTCAGCCAAGTTTCCTAACCGTTTGACCAAAAAACCAAGAAACATTGTCCGTTTCGCGGAAAGTGCCTCGACCGACGGGTCGACGGTTGGTTGAATGTTAGCGGAAAACTGATCGCTATTCCTCAATTGACCGGCCCTCTCTCAAAATAGAAACGTGGCCCGTGCGATTGTCAAAAGTGGCGGAACAAGACCTCCCAAAACGTAATCCAAAATCAGCAGAAATGCAAATACCGCGTTAGGGCCACAGGCCCCAACTGATCACGAGCACCGCCGCCAATATGACATCAATTATGATTCAGAACGGGACATACCATTGTGGGACATCCGTCAAGAAATGAGACTTCCTATGATGAAGCATGCACCAAACCGCGTGTCCCGCCAGTCCAATAGGAATGACCCAAAGCGCTAAGAACAATCCATCGGCAAAAGCAGGTGTGGGACACTCACGGTGAGTGCTACGATCAGACCGCCCCGCATTGGATTATTGCCAATGTATGTCAGCATGTCACATGCCTTCCATGGCATGGTCTTTATCATCGGACGGGGCCACGTACCATTGTTTCAAATAGATCCGCTGGAACACAAACACGGCCCCAATTGCGACGGCCGCAATGACAACGATCAACGGGTCCGACCCTAATTTCATCGTCGTGAACGCCGCGAGCACAACCGCATCGAACGCCAGTGCGCACATTAATATGAAGCCGTTCGCGCCAATTTCGTGACGCAGATGCCGGAACACGCCCCAATGCACCAGCATATCCATAATCAGGTAAAAGAACGCCCCGAGCGACGCGATCCGGCTAAGGTCAAAAAACACGGCCAAAATCGACGCCATAACCACAGTGTAAACCAACGTATGGCTACGGACCGGTCCAGACATCCCGAAATGTCGGTGCGGGATCATCTTCATGTCTGTTAACATAGCCAACATCCGCGACACGGCAAAAACACTCGCAAGAACACCTGATGCAGTCGCAACGGCGGCCAGAACAACCGTGAAATAGAACCCCGCTTGGCCAAACGCAGGTGCGGCGGCTTCGGCCAGTGAATAGTCTTTGGCGGCGACGATCTGACCAATGGTCAGGTTGGATCCGACCGCCAGTGCAACCAACAAATAAATCACAACACAGATCGCGATCGAGATCATGATGGTGCGCCCCACGTTGCGGTGTGGGTCCGTGATTTCCCCGCCGCTGTTGGTTATCGTTGTGAACCCTTTGAACGCTAGGATCGACAACGCAACCGACGCCACAAATCCGGTAGCGTCAAACCCGCCAGCGCTGCTGCTGGCATTCGGGAAACTGAACCCGCCAGCCCACAATGCAACAATGCCAAACACCGCGATGCCGCCAATTTTCACGACAGCCATGATGATCGACAGTAGGCCCACTGATCTGTTGCCCGAGATATTCACAAGAAACGCAAACAGGATCACGCCGACGGCCAAGAGAGGAACCAACGGGCCGCTGGTTATGTCAAACGGGCGCAAAACGTAGGTCGCAAATGTCCGTGCCACGAGGCTTTCTGAAATCACCATTGAAAGCGCCATCAACAAAGCGGCGGCCGCAGCAATCGCCCCCGGCCCGTAGGCCTTTTGCAAGATCATCGCGACGCCGCCAGATGATGGCCAAGCGTTCGACATCTTGATGTAGCTGTAGGCGCTGAACGATGTGATGATCGCGCCAAGCACAAATGACAATGCAAAATAGGGCCCTGCCAGTTGTGCGATCTGACCGGTTAGGGCAAAGATGCCCGCCCCGATCATGACACCCGTTCCCATGCCCACAGCGCCGCTGAGACTGATCGAGCCGCTGTTAAGGTCTGTATCGTTCGTATCTGCGCCGCCGTGGTCATGTTGCATTGGATATCCTTGGGTTTAGATTTTTGCACTGCGCAGCCGTAGTGCGTTGAGCACAACGGAAATCGAAGACGCGCTCATGGCGAATGCCGCGAACATCGGGCTGATCAGTATCCCGAAGAAGGGGAACAGAATGCCCGCAGCGACCGGAACACCTGCGGTGTTGTAGATCAGTGCAAAGAACAGGTTCTGGCGAATGTTGCGCATCGTCGCACTTGCAAGCTTGCGCGCACGTACGATCCCGTCAAGGTTCCCTTTCAACAGAGTGATGCCCGCGCTTTCAATCGCGACATCCGCCCCCGTCCCCATTGCAATACCAACGTCAGCTTGTGCCAAGGCAGGCGCGTCGTTTACGCCATCACCCGCCATCGCAACTTTTGCGCCAGCTTCCTGCAATTCGCGTACGATACGCGCCTTATCTTCGGGTAGAACGTCGGCGCGGATCTCGTCGATCCCCAAACGGGCACCAATTGCTTTGGCAGTGCGTTCGTTATCGCCTGTCGCCATGATAATACGGAACCCCAATTCATGCAGCGCTTTCAGGGCCGCAGGTGTGGTTTCCTTCACGGGGTCCGCAACACTGACCAATCCTGCAATTTTGCCGTCAAGTACGACAAACATGACTGTTTCGCCTTCGTCGCGGCGCAGATTTGCCTTTTCGACCAAGTCACCGCCTTCAAGGCCCATATCCGTGATCAAGGCACGATTGCCAAGTGCCACTTGCTTGCCGTCAACAACGCCTTTTACGCCCTTGCCGGTGATGGCCTCAAAGTCGGTTGCCGTGACCATGTCCACGCCGCGTTCTTCGGCACCGCGCACGATTGCCTCGGCAAGCGGGTGTTCTGACCCGCGCTCAAGTGATCCGGCAAGGCGCAATACCTCCGCTTCATCGTGGCCGGCCTCGGGCAAGACGGCGACCAAAGTTGGCTTTCCTTCTGTCAGCGTGCCCGTCTTGTCGACGATCAAGGTATCGACTTTTTCAAACCGCTCTAGCGCCTCGGCATTCTTGATTAGAACACCTGCTTGAGCGCCACGACCAGTGGCGGTCATGATCGACATTGGTGTCGCTAAACCAAGGGCACAGGGGCACGCGATGATCAGCACCGCAACCGCAGAGATCAGCGCATAGGACAGCGCAGGTGCCGGACCCCAAAGCGCCCACGCGCCAAAGGCAAGAACCGCCACCAAGATTACAATCGGCACAAAGTACCCTGCAACTTGATCCGCATATTTCTGGATCGGCGCGCGACTACGTTGCGCGTTCGATACCATTTCGACGATTTGGGACAACATCGTATCGGACCCGACCCGTGTGGCCGCAATCACAAGACTGCCCGTGCCGTTGATCGTTGCACCCGTGACGGTATCCCCTTCCACCTTTTCGACGGGAACAGGTTCACCTGTGATCATACTTTCGTCGATAGAGGAGCGTCCGTCGGTCACAGTGCCGTCCACCGGAACTTTGTCGCCGGGGCGCACACGGACGTGGTCCCCGACAAGAACATCCTCAAGTGGGATTTCTTCTTCAGTGCCATCTTCGCGAATGACACGTGCGGTTTTGGCGGCCATATCAAGCAGTGCGCGGATCGCCTTGCCTGTGCCTTCGCGTGCGCGCAATTCCATCACCTGCCCCAGCAAGACCAATGTGACAATCACGGCTGCGGCCTCGAAGTAGACGCCGACATTACCGTCGACATCACGAAAGCCGCTTGGAAAAATGGACGGCACAAGAACAGCAACGATACTGAATATCCACGCGGCCATAACGCCCATCGCAATCAACGAGAACATGTTGAGGTTCATGGTTTTGAAAGAGTTCCAGCCCCGTATAAGAAACGGCCAACCGCTGTAGAGAACGACAGGCGTGCCAAGGACCAACTCAATCCAAAGCGTGGCGCGTTCGCCGAATATGTCGCGCACAGGCAGTCCTAGATACGGACCCATCGTCAGGATCAGCAGAGGGATTGTTAGAACCGCGCCAAACCAGAAACGGCGCGTGAAATCGACAAGCTCGTGGTTTGGTCCGTCGTCCATTGTTGCCGACTCCAACTCCAGTCCCATTCCGCAAATCGGACAGGATCCCGCTTGGGGTTGGCGCACTTCAGGATGCATCGGACATGTATAAACCGCGCCGTCAAATCCGATTGGAACAATGTCCAAATCACCAGTGGGCATCTTTTCGGTCCCATGATGTCTGTGGCCTTCATGTCCTGCATGTGCAGCCGCATCTGTCTCAACCTTTGGCACCAGATGCATTCCGCATTTGGGGCAATCGCCCGGTCCGTCTTGTTGAACTTCCGAGTGCATTGGACACACAAACAAGGAAGTGTCAGCTGGTGTATGTAAATGTTGCATGATGCTAGCGTTCCTTAAATATGCTCTCTTTGCGACGAGACGGCTTGTCGATTTCTGTTGTAATCCGATCAGGGGAACGCAACCATTTGATGTCCATCACTCTTGATCAAGTCGGTTTGGAAGGGCTCCGTTGTCGCTTGGTCAACGATCCATTCTGTAGGAACGGCCTACGATGATACGGCAAATTCGCCGAGTTCGGGGATCCCGGTCAAATGGTAGAGTTTGAGGTCGAGCGATGCAAATATAACCGGACCTTTGATTTTCTGTACAATATCAGCCAATACCGCATCTTGGGAGAGTACCGTAAAGTGTGGGGCAATCATGCAGCCATTTCGGTTTCGGACGAAGGCTTCAACGCCGGATGCCATTGCTCGAACTTGGCGCGCAGGGTGCCATCGAGGGCTCTGGTTCGGGTTTGCAGCATGAGGTGCGCGCCTC
>DRFG01000208.1 GCA_011050655.1 Roseobacter sp.
CGCTATGAACGGTTCCCTCCTAAGGGGCAGGTTGCAGGTTCGAATCCTGCCGGGGTCACCAGATGTATCGGCGGTAAGGTTACTTTAGTACCGTCGTAGTGAATTCTCCGCTTAAACTTGCTTCAAGCAGTTCAAGATCGGCCGAGCAGTTGGCGTATTGGGTGATCATCCCCGGCGGAATCACAAATGCATCACCGGGTTCTAGATCCCGCGGTTCTTGATCTTGCGGCAACAACGTCATCGTTCCCTCCATCACAAAGGTGAAATGAATGTCGGCGTCGTGTTTGTACGGAGGTGACACCGCGCCGTAGGGGCGAATGATCTGGATGCCGGCGAGGCCTTTGGTACCGGCAGATATACCGGTATCGCGAGCGGTAAACCCCGGTACACGGAAGGGCCGCCAAGTCGCGCCCTGTTTTCGGTGATGCACGAAACGTTGCCCGTCCCATTCTCGTGTAGGATCGCCCTTGCCGTTTGGCAGGGTCATATCGTGATCGATAGTGGTGATATGTTCGGCGGGCACCCCGATTTCGATCACTTCGATGTTTGGCGAAGCCTCTACGACGCGGTGGCGAATGCCGGGTGGCTGGGTCACGCAATCACCGGCGTGTAAACGGATCAGGTCGCCTTGATCCTCATAAAGCACATCAACCCAGCCGCGGTAGCAAAAGATCAACTGAAATCCGACTGTGTGGTAATGGACCATGTCCGGCACCGGCCCCCCATCGGGGATCCTGATATGACTGGCGATGATCGAACCGCCCAGACGTGATGGGATAAGGTCGCGGTAATGCATGCCTGCACGCCCGATGACCCAAGGCGCTTCGTCGCGCAGGCGTCGCACGGCGAATTCATGCCGGGTTTGCGGTTGATCGGCCGTTGGGGTCAGCGGGACGATTTCGATTTCCGTACCATTCGGTGCCGTCAGGCGACGTGCGCCATCGGCAAAACCATCTGGGTCATCCGTGAGGATGCGCAGTTTGCCGGGGCTGACATCTGCGCCTTTTTCAATACGAATCCGAAGGCCGTGACCGGAAAAGCTGGCCACCGAAGGATCATCGGCGGGAAAGATGCTATCAAGCCGCAAGCCCAGTGTTTTGGTGTAAAACGGAAGGTCACGACGCAGCTCTTGGGTGGGCAGCAATACTTCGGCTTGGATGGCTGTTGTCATATACGGGTTCCGTGATGATCAAGCGGATGCTGCACGTCAGAACAGGCTGGCTGTGTATCAGGCCCAATGACAGGCCTGATACGCCGATAGTTCACAGGCTGGCGTCGAGAGCTGCCAGGATTGCGTCACCCATTTCGGTGGTTGAGATAGGAGTGCCGTCTTCGGGGCCCATTAGATCAGCGGTGCGGGCACCGTCGGCCAAGACCTGTTCGACCGCCTGCTCCAGACGGGCGGCTTCTTCGCCTTGATCAAAGGAATAGCGCAGCGCCATCGCAAAGCTGAGGATGCAGGCGATAGGGTTCGCCTTGCCTTGGCCAGCGATATCGGGGGCGGAACCGTGTACAGGTTCATAAAGCGCCTTAGGCCGGCCGTCAGCGTTAGGCGCACCCAACGAGGCGGAAGGCAACATGCCAAGAGAGCCTGTCAGCATGGCGGCACAGTCAGACAGAATATCACCAAAAAGATTATCAGTGACGATGACGTCAAACTGCTTGGGCGCACGTACCAACTGCATTGCGCCGTTGTCTGCGTACATATGGGTCAGTTCAACATCGGGGTAATCTTCATCGTGAACTTTTTGCACGACTTCACGCCACAGGATGCCGCTTTCCATCACATTGGCTTTTTCCATCGAACAAACCTTGTTGTTGCGGCGGCGCGCCAATTCGAATGCCGACCGCGCTACGCGGTCAATTTCGGATTCTGTATAACGTTGAGTGTTGATCCCGACGCGTTCATTGCCTTCTTCGAAAATACCGCGCGGTTCGCCGAAATAAACGCCAGAGGTCAATTCGCGCACGATCATGATATCGAGACCCGCTACAATATCTTTCTTGAGCGACGAAAAATCAGCCAGCGCATCAAAACACTGCGCGGGGCGAAGGTTAGAAAAGAGATCCATTTCCTTGCGCAAACGCAGCAATCCGCGTTCTGGTTTTACACTAAAATCAAGCGCATCATATTTCGGACCACCGACCGCGCCGAGCAAAACTGCATCGGCTGCTAGCGCTTTGGCCATAGTATCGTCATGCAGAGGCGTACCGTGCTTGTCATATGCTGCACCACCGACAAGATCATGTTCAACATCAAACGCCAAACTGCGTTTTTCGCCATACCAGTCGATAATTCGAACAACTTGGTCCATGACCTCGGGGCCGATGCCGTCACCGGCAAGGATAAGCAATGTTGGATTGGCCATGGGATACTCCTGATAAATGCGTTGCTAGCGGGGTAGCGCGAGGATTGAAAAGGGTCAAGAACAGCTAGCGGTCCAAGTCGGCCCAGATCAGGCCATGACGGCTGGCAGAAGCGTTGCGGGCTACACCTGAGGCAACCACCCGCCAGTCAGAGGAAGGTAGTAAATAGTCCATGCGCATATCGCCTAATCCATCAAAAGTGACCGTGGGTTGGCCTTGCATCGGATCTTGGATCATTGGATGGTTCAGCAGGGTCGTGATGGCTGATTTTATGCCTTCGCCTTTGTCGGGATCCAGGTTCGCATCACCCAGCAGAACAAAGCGACCTGTCGGGGGGGCATCGAACGCGCCGGCCAGGTAATGGTCCCAGAATACGATCTCGTCATGATTGCGCTTGCCATTCCGGTCTTCCAACCCGTCAAAAACCGGTGGAGTCGCGTAAAAGGTCATAAGTGTGATTGGGTCGGCATCAGGGATCTCAATTGGAACAACCCAATGACCATGCGACGACAGCCTCTGTATCTTTTGAACGTCGGCAGATGGAAAAGGTCCATCTGGGCCAAGCGGCAATAGCGCTCCGGGCAGGTCGCGCCACAATAGGTCTGAGAAATTCTGAAGGCCATTCTGTGAAATCGGAAACCGGGACAGGATCGCCATGCCCCCGTCACCCAGGAATCTGCCGTATCCCTGCCCATCTCTGGCATGTCCGGCCACGCCGTCACCATCCATATCAAGACCGGTTTGCCGCCCCGCGTTGGGTGGCAAGGCAAAGCGGTACCGATAAACGGGTCCGTCTTGTGCAATTGCATCGGCAAGCGCTGCCAAGGCCGACCCTTGCAGATCATAGTCGATACCTTGCAACACCAGAATATCAGGAGAAATGGCGGAGATCGTCTGGATCACGGCGGCAACCCGAGGATTGTTCGCCTTGACTATATCACGCAATAAAAGACCCGGTCCGGGTTGTGAAAGTTCGGTGTTATAAGTGGCGACCCTTATCGGCTCAGCTTGAGCAGTACCGGTACCAACTGAAATTGCAAAGATTAGGCAAGTTGCATGGCAGGGTTTTCCGGGTCGTCCGAAGAATAAGCGCGACGGCGCTTTATTTCGATCATCTCGGCGATCTTGCCCATAGCAATTCCGCGCATGATGATGCTGGCCGGTAAGAATGCCCATGCAGCGACTGTCCAAATCTGGCTTTGTGGATTCTGAAACGTGATCGGGTCTATCATATTCGACGTCGCTTTGACCACAGCGGGGATCAGGAAAGGCAATAGGAAGCCCAGTACGATATTGATCCGTGCGTCTCGCTTCAGGCGATAAATTACGTCGCCTCCGGCGGTTGGATCAAACAAGGGAAGGTTGATCCATACATTGAAGGCACCTTGTTTGGCTGGCCAGTTCATCACGCGCACCAAGATCAGAAAGAACGCCATTGAAATCAACGAGATCAGATAAGCGATACCAGCTGAGGTGCGGACCGAATTCACCAGCTCCATGCTGGCTTTGACGGGCAGCATCAACACGATCAGTCGAACCGGAGAAAAAGGAAAGTCCATTGCATTTCCGATGATCGTTCCGATCGAAGTGAGTGCGCCGGAAACTGCTGTCGGATCGGTTTTGTGTTGCATGATCATTGTAAGCAATGAAACCGTTGCCAGCAGCGAAACGAAGCGCAACCGGTTAAACGGCGCAGCGTCGCGAAATTCGACGATACTGGGGAAATGTGAAGTATATTCGATAAATGTGAGAAAGCCGGCAAGAAGGGCCACTAACATGGTGATTTGATTGGAATCATAAGTGACGTCGGGCAACATCAACGCAGGGGTTGCCACCAGCAATGCCACTAAAACGCCACGCGCTGCTGCGCCGGTCAAACGTGCGATCACAAATCTACCCTTCCAAACTGGCCAGCCCCGGTTCGATGCCGTGGTCTTGTTCCAACTTGTTGCCTCCGACCAGCGGAGGCGTGCCTCATTATTGTCTTAATTGTGCCTTCTTTCGCCATAATCCTCAAGTCAGTTCATGATCCCGATGCCATATGGGTGACATTTTGGAAAGGAGGGTGGTGCGTTCTTGCATCATTAAGCGATCCAATTGAGGGTATTACTAGATGTTGTGGGCATAAATCTTAAGCCCACAACTCTATCAGGGTTTATAAATAGATTTGGTATAGTGCGGTTATACCCAAGGCCGAGCTTGCGACGCCGAAGTCTCGAAATTGTCGATGGAAGCGCCTTTCTCTAAAGTGAGGCCAATGTCGTCCAGACCATTCATCAAACAATGCTTCTTAAAGCTATCCACCTCAAAGCTGAACACATCGCCATCCGAGCTGGTGATGGTTTGTGCCTCAAGATCAATCTCGATCCGGGCGTTCGACCCTTTTTCGGCGTCTTTCATCAGCACGTCGACCTGTTCTTGTGGCAGGGCGATCGGCAGGATGCCGTTCTTAAAGCAGTTGCTATAGAAAATATCAGCATAGCTAGGTGCGATCACACACGTGATTCCGAAATCGGCAATCGCCCACGGTGCGTGTTCGCGTGATGATCCACAACCAAAGTTATCGCCAGCAACAAGGATCTGAGCGTCGCGATACTGCGGTTTGTTAAGCACAAATTCAGGAATCTCGTTGCGGTCATCATCATAGCGCATTTCATCAAAAAGGTTCACGCCGAGGCCCGACCGTTTGATGGTTTTCAGAAACTGCTTGGGGATAATCATATCGGTGTCGATGTTGATCAACGGTAGCGGGGCGGCAATGCCGCTTAAAGTGGTGAACTTGTTCATTCTCGATTTCCTTTGTGGATGCCACGCACACCAACTGCCGGGGCAGAGTGGCGGGGCCAAGACCGTAGTGCGGCCTCAGCCCGATGGGCGGTCTGCTTTATAAACAGCGTGAACATATCAGGCAGGGTCGCCCATCATCTCGCGCACATCTGTCAACTTGCCGGTGATCGCGGCAGCGGCGGCCATTGCGGGGCTCATCAAGTGCGTGCGCCCGCCGCGGCCTTGGCGGCCCTCGAAGTTGCGGTTTGATGTTGCCGCACAGCGTTCGCCCGGTGCGAGTTGGTCAGGATTCATCGCCAGACACATGGAACAACCAGCTAGACGCCATTCGAAACCTGCGTCTTTGAAGATATCGGCAAGACCCTCTTCCTCGGCCTGCGCACGCACCAGGCCGGAGCCGGGGACGATCATTGCCCGCATGCCGTCTTTGATCTTTTTGCCCTTCAGAATTTCGGCAGCAGCACGCAAGTCTTCGATGCGGCCGTTTGTGCATGATCCGATAAAGACAGTATCAATCTCGATGTCCGTCAACGCCATACCTTCTGTCAGGCCCATATATTCGATGGACCGTTTCGCCGCATCCACCTTGCCGCCCTTAAAGTCGGTGGCGGCAGGTACTTTGGCGGTGATTGGCAATACGTCTTCGGGCGAGGTACCCCATGTGACAGCAGGTGCGATGTCTTCGGCTTTGATCGTTATGACCTTGTCCCAATGCGCATCGTCGTCAGAGTACAGGGTTTTCCACCATGCAAGGGCTGCTTCCCACTGCGCGCCTTTTGGCGCGTGCGGGCGACCCAAGCAATATTCAAAGGTCTTTTCGTCGGGCGCAATCAAGCCAGCGCGTGCACCGCCTTCGATGGCCATGTTGCACACAGTCATGCGCCCTTCCATCGACAGCTCGCGAATAGCTTCGCCGCAGTATTCGATGACATAGCCGGTACCGCCGGCTGTGCCGGTTTCACCGATCACCGTCATGGTGATGTCCTTGGCGGTCACACCTTTTGGCAATTTGCCGGTGATCTCGACTTTCATGTTCTTGGATTTCTTCTGGATCAGCGTCTGCGTGGCCAGAACATGTTCAACCTCGGACGTGCCGATGCCGTGGGCCAATGACCCGAACGCACCATGTGTCGCTGTGTGGCTGTCGCCGCAAACAACGGTCATACCCGGCAGGGTCCAGCCCTGTTCAGGGCCGACGATGTGCACGATGCCCTGGCGGACGTCGGACACGGGATAGTAATGCAGCCCGAATTCCTTGGCGTTGGTATCAAGCGCTGCGACCTGAATGCGGCTGTCTTCCGTCATCGTTGCAGCATTAGCGCGGTCCAATGTGGTGGGCACATTGTGATCCGGCACTGCGATGGTCTGGTCGGGGCGACGCACGGTACGACCGGTCATGCGCAAACCCTCAAAGGCCTGCGGGCTGGTCACTTCATGGACCAAATGGCGGTCGATATAAAGCAAGCAGGTGCCATCGTCGGCTTCGTGTGCGACATGGGCGTCCCAGATTTTATCATAGAGCGTTTTGGGGGACATGTGGTCCTCTCCCGTATGTTGGATAGCTTGTGAAAATAGTCGGAAATATGCGTCAAAACGCGTGCAGGCGTTATAGCCGCGCCAGTACAGTCCGGGTGGCCCCGAAAAAGCGTTCGCGCAGTCGGGCGCGATCACAGATGTTGAACAGGTTATCCGAAAGGTGTGTCATAATTGCGTGACTAGCCCTTTTCAGAGCTGCGATCAAGGATTCTGACATCGGTTGGCGTGCAACAGGCCATCAAAGGCATGCGCGCATCGCTGCTTGCTCTATGACGTGGATTATTTCACCATCACCGAACGGTAATTCCCGTCTGTTTGCGAAAGTAACTTGATGAAGCCAGATCCCTTTGCGACTTTTCTAGAAAGCATCCAGGCGCTGATCGCAGGCGGTCTGAGGCTTGCTGAAAGCCTGATGCAACCTGGCTGGCGGCAATATCAGATGTTCATCATCGTAGGGCTCGCACTGGCATCATGGGCGTTGCATCACGCTTCGGGGAACTGGTTGCATGCTAGGGTGCGTTCACGCGACGGTTGGTCAAAGTGGCAATTACGTGCGATTGTGCAATTCAAGCGGCGTTTGGGGCTAATCTGGTTCGCCTCAACGGCATGGGTGATTTATCTGGTGATGCAAAACATCACCTGGCCGTCGCGATCATATTTGATCGGTATCTTTGCCACCTTGGTGACCGTCTGGGTGGGCATCGCATTTGCGGCCAGACTGGTCCGAAATCGGCCCATGCGCCGCCTGGTGACATGGGGATTATGGATATACGCGACGCTGTATTTCCTGAATGTTGTTGATGATGTGTCAAGGTTTCTTAATGCCGTGGCGCTGTCGATCGGAGATTTCCGGCTTTCGCTTTTAACAGTGATTACTGCGTTGGTTGTCGTCGGCATATTCTTTTCCGTGGCGCGTATTGTCAGCCAAGCCAGCGCAGCGACGATCCGTAAAAATGAAGATATCAGCCCCTCTATGCAGGTGCTTGCCGTAAAAGGCATTCAGCTCACGCTTTACGGCGTGGCCTTTTTCATGGGGGTAAAGGCCGTTGGCATTGATTTGACTGGGCTTGCTGTTTTGTCGGGTGCCATTGGTGTGGGGCTTGGTTTCGGTCTGCAAAAAGTAGTGTCGAACCTCGTGTCGGGGATCATCATTCTGATCGACAAGTCCATAAAGCCAGGGGATGTCATCAGCTTAGGCGACACATTTGGCTGGATACAGACTTTGGGTGCTCGTTATGCCTCGGTCGTGACGCGCGACGGCAAGGAATATCTCATTCCAAACGAAGACCTTATTACCAGCCAAGTGGTGAACTGGTCGCATTCCAATGATTTTGTCCGGCTCGATATCTATTTTGGCACTGCCTATAACGACGACCCCCATGCCGTGAGAAAATTAGCCGTCGACGCGGCCAAGGGGGTGGATCGGGTTCTAAGCTTTAAGTCGCCCGTATGTCATATCGTCGGCTTTGGGGATAGCAGTGTCGACTATATCTTGCGGTTCTGGATCAAGGATCCGACCGAGGGCCTGACCAATATTCGCGGGAACGTTTATCTGGCGCTCTGGGACGCATTCAAGAGCAATGACATCTCGATCCCGTTCCCACAACGTGAGGTAAAGATGTTGGATGACAGTAAATTAACAGTGTCGCGGCCCCGGGATGGCTGAGACGCCTTCGATGGCGGCGTCATTTCGTTTCGGGCATCACGGGTTTATCGACGCGGCAGGACAAACGCGTTGGTGTCAAAAGTGATTTGCGTGATGGCTTATGAAGATACCCTCATGTTTAAGACGCCGATTATACACGCTACCAACTGCTATGCGCGGATGCCCCTATTGCCTGACGGAACAGCTTTCACGGCTGCAGCCGGGACCACAAATTCCCTTTGTATGGCCCATACGGGCAATCAAGGATCAAGGTGAAAGTGTCTTTCTGGCGGCAGGGGCCAGTATATATCGTTCATGCCGATTCTCAAAAAATGCGCTTTGGGAAAAAAACCGCAGATTATGCTGTGCCGTATGCTAACAGGATCGAGCATGACATCATCCATCCTGATCGGCGGGAAGCGATGCTGCGTCCTGTCACATCATTCACTAACTGTGACGATAAACCGTTATATCTATATCGGTGACAGATCGATAAATCCCTTCTTACAAAAGAGATTAGCGCTTTTTACCAGTCGTCTTACGCGCGTGAGCAAGACGGGTTTGCGGGTACCATGTGTAACGCGGGGGCAAGAGCTTGGCGGTGACCAAGACCATATTGTGACAGAAGATGGCTGGTAAGTGCCTGTATGTTCGCTTGTCATTGAAGTTTCACCCCAGCGTGCCTATTCTAGGACATCCCCAGCGCCGGGGGACTGTCGGCGCGACTAAAGGAGGACAATGTCCTGTCAATGCTTTCACCCGCAGCTCCCACTGCGAACCAGCAGGCACCAATAATGGCTGCTGATCACGATATGGCCACAAGCGATGCATTGCTGGCTTCAATTTTGTCTCAGCTTGACGACGATAAAGCCGAAGATGTCGTGCAGATTGATCTGCGCGGTAAAACGGCGATCGGCGATTATATGGTTGTGTGCTCCGGTCGGTCTACCCGTCAGGTCTCAGCTATGGCTGAAAAGCTGGCGCAAATGGTAAAGGATGATTACGGTCGTACGCCCAAGGTCGAAGGTAAAGATACAGGCGATTGGGTTCTGATCGACACCGGCGATGTAATCGTGCACGTCTTTAGACCGGAAGTGCGGGAATTCTACCAGCTGGAAAAAATGTGGATGTCTACCGAATCCCCAGCAGTGATGCCGCATTAACCAAATACTATGCGGGTTCACATCTGTGCGATGGGTCGCTTGCGCACCGGTCCCGAAAAAGACCTTATCGACGACTATCTAGTGCGGTTTGACCGCACTGGCCGCGCATTGGGCCTAGGCCCTGCGCGGGTCGTCGAAGTCGAAGACAAGAAAAATGGCGGAATGGGCGCGGAAGCTGTGCTGCTACGCCGTGCTGTCCCGGAAGGATCGCTGCTGTGCGTGCTGGATGAACGAGGCCGGGTGGAAACTTCGCCGGATTTCGCCAACAGGCTTGGTGGGTGGCGCGATCAGGGACGCAGCGATCTGGCGTTTATAATCGGCGGTGCTGATGGCATCGAACCGGCACTGCGCAAGCAAGCGGATCACGCCCTGTCTTTCGGAAAAATGGTCTGGCCACACATGCTGGTCAGGGTCATGCTTACCGAACAGCTATATCGTGCGGCATCAATTCTAGCTGGTGGGCCCTATCATAGGGAATAAAGCTGCTACCTAAGAGGGACAGTTTTGATATTCGGATGCCATCCAGATTGGGTATCGCGGGTTTGTACACCTACTGTGGTGATACCATCAGGAAGGTTAATGCCAGACAGAGATCTGGTAAGTGGCTGTTCGTCCACATGAGGATGGATCAATTCGCGAATTGCCAGTTGGTTGCCATCTTTATCCAGAATGCGCCAAGCATCGGAAAAATGGTCCCATCCGGTATCGGCATGGGTGATGGTGACATCAAACGACCACAACCCGCCTTCTTGTGTGACATGAACACTCTCAATAACCGCAGGATCAGCGAATGCCGCCGGTGCAAGTGCAATAAAAAGCAAACTGGAAAAGCTGAGCTTATACATTTGAATACCAAAGTTTCATGAGGTACATATAGGCTAGCTAAGATCACTTTCCAATAGTATGCGCCGGGAAAGCGAAGTGAATTCTCTTCGCCATACAACTGTCACTGTAATCACTGCCGCAATCCCCAGCGGAATTGGCCCGATGATCCAAGCCAAGCTAGCTAGGGCAAAATAAAGTGATCGCAAACCTCGGTTGAAACTACGGGCGGCGGTGATGTTAATCTCGCCTGCCTTTCTGGCCAGTATCGGGGCGCGAGGGTCATCAATATCATTTGGAACCGCTGCCATCAGCACGGAGCAATACCCGAAAAGCCGGTTGGACCAAACAAACTTTAGAAATCCGTTAGTGAGGAAGAATAGAGGCAAGAGCATCTTAAACTCCCACACCACTGACGGCACATTAGTAAGTGCCAGGTCTTCAACCACCGTCGACAGACGTTCCGAGTTGCCCATCAGCGCCAGCGCTCCTCCTAGGGCGATCATGCTGGTCGACGCAAAAAAAGCGGTACTTTGCCGTAACGTGCTGATCATCTGGGAATCAAAGATACGAGGTTGGCGCGTAATCATCTGCACCATCCACTCGCGTCTGTATTGCGCCATAAGCTGAGAAACCGACGGTTTCGATGCCCTGGCGTTTTCGATAAGCCACCCCAACCCGAGCCATGCGATGAAAACGCCGGCAAGGGCCGCATAGTCCAGCGGCTGAAACAATGTGATGCGATCCATCCAAGTCATGTTAAGCTGCATACGCCGCAGGGTTCAGTATTGCCAATAATATAAATTGGTCATAATATTTTACCAAATCGGAGGTCCTCCATGGAAATGCCAGTTCCCAACCCATCAATCATTGCGCGTAAAGCGCGCGTGGTGCAGCGTTTGCATCAGGTATTGCCTGCTGACGCCGTTATTTCGGATGAGCAGGAAACCCGTGCTTACGAATGTGACGCGCTAACAGCATACAAGTGCCCGCCCATGGTTGCAGTCTTACCTTATACGACCCAGCAGGTCTCTGATGTATTGCGAATTTGTCACGAAGAAGGGGTGCCAGTGGTGCCGCGCGGATCCGGGACATCGCTTGCCGGGGGGGCATTGCCGACGGCGGATTGCGTGATTCTGGGTGTGGCGCGGATGAGTGACGTGATCGAAACCGATTACGACAACCGGTTTATCAAGGTGCAGACCGGGCGTACCAACCTTAGTGTCACCGGGGCAGTCGAAGAGCATGGATTTTTCTATGCACCGGACCCGTCCAGTCAGCTTGCTTGCGCGATCGCCGGCAATATAGCGATGAATTCTGGCGGGGCGCATTGTTTGAAATACGGGGTGACGACGAACAACCTTATGGGTGTCACCATGGTGTTGATGGATGGCGAAGTGATCGAGGTCGGCGGTGCCTATCTTGATGCGGGTGGGCTTGATTTGTTGGGGCTGATCTGCGGATCCGAAGGCCAGCTTGGCGTCGTGACCGAAGCTACATTACGCATTTTGCACAAGCCCGAAGGGGCAAGACCCGTGCTGATCGGTTTCGATGACAACGAAGTCGCAGGGGCCTGCGTTTCGGATATCATCAAGGCGGGCGTGCTGCCTGTCGCGATCGAATTCATGGACCGCCCTTGCATCGAGGCGACCGAAGCCTTTGCTAAGGCCGGTTATCCGATGTGCGAAGCGTTGCTAATCATCGAGGTTGAAGGTTCAGACGCTGAAATCGACCACCAGTTGGGCCTGATCTCTGACATTGCGCGAAGACACAACCCGGTCGAATTGCGTCAGTCCCAATCTCCCGAGGAAAGCGCCAAGATCTGGTTGGGTCGCAAATCGGCCTTTGGGGCGATGGGGCAGATTAACGATTATATGTGCTTAGATGGCACCATTCCTGTGTCCGCTTTACCGCATGTCCTGAAGCGGATTGGCGAGATGAGCGATCATTATGGGTTGAAGGTCGGCAATGTGTTCCACGCAGGCGACGGCAACATGCACCCACTTATCTTGTTCGATGCAAACAAACCCGGTGATCTTGAGCTGTGCGAGGAATTTGGTGCCGAAGTATTGAAGCTGTGTGTCGAGGTAGGTGGTTGCCTAACCGGCGAACACGGCGTCGGCATTGAAAAGCGCGATTTGATGCATGTGCAATATGCTCGCGAAGATCTTGACGCACAAATGTCGATCAAGGACATCTTTGACCCCGCGTGGCTTCTGAACCCTGCCAAGGTGTTTCCTCTCGACGCCTCTGAAAGCCGCCGCAGCGTGCTGTTGGCCGCAGAATAAAAAGCGGATTACCGTGTCAGAGGCGTATCGCCCCGTTCGAAATTTAGGAGTTCCGACATGATGGACATCACTTCAGAAGATGCATTGGTAGACGCGATCAAGGGCGCAAGGACCCCAGTTTCGGTGCAGGGCGGCATCACCCGGGGCCTGCCCAAGACGGGAGCCGTGTTGTCGGTGGCCGGCCTTAACGGCATCACGTTGTATGAACCCGGTGCTCTGACTTTAGTGGCGCAGGCGGGCACACCTGTGGCGGATATCGAAGCAGCTTTGGCGCAGGAAAATCAACGTCTTGCGTTTGAGCCGATGGATCATCGCGGCTTGCTTGGTACCACCGGGAAACCGACAATCGGCGGAGTAATGGCGGCCAATGTCAGCGGTCCGAGACGTATATCTGTGGGTGCCGCGCGTGATTTTCTGCTCGGCGTTCGGTTTGTCGACGGACAAGGTGTTGTGGTCAAGAATGGTGGCCGGGTAATGAAGAACGTAACCGGCTATGACTTGGTCAAGGTGATGGCTGGGTCCTATGGGACGCTTGGCGTTCTGAGCGAAATTTCGATGAAGGTTCTGCCACGCCCCGAAACGCAGGCGACTTTGGTTCTGCACGGGTTGGATGATACGACTGGCGTGCGTGCCATGGCCGCAGCACTTGGCAGCCCATTCGAGGTGACCGGGGCCGCACATGACCCAGCCCAGAAAAAGACGATGTTGCGCATTGAGGGTTTTGAAACTTCGGTGATGTATCGCTTAGGGCGTCTGCGCGATCTGCTGGGCAACATGGGGGCAGAAATCACAGTGTCCGATGAACACAAAACCGCCGACGCATGGACTGCGATCCGCGATGTCGCCGCATTTTCGGCAACACAAGACGACGTGTGGCGTGTGTCTTGTAAACCGTCTGATGGTCCGGCACTTGCCGTGCGGTCTCAGGCAGATGCTTGGCTTTATGATTGGGCTGGCGGCTTGATTTGGCTACGTTGCGCGGCGGGGCATGATCTGCGGCGAAAACTTGGTGCGTTTGACGGCCATGCCACCTTGGTCAGGGCAGATGATGAAACCAAGGCGCGGCTTGGCGTTTTTCACCCTGAAAATTCTGGCGTCGCCCGTTTGACAAGTGCGTTACGCGCTAAATTCGACCCCAAGGGACTGTTCAACACCGGCTTGATGGAACGTGCGGCGTGAAACTTTGGCTACTCTTTATAGCCGTCTTTATCGGGGGGCCGCTGATCTTTCGGTTGCTAATAAGACGCCCACCATCCCCCCGGTTAGCGCGGGGATTGGCAGTGCTTGCCTTGATCAGTGCAATAATCGCGATGATCCTACGGTATGGCTTTGCGGGGCAATGGGGCGACGACCTTGCCATCACCGTCGTGGGGTTGTTTTTTATCTGGTTGGGTTGGATCAGCGTGATCGCCTTTGCCGTGCAGGCGATACGTCACGCAAACCCTGGCACCAATATGCGCCGCGCTACCGGGATATTGGGGGCGGCTGCCACTACGATCCCCTGGTTCGGATTGGCTCTGGCTCTCTACCTTGCCGCTTAAATCATCAGATGTTTAGGGCCTATTGCCCGCAAAAGTCGGAGTAATCATGCAGACTACATTCACCCCCGAGCAGCTGAAAAACCCAGACATTGCCCGCAGCAACGAAATCTTGCGCGCCTGTGTTCACTGCGGTTTCTGTACGGCGACCTGCCCCACCTATCAGGTTCTGGGGGATGAGTTAGACAGCCCACGCGGGCGGATCTATCTGATTAAGGATATGCTGGAAAACGACCGGGATCCCGACGCTAAGACGGTCAAGCACATCGACCGCTGCCTGTCGTGTCTGGCGTGTATGACAACCTGTCCTTCGGGTGTGCACTACATGCATTTGGTTGATCATGCGCGGGACTATATCGAAAAACGCTATAGGCGACCGTTCGGAGACCGTGCACTACGTTGGGTATTGGCGCGTATTCTACCTTACCCCATGCGCTTTCGCATTGCCTTGCTAGCGGCAAAGATAGGACGGCCCTTTGCGCCGCTGATCCCCGATGCCCGGCTTCGCGCGATGCTCGAAATGGCACCGAAAACTATACCACCGGTAAGCCGCAATGATGATCCGCAGACGTTCGCGCCACAAGGCCGCCCCCAAAAGCGGGTGGCGCTGATGACCGGTTGTGCGCAAAAAGCGCTAAACACAGATATTAACGATGCTACAATCCGGGTACTGACGCGGCTAGGATGCGAGGTGGTCGTGGCCGAAGGTGCCGGGTGCTGTGGCGCTTTGACCCATCACATGGGAAAGACCAGCGAAAGTCACGCAACGGCTGCCAAAAACATCAAGGCGTGGTGCGCTGAGATCGATGGCCGGGGGCTGGATGCCATTGTGATCAACACCTCTGGCTGTGGTACCACGGTAAAGGACTATGGTCATATGTTTCGCAATGATCCCTTGGCTGCCGATGCCGCGCGGGTGTCGGCGATCGCCCGTGACGTGACGGAGGTTCTTCATGAACTGACAGCGCGAGAGGCCAACGAGGAAGCTGTGAACCCCGCAAAAGGCGACATCGCAGGTACAGATGCGTTGCGCCGTCCCGAGCCTACCCATGTGGGTATGACAGTCGCCTATCATGCAGCATGTTCGCTTCAGCATGGTCAGCAGATCAAGACCTATCCCAAGGACCTTTTGAGGAACGCGGGCTTTACGGTGGTCGAACCGGCTGATTCTCATCTGTGCTGTGGGTCGGCGGGCACTTACAATCTGATGCAGCCAGACATTTCAAAGCAATTGAAAGATCGCAAGGTCAAGACGTTGATGGCCAAGAATCCCGATGTGATCGCGGCAGGAAATATCGGGTGTATGATGCAGATCGGCTCCGCGGCGGGTGTGCCGGTGGTCCACACCGTCGAGTTACTGGATTGGGCGTCAGGAGGGCCAAAACCACCGGCGCTTTCGCAAGAAAAAGGCATCAATTTGCAGATTCCTCGCTTGCGATAGGGTTTTCGCCGCATTTTCGCCTTATCTCGGCAATAATGAAAGAGAGCTGCTCAAGATTATCCCATTGCGAAAGGAACGTTATTCGTGCGCCGTTGGGTTGCCCTTTTTATCATGTGCCTTACCGTGGCCACTGCTGGACTTGCTCAGGATGCTCGTCTGCGGCGTTTGGATACCGGCATTGATGCTGGCGAATGGGAGGCCGTCGGGCGGCTGGACATTGGCGGCAAGGGGTTTTGCACCGGGGCATTGATTGCTCCAAGGCTGGTGCTGACCGCCGCGCATTGCCTGTTCGATCGCAAAACAAAACAACGTATCGACCACGCCGAGGTTCAGTTTTTAGCCGGGTGGCGCAATGGTCGCGCGGGGGCTTATCGTATGGTGCGCCGTGCGGTTGTGCACCCTGATTACATCTATGACGGGGTCGTGTCGTCGGAACGTGTGCGGAATGATCTGGCCCTGCTTGAACTTGACCAGCCTATCCAGAACACCACTATCAAACCCTTCGAAACCGCTCCGCGCCCCCGAAGGGGCGACCGTTTGGGCGTCGTCAGCTATGCCAAAAACCGGTCCGAGGCACCTTCGCTGCAAGAGGTGTGTAGCGTAATCGCGCGACAGGAAGGCGTGTTGGTGACGTCGTGTTCAGTTGATTTCGGTGCCAGTGGCGCCCCGATCTTTACCTTCGAAAACGGATCCCCGCAGATCGTTTCGGTGGTGTCGGCTAAAGCCCATGTAGAAAATAAGGAGGTATCTTTAGGTACCGCGTTGGGGGCACCGCTCGCGTTGTTGCAGGCCGAATTGGTCGCCGGTAAGGGCGTCTTTCAACAGCCTGGCCCCGCTAGCAGACGCCTGAGCGCTCAAGATCGCCGCCGCAGCATAGGTGCAAAATTCGTCAAACCATAAAGGCGTATCTTAGGTTTCATCTCTGCGAAAAAGGGCCTTGAAACTGCATTTTTCCATCCCCACATGAGAGCAGTCGGAATGCCTAACTAGGGTTTCGGCGAAGAAACCAGAGCCTGTCCAAATTGGAAGGCTTGTCAGAGTAATCGCTCAAATGAGGATGAATATCATGCGTAGTTTTGATTTTGCACCGTTGCACCGTTCCACCGTCGGTTTTGATCAGATCGCCAATTTGATGGACCGGGTCTTGGCCAACGACGTGGCGCAGCCCAGCTATCCACCCTATAATATCGAGAAGCTGACCGACGATTCGTATCGGATAACGATAGCGGTTGCCGGCTTTAGCGAATCTGACCTGAGCGTCGAGGTTCGCGAGAAATCGCTGATCGTTTCGGCGCGCAAAGCTGATGAAGATACGGATAAAACCTTCCTGTATCGCGGCATTGCCAACCGCGCCTTCGAACGCCGCTTCCATCTGGCTGACCACGTACAGGTTACTGGTGCCGCACATGCAGATGGTATGCTGCATATAGAACTTGAACGGCAAGTGCCCGAAGCCCTGAAGCCCCGTCAAATCCAAATCGCCAGCAATGTTTCTGCGATCGAGAAAGACGTGATTGACGCAAGCGCTGTTAACTGAACAGGTTGCTAATATGCTAAGCCAAGCCCGGTGCATATGCACCGGGCTTTCGCGTCTCAACTACTAGGTCACTCTTGTTGACATAAAAATAAGCCGGCGTCACAGTACCTCGAATCCAAGGGAGAGGAATGCCGGATGTCACTTCAAGAAATTTTCGCGACCCGCGCGACGCGCATGAAAGCATCTGAAATCCGCGAATTGCTCAAGTTGCTAGATCAACCCGATATTATTTCTTTCGCGGGGGGTATTCCTGATCCTGACCTCTTTCCCAAGACCGCTTTTCAAGAGGCATTCGCCGACAGCTTGACTGGCCCATTGGCTACTCAAGGTCTGCAATATTCACCCAGCGAAGGCTACGCTCCGCTCAGGCAGTGGATCGCCACTCACATGCAGGCATTGGGTGTTCCGGCAACGCCCGACAATATCCTGATTACATCCGGGTCTCAGCAGGCTCTTGATTATCTGGGCAAACTTTTTCTTTCGCCTGGCGACACAGCCTTGATCGGGTGGCCGACGTATCTGGGTGCCTTGGGCGCTTTCAACGCCTATGAACCGCGGTATGATAAGCTGGACCCGTTAAGCAATCGCAGCGGTGCAAATTATGCCACAGATGCCCAAGACGCCGGGGGGAGAGCCAAGTTCGCCTATCTGTCGGTCGATTTCGCCAATCCGACCGGTGCCACCGTCAGCCACGCTGCACGCGAACGGGTGATTGACCTGGCTGACGAGATGGACATCGCCGTGATCGAAGATGCAGCCTATCAATCGTTGCGGTTCGACGGCGATGCGATTCCGCCCATCCTAGCGATTGAGGCCGACCGCAAGAACGGCAATTTGGAGGCGTGTCGCACGATCTATTGCGGTAGCTTTTCCAAGACATTGTCGCCGGGGCTGCGCGTTGGTTGGGTCTGTGCCGCACAGCCGGTGATTGCCCAGTTGGTCTTGATGAAACAAGCGGCAGATTTGCATAGCGCTTCATTGAACCAGATCGCAATCTGCAAAGTCGCCGAGGCGCATTTTGACAGCCACATCGCCACCATCCGCAACGCCTATCGCGCACGCCGCGATGCCATGTTGGATGCGCTGGAAGAACATATGCCACAGGGTGTCAGGTGGGCCAAACCCGAAGGGGGCATGTTCATTTGGGTCACACTGCCCGACGGGCTTGACGGTGCAGAGCTACTTAAGCAGTCACTGGAGACCGAACGGGTCGCATTTGTCCCTGGCCATGCATTTTTCGCGGATGGGTCCGGGCGTAACACTCTTAGGCTTAGCTATTCAACCTCGACGGAAGACAAGATCCGGACTGGGGTCGCGCGATTAGGTAAACTGATCGGTGCGGCGATCGCCCGTTAAAAGAGCGCGGGTGGCAGGATGATCCGCCGCCCGCGATGATCTATCAGATCGACATACAGATATATTTCATCTCAAGATAATCTTCGATGCCGTGGTGGCTGCCTTCACGGCCAAGACCTGACTGCTTGACCCCGCCAAACGGCGCGACCTCAGTTGAAATGATCCCGGTGTTCACACCGACGATGCCGTATTCCAGTGCCTCGGCCACTTTGTATACACGGCTTAGGTCTTTGGCATAAAAGTAGGATGCAAGACCAAAGATCGTGTCATTGGCCATCGCGATCACTTCGTCCTCGTCTTCGAACTTGAACAATGGTGCGAACGGGCCAAAGGTTTCCTCGGTTGCGACTTTCATTTCCTGTGTCACCCCGGTCACGATTGTGGGCTCAAAGAAATTGCCTGCCTGATCATCCTTGGCATTTCCAAGGATAATCGTGGCCCCCTTGGAAACTGCATCTTCGATGTGTTCCTTAACCTTGGCACCGGCGTCAGCATTGATCAGGGGCCCCAGTTCGACGCCTTCTTCAAACCCGTCGCCGACCTTCATCTGGTTAACCCGCGTTTTTAGTTTCTCAGCGAAGGCGTCGTAAATGCCCGCCTGCACATAGATGCGGTTGGCGCAAACGCAAGTTTGGCCGTTGTTGCGGAATTTGCACAAAATTGCCCCTTCGACGGCGGCATCAAGATCGGCGTCGTCAAACACGATGAAAGGCGCGTTGCCGCCCAACTCCATCGAACATTTCATGACCTGATCGGCGGCTTGCTTCAGCAAGATGCGACCGACCTCTGTCGAGCCGGTGAACGTCAGCTTGCGCACGGCGGGGTTTTCACAGAACTCTTTGCCCACAGCCGAGGAAGATGACGACGGCACCACATTGAACACACCGGCGGGAATGCCTGCACGTTCGGCCAATACACCCATGACGATCGCAGACAGTGGGGTTTCAGCCGCGGGACGTGCGACAAAGGCACAACCAGCCGCCAGCGCGGGCGCGGCCTTGCGGGTGATCATCGCGTTGGGAAAATTCCAAGGCGTGATAGATGCAGCAACCCCAATAGGCTGCTTGATTACGGTGATACGCTTGTCGCGTTGATGCCCGGGAATGGTTTCGCCATAAATGCGCTTGGCCTCTTCGCCGAAAAATTCGATGAAAGACGCCCCATATGCGATTTCGCCCTTGGCCTCAGCCAGCGGCTTGCCCTGTTCGGCGGTCAGGATGGTACCCAGGTCATCTTGGTTTTCCATCATCAGATCGAACCATTTGCGCAATACCGCAGCGCGTTCCTTACCGGTCCAGGCGGCCCATTCTT
Organism: Roseobacter sp.; assembly: GCA_011050655.1. Lineage (GTDB taxonomy): Bacteria > Pseudomonadota > Alphaproteobacteria > Rhodobacterales > Rhodobacteraceae > Sulfitobacter. The sequence continues at coordinate 19,792 of DRFG01000208.1, forward strand.
TCTGGGCTTTCTCGGCTTGGGCAATGGCCCCTGCAACTTGGGCACGGCTTAGGTCGGCCACCTTGGCAATCACATCGCCGCGGGCAGGGTTGGTCACGTCAAATGTGCCATCGTCACCGTCAACCCACTTGCCACCGATATAGGCACGGGTTTCAAGCAGCGTTGGGTCTTTGAGCATGGACTTCAGATTGGTTTTGGCGTCAGTCATTTTGATCTCTCCGCTTTTGTCTGTGGTACCCAAAGCAACAATCGGTATGATTGTCTAGTTCGAGTTCTAAATGGTACCCTGACGGAGGACCCAAATGCAGCTAGATGATGACTATGCCAACGCCGCATACATTGAGGGTGCGGATCAATTTCCGCCACGCTGGCAAACGGCTGCTGCGGCTTTTCGCAAGAAGCTTGGGTTCCGTGCACAAAAGAATATCTCGTATGGACCTACGGACCGCGAAATATACGATTTCTTCGAACCCGAGGGGGTGTCACGCGGCACAGTGATCTTTGTGCACGGCGGATATTGGAAGGCGTTCGCACCATCTGACTGGTCGCATCTTGCGGCGGGTGTCTTGGCACGCGGTTACGCCGTCGCGATGGTGGGGTATGATCTTTGTCCCGACGTGCGCATTACCCAGATTACCGGGCAAGTGGCGCGTGCAATAATGGAAGTAGCCAAGCGTACACAAGGGATGATCGCGTTGGCCGGGCATTCCGCAGGCGGGCAGCTTGTTGCGCGTATGATGGACCCATTGGTTTTGCCTGGCGATGTACGCGATCGGATTGAAAATATCGTTTCGATTTCACCGGTCGCCAACCTGATGCCTTTACTGCAAACGTCAATGAACGAGGTGTTGCAGTTAGACGAAGCAGAGGCGACGGCGGAAAGTCCGGTCAACATGACCCCGCCCCACGGCGTAAATGTGACCATCTGGGTGGGTGCAATGGAACGGCCGGCTTTCCTGGAGCAGGCCGAACAATTCGCGCGGGTATGGGGTGCAAAGCAGTTCGTCATCGAAGGCCGGCACCACTTTGATATCATCGAACTGCTTGAAGACACTGACAGCGACATGGTGAAAGCGTTGTTGGGCGTAAAGTGACCTCTTGATAGAGTCATCAAAATCGGCGAAGGATTGGCAAGGGTCAGAGCGATGGCGTCGCTCTAGGTTTAACGGCTCTTGCGTCCTGTACGCCGGGACCTTTCTGAGAAGGAGGGTCTGACATGACCAACTCGTCCAACACCGCACGTCCAGATATGTATCGGTTCCACAATGGCACGAAATCTCCGTTGCCATTCGAGGCCGCCGAATACGAAGCAAGACTCGAGGAACTGCGCGAACGGATGGAGGCAGCCGGCGTTGCGGCGGCTGTTTTTACGTCCATGCACAATATTGCCTACTATTCGGGCTTTTTGTACTGCGCCTTCGGGCGGCCCTATGGTCTGGTCGTCACCGATACGGATTGCGTTACCGTTTCTGCTGGGATTGACGCCGGTCAACCTTGGCGGCGCAGCTTTGCCGACAATATAACCTATACCGATTGGCAACGTGATAATTACTGGCGCGCAATTTTGTCTATTACCGGCAAAGGTGCCGTTATCGGATACGAAGGCGACCACCTGACGCTGATGCAGCGCGACAAGCTTGAAGACTTCCTTGAACCTACGGTCATGGTTGACCTGTTCGACACCACCATGCGCCAAAGAATGCACAAGTCCCCTGCCGAGATCGCTTTGATCCGGCAAGGTGCACAGGTTGCGGATGTCGGCGGGTACGCGATCCGCGAGGCTGTAAAGATAGGTGCCCGCGAGATTGATATCGCCATGGCGGGTCGGGATGCGATGGAGCTGGAGATTGCCAAACGCTTTCCCGATGCCGAATATCGTGACACGTGGGTGTGGTTCCAGTCGGGACTGAACACCGATGGTGCCCATAATCCGGTAACATCGCGTCAGATAGAGCGCGGCGATATCCTGTCGCTAAACACTTTTCCGATGATTTCGGCTTATTACACCGCCCTAGAGCGCACTTTGTTCGCGGGCGAAGTGGATTCGGCCAGCCTCAAGATATGGGAAGCAAATGTCGCGGCGCATGAGCTTGGCATAAGCCTTCTTAAACCCGGAGTAAGCTGTGCCGACGTGACCCTGCAAATCAACGCCTTTCTCGAAGAACGTGACCTGCTGCAATATCGGACCTTCGGGTACGGCCATTCGTTTGGGGTGTTATCTCATTTCTATGGTCGAGAAGCAGGGCTGGAACTTCGTGAAGACATCGACACGGTGCTAGAACCCGGCATGGTCATCTCGATGGAGCCTATGCTGACGCTGGCCGCTGACCAGCCCGGCGCAGGCGGGTATCGCGAACATGATATTTTGGTGATTACGGACGACGGAAACGACAACATCACAGGCTACCCTTTCGGGCCAGAATTCAACGTCGTCGGTTGATTAGGTCCGTTATGCGCCACCCTTTCGCAATGCCAAGGTGGGCTTTTGCAGGGTGGCGCGTGCGTATTATGGGCGATGCGTTTGCCCCGTCAGGTTCTGGTCGGGTGCAAAATTTATGTGACTTGACGCGCTTAGAAAGATGGCTAGGTTGAGCCATTGAAAAAACGGGGATCAACCTGCGCCATGCGAAAATCACTGTTTTTATCGGATAAGGTGCTTTTTGTGCACAATACCAGTGAGTGCCTGAGATGAAAGCGTCCTTAATTGAAGACGAAGAAATCCGCCTTGCGTTGCTACGCGGGTACAACATTCTTGATACGGCCCCAGATGAAGGGTTCGACGACATCACAAAGCTTGCTGCCGAAATTTGTGAAGTGCCGATAGCTTTGATTTCATTGGTCGACGACAAGCGACAATGGTTCAAATCCAAGGTCGGCCTCTCTATCGAGGGTAGCCAAATTGATGATAGTATGTGTGCTCATGCTATTGCGGCGGACGATTATCTCGAAATCTTTGACACCGCCGCTGACCCTCGGACCGCTGGTAATGGCTTTGTCACGGGGCCAGATCAGATACGGTTTTACGCCGGTGCGTTACTTGAGGATGATAACAAGTTGCCGCTTGGTACGCTGTGCGTCCTGGGCAAAGAACCGCGACAGCTTAGTGATTTTCAACGACGTGCACTAAAGGTTTTGGCCGTCCAAGTGATGCGCCAGATCGAGCTACGCAAAGCCTTGGCGGATGCCGAGGTGCTGCGCAAAGAGGTAGATCATCGCGTCAAGAATTCCCTTCAGTCGCTCGAAGCGTTGATCCGGATTCAAGTGCGCAAAGAAAAATCTCCCGAAGCTCGTGCGGCGCTGGACAGCGTTCAAGGGCGTTTGGCTACGATCAGCCAGTTACACGAAGCGTTATATCTGACCGACAGCGGAGCAGCAGTTGATATTGCGGCATTTCTTAAGAAAGTTGCACATTCAACGAGTGAACAAATGCCCGACGGCGTTCAGATAGAAATCAATCTTGAGCAGGCCAATCTTTCGTCGCGCTCTGCATCATCGGTCGGCATGATCGTCAACGAGGCGATGACCAACGCGGCCAAATACGCTTATCAGGGTCGCAAACGGGGTGCATTTAACCTGTCAGGAGAAAGCCGTGACGGCTTTTATCACCTTTCTTGCATAGACGATGGCCCTGGCATTCCCGACACAGATCCGTCAGGGACGGGACTGGGTATGCGTATTTTGACGGCTGCGGCACAGCAGCTTGGCGGTGAGATGACATTGCCTCACCGCGAACGCGGGGGCGAGATCAAGGTTATCTGGCCCATAATTGATTAGAAAATGCCATGGCTGATTGGCATGAGCCAAGATGTGGCGCGCCGGGGGCTGCATCTTGTCGAAAAGAGTGTTTTCGTGCAAACACGGTGACAGGGATAGGTAGGATCAGTATTTCTGAAATTGATCCTTGGGTTCTATGTATACCGGTGATGCCGGTCACAGTAACCGTGCATCTGACCAATTTTTACCAAGGGTAGTAAGCATATGGCGATCTTAAAGTGGGTTTTCTGGTTGACGATCTGGGCCGTTGTCGCTGCTTTCTTTCATTATACATTGCCACAAGTGGACATCGTAAGGGTCACGGACACTTACGAAAAGCGTATAGATTTTGGTAATAATTCAATGTTCTGGTCCAAGGCAGGCGTGGGTAACAACACGGCGTTGGGCAATCGCGATGTGTTCTTTATCCAGACCCGGCGTGCCAAGGGCGATGTCATGGTATACCGCAACGAAGACACCGGGTGGGGGTGGCCGCCCTATTTCAAGTTCGACACGACGAACCTTCAGGCGGAAGCATCTGATTTGAAATCGTCGTCTGGTTCGCCGCAATACGTGGCGCTAAAACATTACGGCTGGCGCAATGAATTCTTTTCCATCTTCCCGAATGCAACATCAATGTGGGTCGTTGACGGGCCGAACGCGTCCAAGGGAATCCCTTTTGCGAATATCATTATTCTGACTTTGTTTGCGGCGATGGTCTATGCAATCTGGGTCCGCTGGCGGCGGTTTAAACGCAGCCGTATCGATCCGACGGTCGAAAGGATCGAAGACGATTTTGCCGAACGGCAAAACCGGTTCTCAAGCTGGATGAAAAGCCGTAGTAAAAAGTAACCTTGATCGGTGCTTAGTGGCGAAACAAAGAGGCGCGCCATTATAGGTGATTGCCCCTTTGTTTCGTTCTCGCGTAACGAACGCCGGCCCTTGCCGATCAGCCCTGTGGGCTGACCATGCGCCCCATCGGGCGACCGCCAAGAATATGAACATGCAGATGGGGCACGTCCTGGACCCCATGGGCACCCGCGTTTGCAATCATGCGAAACCCTTCCCCCGCATTAAGAGCAAGGCCTTCGGCTTTGCATACTTCCGAGATCGTGCGCGTAAAATCCAGAATTTCGGCATCCGTCGCCTCGGCTGCGAAATGATCGTAGCTGACATAAGGCCCCTTGGGGATAATCAAAACATGGCTAGGGGCCTGCGGTTGGATATCGCGAAAGGCCAACGAGTATTCGGTGTCCAGGACCGTATCGTTGGGTATTTCGCCCCGCAGAATTTTGGCAAAGATGTTTTGGGGGTCATAAGTATAGGCCATAGGGAGTCCTTAATCGGAAAACAGATAGGGGGCATTTGCAATATCATATGCTTTCGCCTGCGGAACATTCAAAAACTTTGCCAAGGCAGCGGCATTATCGTCAGCCGTGGCGGTTTCGCGTATGCGCGAATAGTGCTCGTACTGAGAATCGCGAATGCGATCGGTTTCAAAGGCTATATCATTGCGGATAGCGGGTAATAAACGCTCCATCGTGCCGTTCGAGGTATGTTCGCCCGCCAAACCCACACGCATTGCGTGACCGATCAGGTAATCATCGGAAAATTTACATTCGATTTCTAGAATTCGGGTAATTGAACGGTCCGACACAAAGTCGTGCAGCAGTTCGATATTCCCTGGGTCAATGCACACGATCAACCGGTCTGTCTCATAATAATCGAATAGCATTCGCATCAGGACACGTCTGTGCCGTGTGCGTTTGCCAAGCGTTGTCTGAATACCGCCCAGATCAGGCAAGGCAGTGTTTTCTTCGTTGAACAAATACTCGATCGCAGGCAAATTCGTTGCCTGACGTACACGTCCAAGCACGCGCTTTGCGACGTGCCATTTCTTACACACCAAAATCAACAGTTCGCGTTCTCGCCCCAAGGCGCTGTCATTTTCCCAAAACCGGGTGGTAAACCGACGCCCTACACGCCCGCGGTCGCTTAGGAATTTGAAAAGACTACGCCCTTCGTTGCTGATTTGAAATTCGACTCCCTGAGCAGTATAGAGCAGCCCCAGTCGACGCTTCAGGTCTGTTGCTTCACTGCTGATCTTTCGCGCAAACATATAGTTTTGCGCCAGCAGCAGCTCGTAGTGATCATTATAAAACGTCAATGGCATGCCATAATCGCTGAACATCAGAAACGTTAAGGTGCGGGTGCTAATCTCAGAATTGGGCACCACATGGCGCACCACGGTTTGAAAAAATGTTTCGTCCGGTATCCACGTGGTCTTGAAGAAACGCATTACGTCCCTGCGCCGCTTGGTGAATTCAATCACCGTTTCGACTGTTTGACGACGCAAGCACCACCATTGGCTGCCTATTTGTATCTGTAGATCATGGGGAATGTTGCGGGTCAGCCCTAGGCGTTTTTGCAGTTTGAACATCGCGTAGAACTGTTTTTTCTGGGTGCGTTCGTTGAACCAGTGCCGGTAAATCAGTCGCTCTTCTTTCCAACCTGTCTTGATCCAATCGCTCTCGAAAAAATCGAAGCTTTCGATAAAGTCGAGATCGTTATCGTCAAGATAGTTATGGGTATACTCAGCCGATTTGATCGCCATGCAATCGCCCGATAGCATGTAGAAATGCGTTGCACGCGGGAATGCGTTCAATGCACTTTCAACAGCGTTGAGCGTGGCTTGAACCAATGACCACTCCCCCCAGCCGCAACGAATGCGCTTGGTTGCGAAGGTAACGTTGGGATTGCTCGATAATGCTTGGTAAATTTCTCTGAAGTCGCTGTCGCTCGCAGACGCATCAAAGTGAATAGACATATAGTCGCCGGCCTTCGTCAACCGTTCGGCCTGCTGTATTATCGCAGTTGGGTCCTTGTGACACAGAAGAATATAGGCGATTCTGGCCATATTAGAGCAGCAGCCTTTTGCACGGGGTGACTTATACAGATAATAGCGATCAACGATTGAATAAACCGCGAATATTTGTTTTTTTGGTACAACGCCGTTTTAGCGCCATAAACTATAACACATATAACGATAAAATTAGGAGGCCGGGCAATAAATGGGTTTTCCAGGTACCTGGATGACGGAAAGTGAAAGCGTTGTGTACCGCGTGGTGCCAAAATGCGCATGTTCGACCATCGGTCAAATCATGTTCTATTCCGATCACGGCGAATTTTTTGACGGCGATATTCACGATGCAAAATCTGGCCTGCACAAATGGGCCATTGATGAATCGCAGGGTCCGATCGAAAGGAATGTGGAAAACCACACCTCCTATGCGTTCACCTGTGTGCGCAACCCTTACACGCGCATATTAAGTTCCTTCTTTGACAAGATTTGCGGCATACAACGAAACGGCAAGCGTTATCGTGGTAACCTAGTGCCGCTATTGATGCAGAAATACGGGATCGACGTTGGCGGTGCGGATGGCAAACAAGAATTCGACCAGATCGCCAGCTTTCGCCGTTTCCTCTTGTTTGCGCGCGACACAATTCGCTGGCGCCGCCCGATGGATCCGGACATTCACTGGTCGGCCCAGTCGGGGCATGTAAGCACATTCGTCGTAAATGGTGGTACTTATGACAAGATCATTTGGACTGAAAAATTCAATGATGGCATGCAAGATGTGCTGAACGCGATCAAAACGCCCCATCAGGTAAAGCTGGCAGATATTCCTCGCTTTAATGAATCCGAAGGCCATGGCCCAAAACGTGCCCACCCGGTCGAAGATTATTTCGACGATCTGTCGATGCATCTGGTTCGCGAAATCTACAAACCAGATTTCGAGCTTTTCAAATACGATTTTGATAATCCCGGAAACAAGATGCCTATCGCAGAAATTGACCTTGCCGAGGTGCATGCCAAGCTCAGAGACTGACCTAAAATGCGAATAATCTTCCCATGGTAACGGCTGGTCTGTCTTGCAGCGTATCGGGGGTTACTTGTGTAACCGCGTTAGGTTCAATCTTGAACGATGTTAGGTAAACAGCCAACTGGCCCTGGTTGGTCGGCATTCCCGCACACACCATCTTGCACGCAAGGCGTTGGCGTCTTACATCCAAGTTATGTCTCAGGTTAAATCTTCATCAAAGTCAGACCCGAATTACAAGGTCATCGCAGAAAACCGCCGCGCACGGTTTGACTACGCCATCGAAGATGACGTCGAATGCGGTATTATCCTTGAGGGTTCAGAGGTTAAGTCTCTGCGCAACGGCGGTGCTAATATTGCCGAAAGCTATGCGGCGGTAGAGGATGGCGAATTGTGGTTGGTGAATTCGTACGTCGCGCCCTACACTCAGGCCAAGACGTTTACCCACGAAGAACGCCGCCGGCGCAAGCTGCTGGTGTCCAAAAAAGAACTCTCGAACCTGTGGAATGAAACGCAGCGCAAGGGAATGACGCTGGTCCCGCTGGTGATGTATTTCAATCACCGTGGTATGGCAAAGCTCAAGATCGGGATCGCCAAGGGTAAAAAGCTGCATGACAAACGTGAAACCGCAGCCAAGCGTGATTGGGCACGGCAGAAGCAGCGGCTGTTGAAAGACCATGGTTGATCGCCGGCAACGCGAAAACTTAAAACGTCGTCGGCCCGTTTTATCTCAAACCCTTGCCTGTATGCGCCTGCACGGTTAGGCAGTGAAAAACCTGTTTCAAAAAGGGCTGACCCATGGCTGACAACCCGAAGACGCTTGTTTCAACTGAATGGCTTATGCAACACCTCAAGGATCCGGACCTTCGTGTTCTGGACGCTTCATGGTATTTGCCCGATGCGGGCCGCGACCCTAAGGCTGAATATAACGCCGCCCATATTCCTGGGGCTCGGTTTTTTGATATAGATGATATTTCGGACGCGCGCTCTGAAATGCCACATATGGCCCCGCCTGCTGAAAAATTCATGTCCCGGATGCGGGCGTTGGGGGTTGGCGACGGACACCAAGTGGTCGTCTATGATGGAGCAGGCTTGTTGTCAGCGGCCCGCGTCTGGTGGTTGTTCCGCTTAATGGGACAGGAGAATGTCGCCGTATTGGATGGCGGTCTGCCCAAATGGCAAGCCGAAGGCCATCCGATCGAGGATATGCCCCCGATCGCGCGAGATCGTCATATGACAGTGCGTTTTCAGAACCACTTGGTGCGCGACGTGACACAGGTTGCTCAGGCGTCCAAGCTTAAAGACCCGCAGATCGTCGATGCCCGTTCGGCCGCGCGTTTTCGTGGCGAAGCCCCTGAACCCCGCGAAGGATTGCGTGCGGGTCACATTCCCGGCTCACGTAATCTGCCCTATACTGATTTGCTGAACGACGATAAAACGCTGAAATCTATCGAAGAAATCAAGACCATCTTCGGGGCCGCTGGCATTGATCTCTCCCGCCCTGTCATCACCAGTTGCGGGTCTGGTATCACCGCAGCCATTCTGGCTTTAGCACTTGAACGGGTCGGCCACTCAAACTGGTCGCTTTATGATGGATCGTGGGCTGAATGGGGCATGTTCCCCACGGTCCCCGTCGCAACCGGAGAAGCATGATGTTTGAAACTCTTCAGGCACAACCCGCTGATAAAATTCTTGCACTTATGCAAATGTACAAGGACGACCCGCGCGAGACCAAGATCGACCTTGGCGTCGGCGTCTACAAGGATGCTACGGGGCTGACACCTATTATGCGTGCCGTCAAATCTGCCGAACACCAGCTTTGGGAGAATCAGACCAGCAAAGCCTATACCGGATTGGCCGGGGATCCTGCCTTTGCTGATGCAATGATCTCGATGGTGCTTGGGGACGCAATTGCACGGGACTGCATCGCCGCCGCAGCCACGCCAGGTGGCACGGGGGCCATTCGCCAAGCATTCGAACTGATCAAGATGGCCCGCCCCCAAGCCAGGGTTTTCGTGTCTGATCCGACTTGGCCCAACCATTTGTCGATCCTCAAATATCTTGGCATGCCCGTTGTCCCCTATCGCTACTTCGATGATGAAACCCGAGGGGTGGATTTTGAAGGGATGCTACAGGATCTAAAAACTGCGCAAAAAGGTGATGTGATCCTCTTGCACGGCTGCTGCCACAATCCGACGGGTGCGAACCTGAACACGGAACAATGGAACGCAGTGATACAGGTTCTGCAAGAAACCGGCGCAACCCCGATGATCGATATCGCCTATCAAGGGTTCGGTGACGGGTTGAACGCCGATGCCGCCGCTACTCGACAGGTCGCAGCCGCTGTACCGGAATGCCTGATCGCCGCAAGCTGCTCCAAGAATTTTGGTATCTACCGCGAACGCACCGGCGTCTTGATGGCGCTTTCTTCGGACGCGTCGGCACAAAAGCTTAATCAGGGAACCTTGGCGTTTCTGAACCGTCAGAACTTCAGCTTTCCACCGGACCATGGTGCGCGGATCGTCACGATGATCCTCAATGACGAAACCCTGCGCGCAGACTGGATGACCGAACTCGAAGATATCCGGACCACAATGCTTGGCTTGCGCAGCCAGTTGGCGCAAGAACTACAAAACCTATCCGGATCTGACAGATTTGGGTTTCTGGCAGCGCATCGGGGAATGTTCTCACGCCTAGGTGCGTCGCCCGAAAAGGTCGAAAAGCTCCGCACTGATCACGGTATCTACATGGTAGGTGATAGCAGAATGAATATTGCAGGGTTGAACAGCCAAACTGTGCCTGTCCTCGCAAAAGCTATCATCGACGTAGGCATCTGACCTAAACCTTCACCCTTTTTTAAATACTCAAGGCGCGGCATGCCGCATACGCGCGGCGTCACTTAAGTGTATATCACTTGCACGTACCAAGACAGCCTGGGCGCTGATTGCTAAAAGACCCGGGCATTGATGCCCGGGTCAGGTCTACGAAAATGAGCAGTACTAGCTCTTCGAGAATTCGGGATACGCTTCCATCCCAAGTTCCGACACATCAAGCCCGGTGATTTCAGCTTCTTCGCTGACGCGGATCCCTATCGTTGCCTTCAAAATCGCCCAGACTATGGCCGAAAAGATGAACACGAACACACCGATAGACGCAAAGCCGATGATCTGCGTCACAAAGGATGTGCCGTCAGTGTAGACGGGAACAACCAAAGTACCCCAGAAACCGGCGATAAGGTGCACAGGGATCGCCCCCACCACGTCGTCAATCTTGAGCTTGTCCAGAAACGGTACCGCAAAGACCACGATCACACCGCCGACGCCACCAATCCAGAGCGCACCGAAAAGGGTCGGGTCAAGCGGGCCCGCTGTTATCGACACCAACCCGGCCAGCGCGCCGTTCAGCACCATGGTCAGGTCGACCTTCTTGTACATGAACTGGGTCAACACCAGCGCTGCGATCGCCCCGGCCGCGGCGGCCATATTGGTGTTTGCAAAGATCTGTGCAACCGCATCAGCGTCAGCCATCGTGCCCATGGCAAGCTGCGACGCGCCGTTGAATCCGAACCACCCCAGCCACAAGATGAACGTCCCCAATGTGGCCAAAGGCAGGTTCGAGCCTTGCATTGGAATGGTCCGACCATCCTTGTATTTGCCAATGCGCGGGCCCAAGATCAGAGCCCCGGCGAGGGCGGCAAAACCGCCCGCAGCATGGACAAGCGTGGACCCTGCGAAATCACTGAAGCCTGTCTCTGAAAGCCATCCCGCCCCCCACTGCCAGCTTGCTTCGATCGGGTAGATAAATCCTGTCAACACCACCGTGAAAATCAAGAACGGCCACAGCTTGATGCGCTCTGCCAGTGTTCCCGATACGATAGATGCCGTCGTCGCACAGAACATCAACTGGAAGAAAAAGTCAGACGCGTTGGAATAGCCGCCTGCGTCGATAGAAGATTTAATATCTTTGGGTGCGATGGTGCCAAAGACGCCTTGTATGATCCAGTTATCTCCAGGGTACATGATGTTATAACCGACCAACCAATACATGATGGCAGCCAGTGCAAACAGCGCGATATTCTTGGTCAGTTGCGTCGTCACATTCTTGGAGCGGACCAGCCCGGCTTCCAGCATCGCAAACCCTGCGGCCATCCAGAAAACCAGAAACCCCCCGATCAAAAATAGCAACGTATTGAAAATAAATGCGGTTTCGGCAGATGTTGCGAATTGTGCATCTTGCGCGAAACCCCAGCTCGGCAATAGCGCCGTGGCCGCAGCCAAAGGTAATAGGTATTGTGGTTTCATGTCGTAAGTTCCTTGGGTGTAAGGGGAGTCAGATGGCGTCTTCGCCAGTTTCGCCAGTGCGGACGCGCACGGCCTGTTCGACATCGAGGACAAAGATCTTGCCGTCGCCGATCTTGCCAGTATGGGCCGTGCGGGTAATGGTTTCGACCATCTGATCGGCCAGTGCATCAGCCACGACCAGTTCAAGCTTTACCTTGGGTACGAAATTTACGACATATTCAGCGCCGCGATAGATTTCGGTGTGACCGGATTGGGCCCCAAAGCCCTTGATTTCTGTCACCATCAGGCCGCGCACACCCGCATCGGTCAGCGCTTCACGCACCTCCTCCAGCTTGAACGGCTTGATTGTTGCAATGATGAGTTTCACCTATAAGTCCCTCTGCTGCTTGGCAGGCATTCCCCTGCAAGATGTCTCAGCAGGAAAGCGGAACTAGGCGCGGTTATGAAAGGTGAGAGTGGTCACGGGAAATCTTAAAGCGCCACATGTGATCAAAAATAGTGCAAACACCAAAAAGCGCACAAAAAATAATCACATAATAGATCGAACTTCCTGTGCTCAGCGCTAAACAATCCCGGTTACACAGGGTAGAAGGTACTAACGAATGGCAGAGCGAGCAGCCCAATGAGTGATTCATCCAAGCGAAAGCGCCCATTGGTCGCTGACCAGCGCCATACATCTAAGAGCGCGGCCTCGGCTAAAAAAACCGTTTCAAGCCGAAAGTCGAAGACGACATCAGCAAAGCGCGGAGGCGGGCGCGGCACTCCGCCACGTCGCAAAGGGCTGATCGGGTTGCTCAGCGCGTTGGTCCGTTGGGTGCTTCGGTTGATCTGGACGATTACCTGGCGCATCACTGCGGTAGCAGTTTTGATGCTGGCACTGGCTGTCGGTTATTTTTACACGACATTGCCGCCGCTCGAAGTGTTGCTTGATGGCCGTGCGCGTGGGTCTGTTACGCTAAAGGATCGCTATGGCGAAGTGTTTGCATGGCGTGGGGACCAATTCGGCGGAATCGTGACGGCCGATAGCGTGTCCCCTGCTCTGCGCGACGCGGTGATCGCGACCGAAGACAAACGGTTCTACCAGCATTTCGGGGTCAGCCCCCGCGGCATCGCTTCGGCGGTAAAGATTAACCTGAGTGAAGGGCGAGGGCCGCTCTCGGGTCACGGAGGGTCGACGATAACGCAGCAGGTCGCGAAACTGCTGTGCTTGGGCGAACCTTACGATGTTTCAAGCGGGCAAACTGAGAAGGAATACGAAGCAGATTGCCGCCGCAGTTCCCTGTCGCGTAAGGCTAAGGAGGCAATCTTTTCCATGGCGATGGAAGCCAAGTACTCCAAGAATGACATTCTGTCGATCTACCTGAACCGGGCCTATATGGGCGGTGGTGCATTCGGGGCAGAGGCCGCCGCGCAACGTTTCTTTGGAAAACCCGCGTCTGCACTGAAGCCTGCCGAAGGGGCGATGCTCGCCGGGTTGCTGACAGCGCCCACCACTCTCGCGCCGACGAACAATCTTGACCGTTCGCAAGACCGTGCCGCAACGGTTATCCGTCTGATGCAAGACCAAGGTTATCTGACCAAAGCGCAAGCGGATAACGCAATAGCCAACCCCGCAGAGCTATCAGAGGCGGCAGAGGCCGAAGCGGGTGGATATTTCGCGGATTGGGTCATGTCTTCGGGCCCTGAATTCTTTACCCGTAATACGACCGAAGACGTGATTATAAAAACGACGCTTGACCAGAAAATTCAGCGCGCAGCCGAGGCTGGTTTAAAATCGGTTTTCGACAGCAAGGTTCGCGAGGGGTCAAAGGCGCAGGCCGCAGTAGTCGTCATGTCTGCTGATGGCGCGGTGCGAGCCATGGTCGGCGGGCGCAAGACCAAGGTCGCTGGCGCATTCAATCGCGCCACCCAAGCGATGCGGCAAACGGGTTCGGCGTTCAAGCCGTTCGTCTACGCGGCGGCGCTTGATCTGGGTTATTCACCCAACGACCTGATCGACGACGCGCCGTACTGTCTGAATATTCCCGGCTCAGGCGAATGGTGCCCCAAAAATTACACGAGCAATTTCAGAGGCAAAGTGACCCTGACCACGGCGCTAAAGGATTCCCTTAACATTCCTGCGGTCAAGCTTTCCGAAGGTGTAGGCCGCGAAATCGTCAGCCGTGTTGCCGAACAGTTCGGAATCAAAAGTGATCTGGCGGCCGGGCCTGCACTAGCGCTTGGTGCTTCTGAAAGCACCCTGCTTGAAATGACCGGGGCCTATGCCGGTATTCTTAACGGCGGGTCTTCGGTGAAGCCTTACGGATTGATTGATCTTTCGCTCCAGGGTGATAGCGAACCTTTGATGGGCACGGGCGGCGGCATCGGTGAACGGGTCATTCAAGAGGACGCGGCGCTGCAACTGGTCTATATGATGGAGAAAGTCGTGTCAGAGGGCACAGGCAAGCGGGCACAGTTCGGCGGGCGCGAGCTGGCTGGAAAAACGGGTACGACGCAGGCCAACAGAGACGCGTGGTTCATCGGTTTCTCTGCCGACTACGTTACTGGCGTATGGATGGGCTATGACGATAACACGCCGCTTACAGGGGTATCGGGCGGTGGTCTGCCGACAGAAATTTGGCGCGAGGTTATGATGCGTGTTCACGAGGGTCTCCCCAATACGCCATTGCCCATGATCGTACCAGCACCGACTGTGGTGCAAGCACCTGAACCCAAGCCAGAACGCCAACCGGATCGCCAGCCGGTGCGCCGACAGCAACGCGAGAACCCACTTGGGATTATTGATCAGGTGTTGCGCGATATTTTCGGAAGATAAACCGACAAAAGCCATGCATGCAGGCGCGAGGCTGCATGCATGGCCCAAGTGCTAATGATGTAGGGGGCGGGATGCAGAACCGAACACCGGTTTGGCCCGGTCAGCCTGCCTTGCTCAGCTCGCGTATCGTGGCATTCAGATCGCCACCGCTCATATCCAGCATGGATCCGATCTCGCTACGCTCGGTCAGCAACAGGTTCACGCCTTCTAGGAACATGTTGAAAAACTGTAGCTCCCCAGACTTGTCTGACACCAAAAAGATGACCTCGATTGGGTTTTCGCCCTTTAGATACGCCGTGGTTTTGATTTCAAAGCCAGCTTTGATCTTGCGCGAACCTTCTACTTCGATCCGGCCGCCGATGAATTGCCGAAACCTTTTGCCATATTTTTTAGCAATATAAGTGGCAAACGCTGAATTGAACGCTGATTTCTGTTCGGCAGTCGCGCTGCGTGCATCCACTCCAAGGGCGTATTGCGCCATAATTTGGACGTCCGCGTATCGGACGAATAGCTCTTCGAACTGACGGATCATCGCAGTTTCGGGTGCGCCGCTGTTTATGACACTGTAGATGTCGCTGATAAGCCGTTTGATGAATGCCGTGGCATCATCTGCGGTTAGTGCAAAAGCGGGGCGTGCCAGAACGATGGCCAAAGCTCCCCCGCCAAATGCGCGTCTGTTCATCTTATTGCAAATATGGGTCATCGTACGTAACAGGGGCTCCGGTGCGGCGTGACAATTCATACCGACGTTTTTGCAGATAAATCAATCGTGCTTGTGAATAGCTGTCTGTGCTGCCTTGTAACACATCATTTATGGCGTCGCTGCGGCGGCTATTTTTGAACACACTATCGGCAAACCCAGTGGCAGTACCGATATATTTTTCTGGCCGCGGCAAAACGTAAGACAGTGGGTTGGTGAACAAATCTACTGCACGGCCTGCGACGTCGCGCCCCGTCGAAGGGCCAACAAACGGTAGCTCGTAATACGGACCTTCACTGGCACCCCACACGTAAAGTGTTTCGCCAAAATCCGTGTCATGTTTAGGTATTTGGAATTCCGAAGCAACGTCAGCGATACCGCCAACCCCCAGCACGGTGTTGGTAAGGAAGCGGTAGGACGCTATGCCAAACCCTTTGACATCGGCCTGCAAGGCACTGTTTACGGCGACCTGGGGCATCGAAAGGTTTTCAGCAATATTGTGAACAACCGTTTGAATTCCCATAGGCACGGCATGCGCAAGGCCGCTCCCGTTACCGGATCCCGCCAATTTCTTGTTAAAATTATGGACCTTACGATTGCTCTGCTCGTGCGGGTCGTCGATGCCGGTCGGTTGAACACGGCCAGCGCCGCTACAACCGGCAAGGCCTGCGATCAATGCGATGACGATCAGCGCACGCGGCGAAGATCTTTTGATATTGCCTAATGACACGATGCAAATCCTTGAAAGCCACCTAAACTTGGCTCGTTATGGGCAGGATCAGCTGAATTAGCAATATATGTTTATGGGTGCGGCGTTTCGCCTTAGGCACCATGGCAATAGTGACGATGGCCCTTTCCGTTTGCGTAAGCCCCCGCTATCGTCCTGCTAAATTACCGCTGTTTTTCTAAAGGACTGAAAATCATGAGCATCACTAACCGTTTGAACGATCTTGGGGTCACTCTGCCAGACGCCCCGGCCCCAGCTGCAAATTATGTGCCGTTCGTGGTAACGGGAAATACGGTCTATGTGTCGGGCCAGATATCCAGTGGACCTGACGGGTTTATCAAGGGCAAACTAGGTGAAGACATGGATGTCGAAGCCGGAGCCGCCGCGGCCAGAACCTGCGCGATTAGCTTGTTGGCGCAGGTAAAAGCTGCCTGTAACGGGGACATCGAAAGGCTTGTGCGCGTGATCAAGTTGACTGCTTTCGTTAATTCTACCGCCGGTTTCACGGATCAGCCCAAAGTGGTAAACGGTGCGTCGGACTTTTTGGTCGAAGCATTAGGTGATGCCGGACGCCATGCACGATCTGCCGTATCAGCTGCGTCTTTGCCATTGGGCGTAGCCGTTGAAATTGAAGGCATCTTCGAGATCAAATGACCCTGCCATCAGCTTTTTACACCGCACCCATTGCCCACCGCGGCCTGCATGATCTTGGGGCGGGCCGTCCTGAAAACAGTCCCGCCGCATTTGAAGCGGCGATCAGTCGTGGTTATGGCATTGAATTGGACGTCCAGCTAACCCGCGATGGCGCGGCGATGGTATTTCACGATTATGCGTTGGACCGACTGACCGAAGAAAAAGGCGCAGTGCGCCAGCGTGATGCAGCCGATCTAGGGCACATCACGCTCAAGGGGGGAAGCGACAAGATACCCACTCTTAAAGCCGTATTGGATCAGATTGCGGGCCGCACCCCCGTGTTGGTTGAGATCAAGGACCAGGACGGGGCAATGGGCGACGATCTTGGTCCCCTTGAACAGGCTACGGCGCAGGCGTTGCGCGGTTATCGAGGCGATGTGGCGGTGATGTCTTTTAACCCGCATGTTGTTCGGCGGATGGCTGAATTGATCCCCGACATCCCGCGCGGAATCGTAACCAGCGCCTATCGCTACGACGACTGGCCCCTACCGAAGGCGACCTGTGATCGGCTGCGCGAAATACCAGATTACGACCCCACCGGCGCAAGTTTTATCAGCCACGAGCTTGATGACCTGGCACGCGAACGCGTCGCTGAACTCCGCCGTCGGGGCGCAATGGTCTGTTGCTGGACCGTCCGTAGCCTTGAAGCAGAAATTTCGGCGCGGGAATTTGCAGATAATATCACATTTGAGGGTTATGCAGCTCCGCTCACTTCTTGAAGCTGACCGTCGCGGCCACAGATAAGGTGCTAGGCAATCGGAAAGTCGGGATGAGCGCACAAGAAGTCGAAATAAGAATTTCCCCTCGGATCGCCGACATTGGCCAAGCTGAATGGGACGCCTGTGCATGCCCCGAAGCCGCTGCCGGAGCGCGACCAGATGACCCGTTTACGACGTATCGCTTTCTGTCCGCTCTCGAGGAAAGCGGTAGTGTCGGGCCGGGTACGGGCTGGCAACCGCAATATCTGAGCGCCGCAATCGGTGGCCAGATTATCGCGGTTGCTCCGATGTATGCGAAGTCACACAGTCAGGGTGAGTATATTTTTGACCACAGTTGGGCACATGCGCTGGAACGCGCTGGTGGGCGCTATTATCCCAAATTGCAAATAGCTGTTCCGCATACTCCGGCCGCCGGTCGGCGCTTTCTGGTGCGCCCCGGTTTTGAAGATGCCGGGATGGCGGCTTTGGTGCAGGGGGCGGTACAGCTTACGGATAATAACGGGCTGTCATCCCTGCATATCACGTTTTGCACCCAAGCCGAAGCTAAGGCAGGCGAGGATCTAGGTCTGTTGATCCGCAAAAGCCAACAGTTTCACTGGCAAAACAATGGGTTTGAAGATTTTGATGGGTTCCTGTCGACGCTCAGTTCTCGCAAGCGCAAGAATATACGCAAAGAAAGAGAGCATGCGCAGCGCTTTGGCGGCGAGATCGAAGTGCTGACCGGCGACGCCATTCAACCCGCCCATTGGGATGCATTCTGGAGATTCTATCAAGACACCGGTGCAAGAAAGTGGGGCACGCCTTACTTGACGCGTCAATTCTTTGATATCGCTCAGCAAACCTTGCGAGACGACATCGTGCTGGTGTTGGCTAAACGCGATGGTGAGTGGGTTGCCGGCGCTCTTAATTTAGTCGGGGCTCGGGCGTTGTATGGTAGGTATTGGGGGTGCACCGAACACCACCCTTTCTTGCATTTCGAGCTGTGCTATTATCAGGCCATCGACATCGCCATCGCAATGAAGCTCGCCGCTGTGGAGGCCGGTGCGCAAGGCGAGCACAAGCTTGCTCGCGGTTATCTGCCGAGGCCTACCTGGTCTTTGCATTGGATGCGCGATGAGGGTTTCATGCGTGCTGTAGCAGACTATCTTTCACAGGAACGGGCCGCCGTTGACCAAGAGATCGACATACTCACAGAATATGGCCCGTTCAAAAGGGCTGAAATTGAGGAACAACAATGAGCGAAAAGCTGAGCGAAGAAACACGTAAAACTGTACTGGCACCGCTGTTTAATACAGGTTGGGAAATGACAGATGATCGTGACGGGATAACCAAGACTTTTGTCTTTAATGACTTTGCCGACGCTTTTGGCTGGATGACCCGCGCCGCGATCTGGGCGGAAAAATGGAACCACCATCCCGAATGGAGCAATGTCTACAACAAGGTGGTGGTCACCCTTATCACGCACGATGTCGACGGGCTCAGCTCTCTTGATGCCAAGCTGGCGCGCAAGATGGATGGGTTGATGGGCGATGCGAAGTAGCGCAGCCACGCACCCTGATAAAAAACGCTGCCTCATATCCTGAGGCAGCGTTTTGCTTTTATTCCGATCGCTGTCGCGGGTTACATGTTGTCCAACAGCGCTTCTCCACCGGACAGGTCGCAGACACCGGGGTTTTCTTCAGCTTGGAACAATGTGACCTTACCATTCTCAACCAGCATCGCATAACGCTTGGACCGTGAAATCAGCCCAGCCGGGGCAGCCGAAAAGTCCATCCCGATCGCTTTGGTAAATTCGCTGTCGGCGTCGGCCAGCATGGTAATGCCTGCCGCGGTGGCACCTGTTGCTTCGCCCCATGCCTGCATCACAAACGGATCGTTGCAAGATACACAGATGATTTCATCCACACCCTTGGCATCGAACTTGTCTTTGTTGCGCACAAAGCTGGGTACGTGTGCCGAATGACACGTTGGTGTAAACGCCCCGGGAACGGCAAAGACAACAACCTTGCGGTCCTTCAGCTTATCCGACATCTGGACAGGGGTAGGGCCGTCGTCACCCATGTGTACCAGCGTCGCATCGGGTAACGTATCGCCTTGGGAAATCGTCATATGCGTGACCTTTCATGTCATTGCGTTTGTCTCGGCTAAAGATATAGGTTTTGCAGCAGGCAGGAAAACGGTTTTTTCGAAGGGGATAGCGATGAAACATGTGGTCGTGATTGGGGCAGGCCAGGCAGGATCGTCCTGTGTTGCCAAGCTACGCAACACAGGCTTTGACGGCAAAGTAACCTTGATCGGTGCCGAAGCCGTACCACCTTATCAACGCCCGCCGTTGTCTAAAGCGTACCTTCTGGGCGAGATGGCATTGGAAAGATTATTCCTGCGGCCGGAAAGTTTTTACGCCGAGCACGGGATCAACCTGATGCTGGATACCACTGTCGAAGCAATCGACACCTCTGCGCAAACCATCCACGTCGACGGTACAGGCATCGCTTATGACGAATTGGTGTTGACCACCGGATCGGTGCCACGGCGGTTGCCTGCCAGGATCGGCGGCGCATTGGACGGGGTGCATGTGGTTCGAAATCTGGCCGATGTTGACGCGATGAGCCCGCGTTTCACCAAGGGTGCGCGGGTGTTGATCGTCGGCGGGGGGTATATCGGGCTGGAGGCCGCATCAGTCGCTGCCAAGTTGGGGCTGGAGGTGACTTTGGTTGAAATGGGCGACCGTATCCTGCAACGAGTCGCGGCCCCGCAAACATCGGACTTTTTTCGTGCTCTGCATACGTCGCACGGCGTCGATATTCGCGAAGGCGTCGGATTAGAGCGTCTGTCGGGCAGCACCAAAGTGACGGGCGCGGTGCTGTCGGACGGAAGCGAGCTGGCTGTGGATTTCGTCATCGTCGGCGTGGGTATCGAAGCAGCGACGAAATTGGCGGATGCTGCGGGTATCACGATCGACAACGGCATTAAGACGGACGCGCACGGGCACACCTCTGCGCCGCATGTCTGGGCCGCCGGGGACTGCGCCTCGTTTCCATACCGCGGCCAACGTATCCGACTGGAATCTGTGCCTAACGCCATTGACCAGGCCGAATGCGTGGCCGGAAACATCATGGGGGATGACAAAGAATACGTAGCGAAGCCATGGTTCTGGTCCGACCAGTATGACGTGAAGTTGCAGATTGCCGGGTTGAACACAGGGTATGACCGCGTCATCACGCGCCGCTCCGATGCTGATAGCATTGCGTTTTGGTATTATCGCGGCGATGAGCTGCTTGCCGTGGACGCCATGAATGATCCGCGCGGTTTTATGATCGGCCGTCGCTTGATCGAAGCGGGAAAATCCCCGGCACCTGCGTTGATCGAGAATCCAGATACCGATATGAAAGCCCTTTTGAAATCATGAGAATTATCGCAGGAAAGCACCGGGGTACCCAGCTTGCCGCAGTGGGAAAAGGTGACGAAGAAGCGCATCTGCGCCCGACGTCAGATCGGGTGCGCGAAAGCCTGTTTTCCATGCTGACCCATCACAATGTTGTCAATGGCGCACGTGTGCTGGACCTTTTCGCGGGTACCGGCGCATTGGGGCTTGAGGCGCTTTCGCGCGGCGCCCGCGAAGCCGTATTCATTGAAAACGGTCGCGCGGGCCAAAAGCTGATTGCCGAAAACATTGAAAAACTGCGCGTTCAGGCGTCAGCCACACTCATGCGGACGGATGCAACAAGTCTGGGCGATTGGATTGCGGCTCCGTTTGAACTGGTTTTCCTAGATCCCCCCTATGGCAAGGGTTTGGGAAAGGTAGCGTTGACCAAAGCCCTGGCTGGAAAATGGTTTACCTCGGATGCAATGATTGTGTGGGAAGAAAACGCGGCCATGGATGCCCCCGACGGGTTTAAGCGGCTGGACAAGCGTAAGTACGGCGACACATGGATCACGCTGCTGAGCGTGGCGTGATGGCGCAGGTACGGTTGACGCTTTGCATTCCCTGCGTTGGGGCATATGTGCTAAAGAAAGACTTTACAGGAGAATAGACCGCCATGGGCCTAAGTATGACCAGCACCTTTATCAAGCCAATGCACCCCGAGGGGCGCAAATTTGTGGCGATCTTTGCTGCTATTACTGTGGTGTTGTTCCTCGTGGCAGAGATCCTTGGTTGGATCGGCGTCGGTGCCACTGTGTGGTGTTATTATTTCTTTCGTGATCCCGAACGCGTGACACCTAAGGGCGAGAACCTGGTAATCAGCCCGGCCGACGGCATCATATCGCTGATAGAACCTGCCGTGCCACCTGCTGAATTGGGGATGGCTGACACGCCCCTAACGCGGGTTAGTGTCTTTATGAATGTGTTTAACTGTCACGTGAACAGGTCCCCGGTCGCAGGCGAAATTACGGCGATCGCCTATCGGCCCGGCAAGTTTTTCAACGCGTCTTTGGACAAAGCAAGCGAAGACAATGAACGTAACAGCCTGCGCATCCAGATGGCCGATGGCCGCGACATCGCTGTGGTGCAAATCGCTGGGTTGGTGGCGCGGCGTATCGTTTGCTTTACCAAGACAGGCGCGCACACGCAGGCCGGGCAACGGTTCGGCTTAATCCGTTTCGGGTCGCGGTTGGATGTGTATCTGCCGGAAGGTGTCGCCCCCCGCGTAAGCATCGGTCAAACCATGGTTGCTGGCGAAACCGTTCTGGCGGAGCTGTCGTAAATGACTGATCAGTCGCCCGTTCCGACCGACAAAGGCAAAACTGAATTTTCGTTACTTCAGCTGTTGCCCAACATGCTGACCATTGCGGCGATATGCGCGGGTATTTCCGCGATCCGCTTTGCCGCCGAAGGTAAATTCTCGCTGGCTGTCATGTTAATCACGGTCGCGGCGATTCTTGACGGGATGGACGGGCGTACAGCGCGGTATCTGGGTAGCGATAGCAAGATAGGTGCTGAACTCGACAGCCTTGCAGATTTTGTGAATTTCGGGGTGGCACCGCCGCTGGTTGTCTACTTCTGGGGGTTACAGGATTTTTACCGCGCAGGGTGGTTAAGTGTACTGGTGTTCGCGATATGCTGCGTCATGCGGCTCGCGCGATTCAACGTGGATTCGCGCACCAAGGACCCGCTGGATGATGGCGGCTATTTCACCGGAGTCCCATCGCCTGCCGGCGCTATGCTAGTCATGCTTCCGATCTATCTGCCGTATGCTTTCGGTCCCGGCGCGGCCATGCCTGACGCGTTGGCCGCCTTGTACATCGTATTGGTGGGCTGGGTCATGGTCAGTCGCATCCCAACTTGGTCATTCAAGTCGGTCAGCTTCTCGCGGACAAACGTAACTTATTTCCTGATCTTCTTCACGGGCTTCATAGCAAGCTTGGTCAGCTTCCCTTGGGCAACACTGGTTATTTGTTGCTTTGCATATGCGGGCAGCGTCATTTGGGCCGTAATCGAACAGAAGATGGCCAAACGCCGGGCCTGAGAGTTTCAGTCCCGGCTATAGGTAGGATGGAACATATTTCCCGGTGACAGGGTAAATATCTCGAACCCGGTGTCGGTGACGCCGATGGAATGTTCAAATTGTGCGGATAGCGATTTGTCGCGGGTTACCGCAGTCCAGTCATCCGCAAGGACTTTGGTTTCCGCACGACCCAGATTGACCATGGGTTCTATCGTGAAAAACATGCCGGGTTCCAGTACGGCCCCTGTGCCGGGGCGGCCATAGTGCAATACATTTGGTGGGGCGTGAAATACACGGCCCAGCCCATGCCCGCAAAAATCGGTAACGACGCTCATGCGATGGGCCTCGACAAAGCTTTGAATAGCGTGGCCGATATCACCAAAGGTATTTCCGGGTTTGACTGTTTCGATCCCGCGCATCAACGCATCGTGGGTCACTTCGATCAGCCTCTCGGACTTGCGCGATAACTTGCCCGCGACATACATCCGCGAGGTATCTCCGAACCAGCCGTCGACAATCACCGTGACATCAATGTTCAAGATGTCACCGTCCTTGAGCTTTTTGTCACCGGGGATGCCGTGACACACGACATGGTTCAGCGAAATGCAACTGGCGTGCTGGTAACCCTTATAACCGATGGTGGCAGATTTTGCCCCCGCGTCTTCGACCATCTGCGTAATTACACCGTCGATCGCGCCGGTCGTTTGGCCGACAAAGACATGCTCTGCGATATCATCAAGGATTTGCGCCGCCAGTGTGCCTGCAGTGTGCATCCCGGCGAAATCCGAGGGGTCGTAAATGCGAATGCCGTCTTTGGTCTGGCGTCCTCGGTGTTCATTCATCACCGGTATCTCCAACAAATTATTTTCTAGCTATCTATCGCGACTTGTCGCCAAGGGCCAGTCAGGTCAGTCAATTAAGGCCAGCGGTTCGGCAAGTGTAACGCCTTCGGGGGTGATCCGGGTCCCCATGACCAAGGTTTCAAGCCCCGCAGCACGTGCGCGGGCAAAGGCTGCTGCATAGTTCGGGTCGATATCGCCAGCCACAGAAAATGCCGTGCAATCCGTGCGCTGCACCAGATACAGCAACACGGCGCGGTGCCCGTCGCGCGCCATTTGGGCCAATTCTTCCAGATGTTTGGCCCCGCGAGCGGTGACGCTATCGGGAAACTCAACCAATCCAGGGGTGCGTGACAGGGTGGCGGATTTTACTTCAACATAGGCATCCGGCAGGCCCGCTTCGGTCAGCAAAAAGTCGATGCGAGAATTTTCGCCGTATTTCACCTCGGGGCGCACAGTACCATAGGCAGCCAGCGGGGCGATCTGTCTGTCGGCCAGTGCGGCTTTGACCGCGCGGTTCGGCAGAGCAGTATCGACGCCAGTGAAATGCCCGTTCTCGTGATCGACCAACCGCCAGCCGTAATTCAGTTTGCGCTTGGGGTCGTCGTTCGGCTCAAGCCATATTTTCATGCCGGGGTCTGCAAGACCCATCATGGAACCGGGGTTGGCACAATGGGCTGTCACCTCGCACCCATCGTCAAGCACGCAATCCGCGAGAAAGCGTTTATAACGGCGGATCAACCGGGCGGGGACAAGTTCAGTTTGAAAGCGCATGGGGGGTGACCTATACCTCAATCGACGCCCCCTCAAGGAGACAGGCCATGCCCAACCCCACTGCCGCTATGATTGTTATCGGTGATGAAATCCTGTCGGGTCGTACCCGCGATTCCAACATGCACCACCTGGCGGGGCAGCTGACCAGCGTCGGCATAGACCTCAAAGAAGTACGCGTGGTGGGGGATGAACATGGCACCATCATTGCCGCCGTCCAGCAATTGGCCAAGGTCTATGACAGCGTGTTCACCAGCGGCGGCATCGGCCCGACCCATGACGACATCACTGCGGATTGCATTGCCGCGGCCTTTAATAAATACATCGACGTGCGCGACGACGCCCGCGCTATTCTGGCGGAACACTATGCGAAGTCGGGCACAGAGTTGAACGAGGCACGCTTGCGTATGGCGCGGATTCCCGACGATGCCACGCTGATCGACAACCCGGTATCAGCTGCGCCGGGGTTCAAGCTGGAAAACGTACATGTCATGGCGGGTGTGCCTGCTGTATTCGAAGCGATGGTTGCCAGTGTGTTGCCGACGTTGACGGGTGGTGCCCCCTTGATCAGTCGTACCTTGCGCATAGATCGGGGCGAAGGCGATATCGCCGGTCCGTTGGGGCAGGTCGCCCGAGATTACCCGGCGCTATCCATAGGGTCGTACCCTTTCCAGAAAGATGGTAAATACGGCGCTCACATCGTCATTCGGGGCAATGATGCGGCAGCGATTGATGCCGCAATAGGCGCATTGGAGAAAATCTTTTTATGACGCCGGATATTGAAAAACTTTACGATGTCATAGACCAGACGTGGCCGCCCGCCAAAAAATGGACCGAGGCGGGCTGGACCTTGCGTGACGGTCAAGGTGGCGGCAAGCGAGTGTCAGCCGCAACGATTGCAGCTCCCGATGCCGACATCGCACAGGCCGAAACTACGATGAGGGCGATGAATCAACAACCGTTGTTCATGATCCGAGAGGGCGATCACCTGTTGGATGCAGCGCTTGAGGCGCGCGGTTATGGCATCATCGATCCGGTGAACTTGCTTGTTTTGCCAATCGAACAGCTAACCGACGTGCCGATCCCGCGGGTCACAGCCTTCGATGTATGGGAGCCACTGGCGATCATGCTCGAAATCTGGGCCAAAGGTGGAATCGGCCCGGATCGCATCAACGTCATGCACCGCGCCAAAACCAAAACGGCTGTTCTGACCCGCTGGAACGAAATGCCTGGCGGTGTCGCATTTGCCGCGATCCATAATGGCGTTTGTATGGTACACGCTGTCGAAGTTCTGCAACACCAGCGCCAGCAGGGCGTTGCTAAATGGCTGATGCGGCGTGCAGCGTTCTGGGCCCAGACGCAGGGCGCGGGGCACATAGCCTGTCTCTTATACACATCT
>DRFG01000209.1 GCA_011050655.1 Roseobacter sp.
CGATGTCTCTATCCGCTCGCGTGGCACGCCGATGCGTTCCCGCACCCAGGCAAAATATAATATGTCCATCACCGCGTCTCCACCAAATGAGGCAAGGCCTTGCGCAAATAATCGTAGCCCGTGATTGCAGTTAATGCCGCCGCAAGCCACAATAGTGTCAACCCGATCTGGCCGGCCAGAATCATACCATGGAACTTCCAGCTCAGCCCTAATACGTCAGTTTCTTCACCGTTCAAGATTGCACTGACCATTGCTGCATCCATGCCGAAAATCGACATCCCAAAATAATGTTCGAATAAGCCCTGCCCGAACAACACGGCAATAGCCACCATCTGGGTCGTGGTTTTCCATTTTGCCAACTTGGTCACCTTTAACGTGCCGGAGACGTCCCCCAGATATTCGCGCAAGCCAGACACGAATACTTCGCGGAACAAAATAACCGTGGCGGGCAGAACAAGCCATGGAGACCAGCTCGAGAAGGCGACAATCACCATAAGAGCGATCACAACCATCGCTTTGTCCGCAATCGGGTCCAGCATCGCACCCAATTTGGTTTCCTGCCCCCACGCCCTAGCAAGATAGCCATCAAACCAGTCAGTCACCGCTGCGGCGATAAATAGAACCATGGCTAAACCGTCGGCGTAAGGTCGTGTGAAATACAAGAACATAACAGCCACACCAGGGGCTGCGATCAGACGCAAGAGCGTCAGGATATTCGGAATGTTCCACTTCATAACACCACCCTACAGCGCCAAACCTAAAGGGGAAAGTGCCAACACATCCTCTTCATTTTGCAAAATAAACTCCTCGCGGAGCGTCCCGCTCCAACGTTATGCGCTTCAGGTTGCGGCCCATTCAACTACGCTCGTGGAAAAACGCGTAAATACGCTCGGCCAAAGCCCCCGAAACGCCTTGGACGGCCTTCAAATCGCTCAGGTTGGCGCGGGAAACCGCTTTCGCCGATCCAAAATGAGCTAGCAAAGCGCGTTTTCTTGCCGCTCCCACTCCTGTTATATCGTCCAGAGGCGTGGCACTTATCGCTTTGGCGCGCTTGGCGCGATGCGTCCCAATGGCAAAGCGATGGGCTTCATCGCGCAGTCTTTGAATGAAATACAGAACCGGGTCGTTGTGGCGCAACGCCATCGGGCGTTTGTTTACACGGTAAAACTCCTCTTTACCGGCATCACGATCGACGCCTTTCGCAACGCCGACCATCGGGATATCTTCAACGCCGTATTCCTTCATGATGGACGCGACCGCACTGACCTGCCCCGCTCCGCCGTCTATCAATAGTAAATCTGGCCACATACCGAGCTTGCGGTCGGGGTCTTCTTTTAACAAGCGCTTGAACCGTCGCGTCAGAACTTCTTTCATCATCCCGAAATCGTCACCTGGGGTAAGGTCTTCACCCCGGATGTTGAATTTTCGATATTGATTCTTCATCATCCCCTCGGGGCCTGCGACAATCATCGCTCCCACTGCATTGGTCCCCTGAATATGCGAGTTGTCGTACACTTCGATGCGCTGCGGCGCTGCATCGAGGCTGAACGCCTCGGCTACGCCTTTCAGCAAATTGGACTGACTAGCTGTCTCCGCCAATTTTCGTGCCAATGACTCCCGCGCATTTCTCAATGCACTATCCACAAGCTCGGCCTTTTCACCGCGTTGCGGCACGATCAGTTCAACTTTACGACCAAGTTTGCCCGACAATGCCTCTGTCATCAAATCCGGGCTTTCAATCTCATTAGACAAAATAAGTTGCCTAGGCGGTTCACGTGTATCGTAAAACTGGCCGATGAAAGCCTCCAGCACTTCCGCGGCATCCACGTCGGGCCCGACGCGCGGATAGTAATCATGATTGCCCCAGTTCTGGTTCGCACGGATAAAGAACACCTGAACACAAGCTTGGCCCTGCTCCATATGAAGCGCAATGATGTCGGCTTCGGATACAGTTTGCGGATTGATCCCCTGAGCAGTCTGCACTTGCGTCAGCGCCTTGATACGGTCTCGCAACGCCGCAGCGCGCTCAAACTTCATGCTCTCCGAGGCCAGCGCCATGTCAGACGCAAGTCGGCTTTGTATGTCAGTTGATTTCCCATTCAGGAATTTTTGCGCATCCTGCACGGTCTTGCCGTATTCTTCGGGGCTGATCTTGCCGACGCAGGGGGCTGAACAACGTTTGATCTGGTGTTGCAGGCACGGGCGTGTGCGACTTTCAAACATAGCATTAGAACAATCCCTTAACAGAAACACCCGCTGCAATTGATTCAGGGTTCGATTTACCGCTCCTGCACTGGCGAAAGGGCCATAGTAATTTCCCTGCTCCTTCTTGGCACCACGATGCTTTTTGATCTGGGGATAGTCGTGCCCTGTGGTTACCAAAATGTTAGGGAAGCTTTTATCGTCGCGCAAAAGAACATTAAACTTGGGCTTGAGCTGCTTGATGAGATTTTGCTCAAGCAGCAGCGCCTCGGTTTCGGTTTTTGTCGTCAAAAACATCATCGACGCAGTATTCGAGATCATCCGTGCTATGCGCCCCGAATGTCCTGACGGGCGCGCATAATTACTGACCCGTGCACGCAGATTACGCGCCTTGCCCACGTACAGCACCCGGCTTTCAGAATCGAGCATCCGGTACACGCCCGGAGACGCGTCTAGCGTCTTGAGATACGATTGGATAACGTCAAATCCAGTTTTCATCGGGGTGCTTGGATTCGTCATTGATTCTCTCGGCTCTGCAATAGGTGGTGACATGGAGCAAGGGTAAACATACCCACGGATACTGTGGATAACCCTGCGTATAACTTTCCGTGAACACTAGTTTCCCTATATTTTCGGAGGGCTTCCACGTATCGCCTATTTTTTAGGCAGTTGCGCAAGGCGTTGAAATAAAAGGGAACTATTATTCGCCCCTCACAAGTTACTGAAAACACTGCGCAATTTGTAACGAATTTGTTAACACTTATCTCTACGTGCAAAACTTTTCAATCCAGACTATTCAACGCCTTGGATATCCTTGGTCTTCCAGGTCAGATGCTGACCCCCGTCAGTACACAAGAGCTGACCCGTGACAGAGTTCGCATCCAGAAAATAGCCTAACGCCGCAGTGATATCGTCAGGGTTTGCGCCCCGCCCCAGAGGAACCCGGGATCGTTGCCCGTCGAAATGCTCTTCTGTCTGCTTGGCCCCTTTCAACGTGGGGCCCGGCCCAATCGCATTGACCCGGATTGCAGGGGCAAGCGCCTGTGCTGTGGTCCTGGTCATCGCCCATAGACCCATCTTGGCGATAGTATACGTCATGAATTCGGGCGTCAGTTTCTGCACCCGCTGGTCTAGCATATTTACAACCAAACCAGTCGCGACCGGCTCACCCTGATCATCAATATCCGGCTTTAGCCCCTGGGCAGCCATAGCCTGCGTCAAGACAAATGGTGCCCGAAGATTGCTGCCTATGTGGCGGTCCCAGCTTTTCACCGTAGCGGTGGTAATATTGTCATATTCAAACACCGAGGCATTATTAACCAAACAGGTAATCGCCCCACCTAAAGCGTCTACCGCACGTCCGAACAAGTCTTGTGTCGCAGTCTCGTCCAGCAGGTCAGCCTGCACAGCCACAGCATGTCTGCCCCGAGCCTTGAGCGCGGCAACCACCTCGTCTGCGCCGTCTGACGATGTGTGGTAATGCACGGCCACATCGAACCCACGGTCACCCAAGTACAATGCCATGGACCGCCCCAAACGCGCACCGCCACCTGTCACAAGTGCATGCTTCATGGTTGCACCCTTCCTAAATCAGAATAGCAGCCAGATAGGCCGCGTAAACCGCGCATAGCACCACGCCCCAGCGACGCGTGATGTCCCACCCTAGATAGACGAAGGGGAAAAGCAGTAACGATGCGCCCAACATCACCCATAGATCAAAGCGGAGGAACTCTGGATCGACCTCAATCGGCCCAACTAGCGTCGCGACACCGATGATACCGAGCAAGTTGAATATGTTTGATCCGATGACGTTGCCCAACGCAACGTCGGCCTGGCGGCGCAATGCGGCCATCACTGTTGTTGCCAATTCCGGCAACGAGGTCCCAATGGCCACAAGCGTCAGCCCAATGACAGTGTCACTTACCCCGTAAGCACGGGCAATGATCGACGCATTATCGACCAGTAAACTGGCCCCCAAGGGCAGGCCCACCAGACCCAGCACCAAAAAGAAACCTATGCGCCAGCCTGGCATGCTGGGGTCCGCCCCTTCGAGTTCTTCCGAATCGTCAGAAGAAGCTTCAGAATTACGCGCCCGGTGTTTCTTGGTGTCGCGATACGCGTCGAACAATACATAAGCCAGTCCCGACAACAGAATGATACCCGACCAGACATCGAACACGCCCCGGAACGCCAACAGAATGAACAACACGGACGCCGCTATCATCATGTTGAACGTCTTACGAGTATTGCATTCCGAGCTGTGCATCGTCGCCAGCAACGCAGGTATCCCAAGCACCAAGAGGATATTGGCGGTATTCGACCCCACCACGTTTCCCAACGCAATCCCTGGCGCGTTGTCCAAGATAGCCTTAATGGACACGAGCAATTCCGGCGCCGATGTTCCGAATGCAACAATGGTCAAACTGACGACCAGCGCGGGCACGCCCAAACGCAACGACAGGTTGACCGCCCCCTTAACCAGCGCATCGCCCGCCAACAGCAATATCAGCAAACCCAAAACACTCAGAACCCACGGCATAATCATTAACTCTTACCCCCACATCCGCAGGGGCCTTTGCCAATACG
>DRFG01000210.1 GCA_011050655.1 Roseobacter sp.
ACGGCCCAAAAGCCCCGCAAAAAAGGCCAGTGACATTTACCGCCTGACTGCGATAGTGATGAAAACACCTTAACAACTCCTTAAGGAGAACCGTCATGCGCCTTGTCGCCGCTCTAGTTTTATTTCCGCTTGTGCTTGGTGCATGCGCCAACACTGGCCTGCGCGACATCCGCACCCCCGCATTGGGGCCTGACGAATTCATGATCCTGCCGGTCAAACCATTGTCGCAGCCATCTGATTATACGGCTTTGCCTATTCCGACCCCAGGTCAGTCAAATTTAACGGATCGCGACGCCGTGGCAGAGGGTATCATCGCCTTTGGAGGAAAACCGGAAGCGGCAGGTGGGGCGGTTCCCGCTCGGGATGCCGCCTTGGTTCAGCAGGCTAGCCGGTTGGGTGTGTCACAAGGGATACGCCAGGATCTGACCGAAGCAGACAAAAGTTTTCGCAAGCGCAAGGGCCGGTTTACCAGTCTGAAGGTCGTGCCGACAGATCGCTATAACCAAGTGTATAAACGCCAGTCGCTTGATGCCCGCGATGAAGCACGCAGATGGCGCCTAGCAGGCGCACGTACGCCGTCCGCACCGCCTTCAAACTGACGCCGCCAGAATTACAAATCTGTTAGGTCCCTTGAACGTCACGCGCAGTGGCGTAAGTAGGCGTCATAGGACCCTGTTCAAAGGACCCGAACATGATCAAACTATCGGCCCTTTCGGCCATTTTTGCACTCGTCATGCCGGCCTCTATCGTGCTGGCACGAGATAACGAAGCCGTCACCCACTACACGCTTGATAACGGGATGGAGGTTGTTGTCGTCGAAGACCACCGCGCCCCGTCGGTACAGCAGATGGTTTGGTATCGGGCAGGGTCTGCGGATGAACCCAAAGGGTCATCTGGTGTAGCCCACTTTCTTGAGCACTTGCTGTTCAAAGCAACCGACAAGATGGAAGCTGGCGAATTTTCTGCCACGGTTGCCAAAAATGGCGGTCGCGACAATGCCTTCACCAGTTACGATTACACCGCGTATTTTCAGCGCGTTGCATCAGACCGCTTGGAATTGATGATGCAGATGGAATCGGATCGGATGAAAAATATTCGTCTGACCCCTGAAAACATCGCGACCGAACGGAATGTGATCATCGAAGAGCGCAATCAACGCACCGAAAACGATCCGGGTGCGCTTTTCCGCGAGCAGATGAATGCGGCGCAATATCTGAACCATCGCTACGGAACGCCGGTCATTGGATGGATGCACGAAATGCGCGAACTTGATCTCAAGGACGCTATTGATTTCTACGACCTATATTATTCGCCCAATAACGCGATTCTGGTCGTGTCAGGTGATGTGCAGCCAGACGAAGTACTCCGCCTCGCTAAGCAGTATTACGGTGTGATACCCGCCAATCCCGACCTGCCCGAGCGTCTGCGGACGCAAGAACCGCCACAAACGGCTGAGCGGCGCATGACGTTTCGCGATGACCGTGTAGCACAGGAATATGTAAGTCGATCCTACCTTGCCCAAGAACGCGACCCGGGCGATCAAAAAACCGCCGCTGCGCTTACAATGTTGGCCGAAATTTTAGGTGGGGGGACCACATCTTATTTTGCCGAGAAGCTGCAATTTGATACGCCTATAGCGACCTATTCGGCGGCTTTTTACAACGGCCAGGCCTTGGATGACACGACTTTTAACGTGATTGTGGTCCCGCAGCCGGGGGTCACCTTGCAAGAGGCCGAAGATGCAATGGATGCGGCGATTGCCAGCTTTATGAAGAAAGGCGTCGATCCAGATCAGTTAGATAGGATCAAACAACAAATTCGAGCAGAACAGATATATGCCCGCGATGACGCGGATAGTGTCGCCAACCGCTATGGCAGTGCGCTGGCCATCGGGTTGACTGTGCAGGATGTCCAAGATTGGCCTGATGTTCTCGAGGCCGTAACGGCTGAAGATATCATGCAAGCGGCCAAGGATGTATTTAATCGTGAGGCATCAGTGACGGGCTGGCTGATGCGCGAAGAGGTAACAGAATGAGACTGATCTATGTTGTCGCGCTGACGCTACTGGCCGCCTTTCCGGCACAAGCCGAAGTCAACATTCAAGAGGTTACTTCGCCCGGTGGGTTGAAAGCATGGCTGGTCGAGGAACACTCCATCCCCTTTGTCGCCTTGGATGTTAGATTTAGAGGCGGAGCGTCGCTGGATGCGCCCGGTAAGCGGGGTGCCATTAATTTAATGACCGGATTACTGGAAGAAGGTGCCGGTGAACTTGATGCGCGTAGTTTTGCCCGCGAGGCCGAAGGATTAGCGTCGAGTTTTCGATTCGGTGTGGATGACGACAGTTTGTCGGTATCGGCACGTTTTCTGACTGAAAACCAAGACGCATCGGTGTCATTGTTGAAACAGGCCCTGCAAAATCCTCGCTTTGATCAGGATGCAATCGACCGTGTTCGCGGTCAGGTCCTGTCTGGCATTCGATCAAGCGAAAAAGACCCTAACGATATTGCGCGTAAGAAAATGGATGAAATGCTGTACGGTGCCCATCCCTACGGGTCGTCTCTGGATGGCACGGCTGAAAGCGTGACTGCGCTTACCCGCGATGATTTGGTCGCAGCGCATGATGCTGTGATGGCGCGAGACCGGATTTATATCGGTGCTGTAGGCGACATTACCCCCGAAGCGTTGGGCAAACTGATGGATGATTTGCTAGGCGGCCTACCCGCAACCGGGACCCAAATGCCACCTCGTGCCAGCGTCACCCTGTCAGGTGATATGACGATCGTTGATTTTCCGACACCGCAATCGGTGGCGCTATTCGCGCAAAAGGGCATTTCGCAAAAGGATGACGATTTCTTTGCAGCGACCGTTATGAATCAGGTGCTTGGCGGCGGATCATTTGAAAGTCGGCTTATGGATGAGGTGCGCGAGAAACGCGGTCTGACCTATGGGGTCTATTCCTATTTGGTGCCAATGGACTTGGCTGAAACCTTCCAAGGGTCGGTCAGCTCTGCTAACGACCGGATCGGCGAAGCAATAAGCGTCATTCAAGATGAATGGGCCAAAATGGCCGCCGAGGGGGTGACCCAGCAAGAGCTCGATGATGCCAAGACCTATATCACCGGTTCTTACCCACTGCGTTTTGACGGCAACCAGACGATTGCCGGTATTCTTGTGGGTATGCAAATGTTGGATTTGCCGATTGATTACATTGCAACCCGGAATGACAAAGTCGAAGCAGTGACGTTGGAGGACGTTAAGCGTGTTGCAGCAGAGCTGTTGTCCCCAGACCAACTGTCCTTCGTCGTGGTAGGGCAACCCGAAGGCCTTACAACTACGAAAGCTGAATAAGTGACGCTTTAATCGTACCGCGCAGGTTGAAAAATTTTACACGCCGGGCCAGGGTCGTCCGGCGTGCATTGCTGAATAGCCCTATGCGTTCTTGGGGGATTTTGCCGTATCATTCACTCGCCATAAGGGATCCAGACGTTTTTAATCTCTGTCGCGGCCTGCAAAAACCCAATCCCTTCTCCGTCTGGTTTCATCCAATCGCGGGCCATTCCGTTGTTGACCCAAGTGCGCTTGAGATTCTGCGCGCTGCCAAATTCAACCACCTTGCTGAGGTCTTTGCTGCCAAAGCTCCACACCGCATCAATATCCATATGACGCGCCATCGTCTCAGCGATGTCCGAGTGCGAACCGGTCAGAATGTTCACGACCCCGGCAGGTACGTCCGAGGTCTCTATTACCTGTATGAAATCGGTAGCCGACAGCGGAAAGGTGGGGCTGGCGGCAAGGATTACACGGTTACCCATGGCTATGGCCGGGGCCATGCATGAAATCAAACCTAACAACGGGGCCTCGTCGGGGCAAAGTGATCCGATGATACCCACCGGTTCCTTCATTGCCAGTGCCGCGCCGCGAAGGGGGACGCCGTGTATTTGACCATCGTATTTGTCCGCCCATGCAGCATAGGTGAACAAACGCTTAACCGACGCGTCCACCTCCTTTTCACCGCTTCTTCCGCCCAGCATTGCATTCAACCGTTGGGCAAACTCGCCACTCCGAGCCGTCAGGTTTTCAGCTATATAATACAAAATTTGCGCCCGAAGATGCCCGGTGGTTTTACTCCAGGATTTTGCGGCCTGTGCCGCTTCGACGGCATTGCGGACATCCTTCCGCCCGGCCAGCGAAACGTGGCCCAACAGTATGCCTGATTTCCCCTGAACCGAGGCTGAATAGCCGCCATCGGGGCGTAGCTGCTTGCCGCCGATATACAGCTTCGCCGTGCGGTCAATTGCCCCCGCGGGTGGCCGTAATTCGCCGCCGACAGAGGGTGCGATTTCCTTCAACGGTCTTCGCGTGGTCTTTGGGCGGGTATAGGCGGTCAACCCCTCCCAACCGCCCTCGCGACCAAAGCCACTTTCGCGCATGCCGCCAAATCCGGCGGCAGCATCCATCATATTGGTACCGTTGATCCATACTACGCCCGCAACCAATTTGGGCGCGATATCGAGCGCAAGGTTGATATTCTCGGACCAAATCGTGGCGGCCAAACCAAAGCGGGTATTGTTGGCAAGCTCGACCGCCTCAGATGGGGTGCGGAACGTTGTCGATACAAGAACAGGGCCAAAAACTTCCTCCTGCATCAGTCGATCGGCCGGGTTCATTCCGGTAATCAGGGTGGGGGGGTAAAAACAGCCAGTGTCTGGAACATCTCCTGCGCGGAACAAGGTCCCGGCGGTATTGGCCGCAACCATCTCCGTGACCCGCTGCACTTGAACGGGATCAATCAGCGCGCCTACGTCAATCGATTTATCCAGCGGATTGCCGACCCGCAACCTGGACATCCGTGTGCGCAACTTGGCATAGAACCGATCCGCAACCGGTTCGTGCACCAGAAGGCGAGAGCCAGCGCAACAGACCTGGCCCTGATTAAACCAGATCGCGTCAACCAAGCCTTCAACGGCGGAATCAATATCGGCATCGTCGAACACGATAAAAGCCGACTTACCGCCCAGCTCCAGCGTAAGCTCCTTACCGCTTCCGGCGGTCTGCTCACGGATGCGTCGCCCAACAGGGGTAGAGCCGGTAAACGCAATTTTATCCACATCGGCTTGTACGATCATCTCGCCCACTGCGCCATCACCTGTAACGATATTGACGACGCCCTTGGGTAACCCAGCCTGCCGACAAATGTCCGCAAACAGCAAAGCGGTCAGCGATGTGTATTCCGCAGGCTTCAACACAACCGTATTACCCATCGCCAGCGCCGGCGCGATTTTCCACGCCAGCATCAGCAACGGAAAATTCCATGGAATGATCTGCCCGCACACGCCTAGCGCCTCACGGTCGGGTAATGTGCTCTCCATCAACTGAGCCATACCGGCGTGATAATAGAAATGACGCTGCGCCAACGGCACGT
>DRFG01000211.1 GCA_011050655.1 Roseobacter sp.
CTGCATAGGATTACGCACTACGCCTAAAGCCTATTTCGGTAAACGGGTTCTATGACTGGAAGGTTGTGAAAAGTTTTCAACCCAAAAAAAGGCCAACCGAGATGCGTCTACGCGCGCCTTGTAGTTAGCAATGCGAACCTCTAAGATCTCGCGTCACCATATTTAGCCAGGACCGAAGCCGATATGCAAGCGCTCACCGATGTATTGAATTGGATCAGCACCCAACTTGGCCACGAAATTCCGCGTGATACATCGTCTGCTTTTTATGCATTGTTTCACATCATTCTTCTCTGGGCCCCGCTTGCTCTTTTTCTGGTTTTACTGCTGCGCGGCGTGACAAGTGTTCAAAAATTTGCGCGCCGTTTTCTGAAAAAAGCAAACACACTCTCGCAGTCAGGGCTTCCCAGTTCGGTCTTCCAGCTTATCTTTCGCCATACCCGACGGGATCAACTTTATCTTGTGATGTTGGGGCTGATCTCATTGCCGGTCCTTTACACGACCCTCGAGCTGCCCAAACGCATCATCAACAGGGCCATCGACGGGCCCGAACACACGACGATGATTTTCGGGATAAAGCTTACTCAAACCGAACATCTGTTTTTTCTCTGCGGGCTGTACCTGTTCGCGATCATCATAAGTGGGCTGATGAAATTCAGCCTGAACGTATACAAAGGAAAAGTCGGCGAACGGCTTTTACGGCGGCTCAGGCTCGAAATATATTACCGCTGGAGATCCGGATCAGGCACTAAGCAGCGATCCGAGGTTATTCCGATTGTTACCCAAGAGGTTGAGCCGATCGGTGGATTTGCTGCCGAGGCTTTCGCACTGCCGGTATTTCAGGGCGGTACTTTTCTGACCATCCTTACTTTCATGTTTTTGCAGGACCCCTATCTTGGTGCCGCTGCGATAACACTGCTACCTTTTCAGCTTGCGCTTATTCCCCGGTTGCAACGAAAGGTAAACGTACTGGCACGAAGCAGGATGATCGAAGTTCGCAACCTAAGCGGCCAGCTTGGGCACCAATCGGGGTCACCCGATTTGACAACCGGCCCGTCAAAAGCGGTGGGAAGCAGTCTGAAGGAAATGGAACGTATCCGGCTCAGCATCCATCGCGCAAAGTTTTTTGCCAAGAGTCTCAACAACTTCCTGTCTTCTCTTACGCCATTCTTCTTCTATGCCATCGGTGGCTACCTTGTGATCAACGGCAAGCTGACCCTAGGGGCACTGGTCGCGGTCATCGCGGCGTACAAGGATTTTTCCGCGCCCCTAAGTGAACTGTTTCGGTATTATCAAACCCGTGAAGATGTCAGGATCCGATACGAAGGTATCGACGAATTTCTGGGAATAAGCTCGCCCCCAAATGCTACGCAGGTCAAAGCGACCTCAGGTTAATCTGAGGCTCGGATAGTAGGACTTTTGGGGCGTTTCAAACCGCAGCCAGCACAGCGTCGACTCCGCGGGATAATCTCTCAACCATCTCGTCTAGGTCTGTTTCAGTCGCGATAAATGGCGGGGCCAGCAAAATGTGGTCGCCCTTGCGGCCATCGCGTGTCCCGGGCATCGGATAACAGATCAGCCCTTCGGCAAACGCCGCTTTCTTGAGCTTTCCGGCAAGCCCCAGCCCAGGGTCAAAGGGCGTTTTGGTGTCACGATCGGCCACAAATTCTAATCCGCGAAACAAACCCCGCCCACGAATATCGCCGATATTGGCGTGGGAGCCAAAGCGGGCGGCCAATGTCTCGTGCAGATAGTCGCCTTTGGTTTGCACCTGTAAAACAAGATCGCGTTCCAGCAATTCAGACACCACGGCAAGACCCGCGGCAGCGGCTACTGGGTGCCCGATATAGGTGTGGCCATGTTGAAAAAATCCGGTACCATCGGCGATCGCATTATACACGTCTTCAGAGCACAACATCGCACCGATTGGCTGGTAGCCTGCACCCAACCCTTTGGCCATGCACAATATATCCGGCGCTACCTCATCCGCGTCACAGGCGAACAGATGTCCGGTTCGGCCCATACCGCACATGACTTCATCAAGTATCAGCAAGACTCCGTAACGATCGCAAATCTCGCGTATACGCTTGAAATACCCTGCAACGGCAGGCACCGCGCCCAGTGTGGCCCCCACTACCGGTTCGGCAATAAACGCCATGACGCTATCTTCTCCCAAACGGAGGATTTCTGCCTCAAGCTCATCCGCGACGCGTGTTCCATAGGCCTCGATACTCTCATCTTGGTCGCGCTCGGCATATTCATAGCAAGGTGCTATATGGCTTACCTCAACCAACAACGGTGCAAACTGTTGTCGCCGCCAAGCGTTGCCGCCCGCAGACAGTGCCCCGATGGTATTGCCATGGTAACTTTGGCGGCGTGCAATAAGGTGGCGGCGTTGCGGTTCGCCGCGCTCAACGTGATACTGGCGTGCGAGTTTGATCGCGCTTTCCACGGCCTCCGAGCCCCCCGAAACAAAATATACTCTGTCCAAATTTCTCGGCG
This sequence comes from Roseobacter sp., assembly GCA_011050655.1. Classification (GTDB taxonomy): domain Bacteria; phylum Pseudomonadota; class Alphaproteobacteria; order Rhodobacterales; family Rhodobacteraceae; genus Sulfitobacter. The sequence continues at coordinate 2,500 of DRFG01000211.1, forward strand.
CATTTGCAATCAGCAAATCGGCAAGTTGCTCAGCCGGTTCAGACGTAAAAAAGCCGGTGTGCGCAAAGGCAAGCTGATCTATCTGGGCTTTCACTGCGTCCCGCACACGTTGGTTGGAATGACCAAGGCAAGACACCGCGGCCCCCCCCGATCCGTCAAAATAACGCTTACCATCCTCCGCAATAAGATAGCACCCCTCGCCTCCGATCGCTTTTGGTAAGTCAACGTGGCAATGACGCGGGAATACGTGACTGGAGGGCTTGCTCATGACGAGTGTCTTTCAAGGGGAAAGGTAAGTTAACCTCAAGCATAGGCAGGTTTTATGCCATCGGTAAGGCCAAATTGATCACAACCTGAGCTTTAAAAGATGCTTGGGCCCGGATGTCGGGGTGCGCCTGTTTACAAAGGCCAATGCAGCCCCACCGTCCCTAGAATTACGGTGATCACCCACGAGAACAGTAGCTTGCCGGCACAATCCGGCAACGTAGCCTGTAGCCGATTGCATTATCTCTGCCGGATTGGCCGCAGCGATCCTTAATCATTGCAGGATCTTGGGTTAGGCTCGTGAAGGCTAATTTCAAAAAAAGGTTTTTTCGTCTTGTACTACCTAGGTTTGCTTGGCTATACGCGTCAGCGGAGATGTGGCCGAGTGGTCGAAGGCGCTCCCCTGCTAAGGGAGTAGGCCCGGAAGGGTCTCGAGGGTTCGAATCCCTTCGTCTCCGCCATTTTACCTGTCATTTTGATGGGAAATTGCCATAAAAACAAGGGCTATTCGATCATCTTCGCTTTGAAGGTGCCGTGTCCTTGCTACACATTTATAGTCTTCGCAGAGTTCCTTCGGACGTTTGAGGATGGGCGCGCCGACATTTGTAGCATCAGAAGTATCGTCGGCACGCCCTGACACGGGTGTTCCAGCCCGCGTGTTCCGTTAGGCTACGTTGCGCAGCCCTTTCAGGGTTTTCTCGGCCTGTAGAAGATCGTGCACCGCCCCGAGTGTTGCGTAGAGTTCGACAAGGACGATCAATGCATTGGTCAGCCGGTCCGCCTCAGGCGTGAGGCGTTCCTGCTCCCAGCTCGTATCGGCCGAGGCATTCTCCGGGCTATTATCGTAGTGGGTTTCCACATAGGTGCCTTTGTCGATCTCTTTATCGAGTTCGTCGATCAGCTCGACCAACTTTGCCAAGACCCCTTTCTCGAAGATCGCACCCTGACGAAGCTGAAGCATAAGCACCTTGGCGTCTCGTTTGGCCCTGGGGACCACGAGGTCGAGGACATCCTCTTCGATCCCGGTTGCTGCGGCGCGGGCCAGCGGGAAGCAAGATGCCGCCATAGCTGTGATTTCGTCGATGTTTTTGAAGGGCGTTTTCATTGGTCTTTTCCTTGTGTTGATTTGCAGTGCGGGAGGCCCGAAGGCGCGGTTCCCTAACGGAAACCGCGAGCTTCGCGCGCCTTCCCCGCTTGCTCCGCCTGCTGTTCTTCGCGGTAGTGTGCGGCGATGGCCGCCTCGGCCTGAAACCTCGCATGCAAAGCGTTCATCCGTTCGGTCAGCGCCTCGTCGAGGCGTCCGATCACAGGTGAGGTCGCTTCCTCGGTATGACCAAAGCCAGCATTTCGGATATGCACAGTGACGCGCCGCGCGCAGACGAAACGCGTTGGCTTTGTCAGCCCGGCAGTTGCTTGCGACTGCGGCTGCCGCACGATCACCTCATAACCGCGATTGGCCCGGCCCTTGGAAGAGGTGCCATAGGCAAGCTCGACAAAGCGGTCCTGCCCTTGTTGGAAAGTATCCAGCACCAAGCAAGGGCGGCGTTTCGGCACATCCAAACTGTCGTCATCATCAGACACGGGGAAGCGGAACAGCACGACATCGCCGCGTAGCAGGCTCATTGTCCAGTCGATGGCCGGAACGATAGGAATGGGGTTGTGTAGCATCGAGGTCTCCTTGGTGTGAAAAATCGACACCAGCGAGAAACCTTCATGAATAAGGCTTCCGGTTTGCTGCGCGTCGCAAGATGCGTGCGGCAAAACGGAAGCCAGAAACGGGAGAGCGACGAGAGGGTGGCCCTCTCGTCAAAATTCGCCGGAACCGCGTTAACGCAGGATGTGGTTAACCTGCCGCAAAGTGACGGTTACGTGTGGGAAACGAGCGCGGGGCAAGTTGAATGCGCAAGTCATCGCTGTAGAAGCGGGATCGGCCCACGGCGGACCTTGGTTTGCGGCGCGTCTAAAGGCCATTCCCTAGCCTAAAGCTGACATGACCGAAAAAAATATTTGGCAGCAAGCGGGCTTTAGCGGCAGTTTGGAGTTATTAACCCTATCGTCTTCGTACTCTTGATAAAAATACGGAACATTACGGCATTCTTAATACCCTAATTTTCATTCTGAAAAAGATTAGCTAAAGAATTTGAGGAGAAATTCGTAGATCGGCTTAAGTCTTACGATGAGAGTTGCCGCAGCTTCCGGAGCTGTGAGCAGATTGACCATTATTGGTGTAGATAAGGCAGCGATGGTGCCACCAACCGAATATGCCAACCATCTAAGGCTGCGCCTACTAATAGATAACTTACGATCAAGGTTTGGCTCATCACCAATAGATTTAAGTGCGTTGATTTCTCTGCTTACCAAATCCTGTGCTGCGTCATTCAAAACAGCCTCCCCATCACCGTCAAGTAGGGTCTGTTGTAAATTCCCTGCCATTTCAATGACAGTTGGAAGTTGATCTTCAAGAATCACTGGATCAAGTTCCGGCGGCTTAGAACCGTGCATACCAAAGGGAATCTGTTTGGGTTGTAGTAATGGCCGCAGTTCTTCCAGTCTCCGCAGAATGCGTTTGAGGTCAGCTACTAAAACACTATTCCACGCTTCCACAGCACCATGGGCTTGCATACACTCTGCTAAGGCTTCTTTAGCATCTTCAACTCCATACCAACTTATCCTCCCACTATTTAGAGCATTATCTATTGCCGAGAGCGAATGCCGAAGGTCATTTGGCACTTGGTATGAAGCCGTATCATTTGACTTCAATACGGCGGCTTCCACAGTTTGGCGCAAACCAATTAACCTCTCCTCCAAATCAACAGCGTACTCAATTTCTGGTCTGACGTTTGGCGGAGTATCCTTTGGTGTGAGCTTCCCTTCTTCTGGGACCAGTGCGATAGGACTAGATGCAAGCAGTTTCTCTGATATTTCCTCGGTACTTAAAGGATAAATTTTGTCACGAATTGATTGAAGCAACTTTCGCATTTGATGGTGATTAGGAGTACCATCCCAATTTTGAAGGTCCAAGTACTGCGTCTCCGCAAAGCCGTACGGAAGCGGAGAGGCGTCAAGGCGGACATGAATGAGCTTACCAAGTCTTTGGGCATTCGAAGCTTCCTCGACGACGCTTTTTGAATTAACGCTTTCTTTGGTCCAAAAAGTAACAACGACCTTGGCCGCTGAAAGTTTTCTCGAAATTTCACTCCGCCATCTATCGCCCGGGCCTAAATTGGAATCCCACCAGAGAGGGACAGAGTGGTCAGCCAAAAAACTATGAATATTGCCAACCAGTTTACGGTCTTGGTGTGCGTAGGAAAGGAACGCGAAGCCCTCGGTAATGGAAATCGGAGCGTCTTTGGAATGACTTTCATAATCAAGGGGAAGGTCCCAGTCCTCAAGCTGTGAATATAATGCCGTTGCCCGCGCCCTTTGCTTGGGATTGGCAGATATCCGAGCGATCTCTGGATCCGTTTTCGCCGCCAGTGTACCTTCAAACTGAAGCCCACCATCTTTCGAAAAAGTTCTCAAGCGTCTAAGATCTGTTACCGGCCTCAAGTCCAGAACAGGCGTGTTGTTAAGGTTCAGGCTGCGCAACATGTGAAGCTGGCTTAGCGCCTCAACATCATCCACCATCGAATCTGACAAATTGATTTTTTCCAACCACCGCAGTTCCGCTAGTGGGGTGATATCTACGACTTGAGTATTACTCAAATCGATATAATCCAAACTACTTAACTGCTTGACTGCACTTATATCATTAACTGAGCTGCCAGAAAGATGTAGCTTTCTCAGTTGATTTGCCCCTTCGATACCTTGCAGATCTCCAATTTTTGTTCCTTTTAGGCCCAATCCTCTTAACTTAGTTAAGGCTAGAAGCTTAGAAAGGCTTTCAACCTCTGTATAATTCAAATTCAGTGTGATTAGATTGTGAAGGCCCTCTATTCCAGAGAGATCATTGATCTGCGTACCATATAACTGGAGGTGAATTAATGAAGTTAATTTAGCCAAGGGTTTCAGATTTTTGACGCCAGTTCCGGAAAAAAAGAGTTTTTCCAATTTTGTATGACCTGCGAGCGGAGCAAGATCAGAGACACTTGTATGGTTCAGATCGATCTCTCTCAGCTCGCTCGATCCCATTAAAGGACTCAGCTCATCAACTGCTGTATCCGACAAGTTCAGGTTCTCTAGTTTTGCTAGCGCACTCAACCCATTCAAGTTTGTAACTTTTGATCGCTTCAAGTCTATTTGAACAAGATCTGTTAAATGTTGAAGCGGATCAGTGTTTTCTAAGTTTCCTTCTACCCAACTCAGAGACATTATTTGGGTCAGCTCTGACAATGAAGATGTATTGGCAACCTTCGAGTAATCCAAATTTAGTACTTTAAGATTTTTTAAATTTGCTATAGGCGAGAGATCCTGCAACGTGCAGAGCTCTAACGTAAGTTCCTTGAGGCTTTTCATGCCAGAAATCAGTGTGAGGTCTTCTATAGTTGCCCGAGAAATTTTGAGCTTTTCTAAGCTTTCAAGTTTAGACAGCGAGACAGGGAACTTAGTCAAGTTACCCCAATCTCTACTAGAAACGAAGAGGGTCTTCGCACCCGTTTCGTGAGCTCGAGCTGCTTTGATGTCTACCGCATCTGGGGTGCTTTCGGCTTCATTCATGTGACAGCTCCTTCAGTTGTCATTTTGCATGTTCTCGCCCCAGCGTAAACTCGATGCTCTATGTGCCTTTTGAACTGTGCTCATTTCTTTGCAAAGTACACTATCTGCGCATAGCTGCCGTTGGTATGGCGCGCGGTGAAAGTCCGCAATCCGCCCTACTTTCTAAGCGCGGCATTTTATGCGTGTGAGGTTCGCGATACCGCTTTAGATTTGAGTGCAGCCTGTGTTTCCGTGGGGGTTATACTGTTTGCCGCGTAGCCGCTCGGTCTTGCCAGCCGCGCACCATCAGGTGCGGGTGGCAGGATCGTACGGCGCTATCAGCGACAATTTTTGCCACTTTAGCCACGCCGGGGGTTTGGGGGATGCGCAATCGCCCCCAACCTGTCGGGAGATGCCAAGGGGTGCAGGGGCGTGGCGAACGGCCCCTGCGAGCAGGCGGGGGTTTGGGGGAGGAGTGCGGAACGACGCTCCCCCGGGAGCAGGGGTTGCAAGGGGAGTGCGGAACGATGACCTTGCCGCCCTCCGCGTAGGAGTGCCCGCCGCATAGGTGCCCCCGGCGGGCGGGGTTCCGGGGCAGCGCCCCGGGCGAGCGGTAGACCGAACATAGGCACCATCGGTGCCGGAGTGCGGTCTACTTAGTGAGTACTTTCTCCTGCACCTCCATTCCCGCGGCTTCAAATGATTTCTCCGGTCCGCTGAAACATCGACCCATTTTCTGATCTCAACGTCTGGAGATCAAAATGGCGACCACCATCCATCCCATCGTTTTGCGCTTTCAGGGCCTGCGCCCTGAGCAGCTGTCGCGTTTCGAACTGCACCGCCTTCGAAAGCAGATGGACGGCTATGAGTTCGAGCCGCACCGAACCCGTTTCAATAAGCTCCTGATCGGTAGCGAAACTTGGGCCAAGGAGGCCCTTGCAGAGATCGACGAAATGCGGATGGAGAATTTCGCCACCGAGTTAACAAAGCTCAAGAAGCGAAAGCGCATCGGAGAGATCAAAAAGCGCATGATTGAAGGCCCGAAGGATCCTTGGCGGCCTTCGAAACATGGACCGATGCGCGAAGTCATCATCACCGCCCACGCGGATTGGTTCGAGACAGCGGGCGACCAGTCGACCTGGCGTGGCAAGATGGCAAAACGCCGACGGGAAAAGGACTTTGAAGATCTCGCTATTGGATGGCTGACCTACGATTTCGGTGAGGACGTGGTGCACGCCCGGGCAGATCGAGACGAAAAGGCCTATCACATCCATGCCGTCATCCTTCCGCGTGACGAGGACCAGCATGGCCGGAAAATGCTGATCCCTTCGAAGCACGACGCGATCCGGTCCTATGAGCATGCGCAAGACATCGCGGGGATCTGGTTTGCGCAGGCAGGACTGGTGCGGGGTGAAGCGCGGGCGTTCGCCGCGCGTCAGGCAAAGGCCGCAGGTATGAAAGGCCCGGACCCGGTCAACCACAAGCCGACATGGAAATGGCGGCAAGAGGTGGCGATGGAGCTATGGTCCGAGCGCGTTGAGTTGACGGCGCGCTCATCCAATCTCGACGCACGCGAGAAGGCGCTTGTCGAGGCAGAGGATGCCGTTGAGGCCAATGCCGCTAAAGTGCAGGCACGCTCAGATGCCGTTGGGGCGCGGGAAGCCGCCGCCCAAGGTATGGCGGACGAAGCCGACTCGGTTCTGGCTGCCGCAGAAGGCCTCGCCGAAGACCACTTCGAGCTGAAGGAAAATGCCGACGGTCCGAGCTTGGCCGTGACCGAAACCGGCAAGGCTTCCAACAGCGCCAAGGCGCTGTTCCAGCGAGTGGCCAAGTCGAAAAAAGGACGCCGGCGCGCAGAAGGGATCTTTGGTCGTGTCTGGTCCGCCATGCGCACTCGGGCACAGGGGGAAGCCGAGGAGCGACTAAGCGAAGAGTTCGCGCAGATCGAGACCACGCGTGAGGCGCTTTTGGACGTTGTGAAAGACCTACCACCAGCCATTCGCCAGAACCTTGGGACGACGTGGAAAGCGGTCGCAAAGCAGGTCATCAGCTTGCAGCAGTTGCTGCGTAAGCGTGGACATTCGGAGGTGCTTGGAGGTCGGCCAAACCCTGATCACCCCGATCAGGCAGCGTCTGATGAAAAATGAATCGATTAATATCAGCGTCTTATACCGGATCTGCACAAAAATCTCCGAATTCGACGATTACCTCCGAAGAAAGATTGCGAATTATTTCCTTAGCAGCGGCTGAAACCAGAACTTAACGCCGCTGGCCGATCCGAAACCAGACAGTAAAAGGAAATCCCTATGTCCAAAATGAACCACAACGACCTGCATCGTCAATTCCTCGCAACAGTGGCGTCAGATGCCACTCAGCCCGCTATCGGCGTCACCTCGACCGACCCGCGCCGCACCATCCAGGCCATTCAGTCCGGCGTCGTGGCGAAGGCCGCGGTGAACGAACTGAACCGCGCCTTGTCCTTCGCCAACGCCGTGGGCCAGAACTTCGCGGCAGTGCTGCCCAGCCTGAGCGAGCAGGCTCGCATCGAGGTCGTCTCCGCTTTGGCCTGCGCGTCCTCTTCGAAAGACCGCCGCACCATCATGGAGCACCCATTGTGCCCTGCCGACGTCGAGGCAATCGTCGCCGCCTACGATGCGGCCAAGGCCGAAGAAGCAGAAACGCGCAAGGCTGAGCGGGCTGCGGAGCGCGAGGAAAAGGAACGCGCGAAGTTCGAGGAGCTGCGCCGGAAATTCGAAGGCGGTACTGGCGGCGAAACTAAGGCGATGGCCGCCGAATGACCCGCTGCATGGCGGGGGCCGGGCCTGTCGGCTGCCGTCATGAAACGGTCCTTGCCGTTTGCCAAGAAACCAAGCCCTTCTCACGCAAGCTACGTTTCCTGCGTGAGGAGGGTCTGAAAAGCCCCGGCCTTCGAAAGAGAGCCGGGGTCTAACTTTCAGGCTCTCATCGGAAAACGCACTGTTTCCATATCACTAGCTACTCAAACGCAACCGTACTGGCTATATCAATGATCCGAACACAGGAGTTTCGACATGTAAGCACTCAACCCCCCTCCCCCGAAACCAGCCGCGTATCTGCGGTGGTGGGGTATGGAGTGCTATGTCGACAAGACCCGCCGCACGGGCAGCGGCTTCCCAACCCGCCCACATCCACCTGCCTCTACCTGGATCGCTACAAGACAAGATCGACAGGGTCCGAAATGCCCGAGCAGTGATCGCCACGAAGATCACCTACGGCGAAGAGTGGATGCTCCCCCTGCTGAAACGGCTCAATACCGAACTTGCCAAACTCGAAGAGACCCAAGACCTCCTCCTGCAAGCCACCGAAATCGCCAATCACGCCGCCCCCAACCGGGCGGCGTGATGCGTTGAGGGCAAGCGGTCCGAAGGTCAGTCGTGCGGGATGGGGCGGGACGTCGCTGCGCCGTATATTAATGGCTACCTCAATAGGCGGACTCAATGGAGAGCAGGTCATCGACATTGTCTGATCTGATGTGACAATCTGTAGGGGAGCAGAAGGAGAGCAGAATGGGTACGAAGTATCTCACCGGTAAACGACTGGCGAAATGCATCCGCTTAGTTATGGCCGGTGACGAGCCCAAGATGTGTGTCGCCTTTCTCGGGCCAAACTGGGCAGAAGAGCTGTTCGACGACGGCGCGCCGCCGAAGGAACTGCGCGTCGTGTGCGATCTACGCATGGGTATGACTGTGCGCGCGGCGCTCTGCGTCGGCGGAGCGCCAAACAACGACCGCCTCCGCCATCTCCCCAACCGGGAGATGCACGCAAAGGTTTACGCCTCCGCGACGGGCGCGGTGATCTGCTCGGCCAACGCATCGCACGCCGCTCTTTCATCCGGCAAAAGGATTGAGGACGGAGTGTGGCTACCCCCCGGAGGCAAAGCCTACTGCAAGGCAGCATCAACCTTCGATGAGCGCTTCGGCAAGGCCGTGCCGGTAGACGCCGATGCTCTCGCACGAGCGCCCGAGTATTTGGAAGCCTCCGGGGCAACTATCGTCGACCGAGGTCAGCCACACCGCTTCGCCCCCCCCACGACTATATTGCAGCTCCTTCGTCAGGAAGCGAAGGCTTTCAAGGGCATCTGGTTCGTCTTCTCGAAAGAGAACGTCTCCAGAGCCGTGCAAGAGGGTGCGAAGGCGGCTATGGATGTCGAAGAGCAGGTGAATGGAAATGCGACGAGAGACGGGGATGCCCGTCAACCGAGATACGACTACTTCGCTGACTGGGACTTGAAAGAAAGCGTCTGGCCTGCGCTGTTCATATCCGTACACCAAAGTTCGGACGGTGACATCAATTTGGGCATGCGCCGTCACCTGCGGTTCATTTTAGATGTCTCCGATGGGAAGGGCGGAACGGAGGATGTGTTCGTTGCGGCCAAAGTTCGCTGGAACATCGGCGGAGGAGCGTTCGGGGATCTGCGAAGGCTCGATACGGTTAGCCGTTGCGAAGCCGAGTTGGCAGAATGGTTTCAAAACGGCTCTTCATTCGACAATGTCGCAGGGCAGGCTCTCGACGCAGTTGGGGCCCGCAAAGCTTTAGCTCTTTCGTAAACACAGCTGCACAACGTTTGGGGAAGATGTCCGATAAATATGAGTTTCTCATGTGGAGCTATTCGAACTCTCAGTAGCATCTGTTAAAGCGGGTTCGAACCGGACTTTAAAAAGCTCGCATCCTCACCTACCCCCGCCCACTGTCCGCTTGTTCGAGTTGCTCACGCCAAGTGCATCGGGACCGGCAGCATGACACTTTGAACAAGCACTTGTCTCCGCGCCAAGCCCATCGCGTCGCCATATACCGGGCGGCCGCGGATCACCTTGACGCTGTGTCCCATCATCTCGCCGCTGACGTCCATACGCTTTGTCTCAGCAAGTATCCTGCTCTCCCACGTATGACGAACGCCACCGATAGTGTGCTCAGACGAGGGCAGCAGTCCGTTACTCCGCAGATATTGGTTCATCGTTGCCGAATACGAGCTCTTCCCTCGATAGCGAGGAAAGCCATCAGGATGGCGCTTGGCTGCGGCCAGCGCCACGCCGACCAGTGGGACAAGGCGAACAGACGATGTGTTCTTGATCTCACGCCGGTTCTCCCCTTCTTCGAAGCTTAGACGAAGGTGCGGAACCGCGTGGTCCAGCACGATCGCGTCCGGCGGCAGGTCGCAAATCTCCGATTGGCGGCATCCTGTCTCAATGGAGATCAGCAGGATGTCACGCGCCTCAGCGTTCGTGCCGTCGAAAGCGCCCGGCGCGAACCACTTCTCGGCAATCCAGTCCACCGGGATCTCGAGCTTGCGACTTTCGGCCTTGTGCCAGTCCTTCAGCGAAACGCGATGATACGGATGCGGCGGGTCCGGCTGCGCAATACTTTCGTAATAGCGGCGCAGCATCCCAGCCATATTGGCAAAGTCCTTGTTGGCGCTCTCCATCGAGAGGCTTTCGGACGCGATTTTCCTTTGCCACCAGGCTTTGTGTTTCAATGCGGCAGCGTGGTCGATCTCCGTCACCAACACATCTCTCCCACCGAGCGCGGCTTGCAGATTTGTGGCCGCACGCTTGCGCGGATTCCGCCATAGCCGCAACTGATTCTCGCTCTTGAAACGGTTGTCGTGGCCTGCGATGCGTTCGACCTCATCGACGAGGCCAGAGAGCCGCAATGCAGGCTCGTCCACGGCCCCGAGAAGCGCCTTGGCAGTTGCCGCCGAACGGTCAACAGAAGACGCCTCTACACGCTCCAGAACGTCATCCAGAGGCGCGTCCAGAAGGTCAGAGAGTGGTCTGTAAGCAAAGCCCCGCGCCTGGGCGATCTTCTGCGCTGCGCGATAAGCGTCAGCATCATCTGGACGATCCTTGATGACGGTCATTTCGTCCAGCTCAGCCAGCAACTTGGCCTTTACATCTGGTAACAGCTCGCGGGCCCGGCGCTCGCTATCGGTTTCCAGACTGCGATGGATCTCCTGACGTCCGGCAACGTCGAGGTACCGCTTGGGCACCCGCATCCGCAGGTGCCAAGTGTTGCCTCGCTTGATCAGTCCCGCCATCCATGCCACCTGTATTTTACTTCTGAAACCGCTTCGATTGGCGAGGCTGTATTGCTACACATTTTGCTACACATATCAGTTCAAACTAAAACTGCAATAACTCCAAAAACTCATATAAATAAGGTTTATTTCGGGAAATTATCGAGATATTCGAATCTCTTCGTCTCCGCCATTACCCTCAGACATTCTGATGTATTTTACCGGTGATCATCGACATCAGCACTTTCAAATTACATCACCGGCATCACTGGGCGTCGGACAAAATTGCAATCAACTCGGTCTGGGATAAGGCAAACGGGTTTCCCTTCATCGACGATGCGCTTACCGCGGCTTTCGCGATCTGGGCATGCGTATCGACCCCTACCCCGAGCTCGCTGAGGCTTCTCAACCCCATTTGCCGCGACCAAGCGCCGAGTTCCTTAAGGCCAGAACCCGGCGCATTGGTTGTGGCAAATTGATCATCGACCACGCTTAAAACGAAATGCAGGCGTCGATGGATTTCAGTACCAGCTTTTGCATTGCGCGAGTGTGATGCCAGTACGGCAGGGAGCAAGGCTCCACAGATTTCTCCATGAGGCGCACCGGTCGAACCACCGATTACACCGGCAAATCCATGTACTGCCCCAAGTCCCGCATTGGCCAACGCCAGGCCCCCGCAGGTGCTTACCCACGCCATACTGTCCCACGCTTGGGGGGTACCATTTTCGACCAATTCGCGCAGGGCTGATACCCCCACTGGAATTGCGGCACGGCACAGCGCGTCCGTCATCGGGTTGGATTTCGACGATACATACGGTTCGATGACTTGGGTAACCGCATCCAGCGCGGCGGCGAGGGTCACCCGACGCGGGGCACCTTCCATCAACGCGGCATCGACGATGGCGATATTGGGGATCATACGGGGGTCGCGCAAGCTGACCTTGACGTTATGTTGCGGCACGGCAATCACAGCGTTCTTGGTGACCTCTGCGCCTGTTCCAGCCGTCGTTGGCAAGGCAATCATCGGTACGGGTGCCTGCTCCAGCATGCGTCCCCCCCCCACCCCTTCGAGGTAATCGAGCGGATTACCATCGCAGGGGATCAAGGCCGCCAAGGCCTTGGCGAAATCAATGACCGACCCGCCACCCAAGGCGACGACCACATCAAACGACTGCCCTTTTAGACTTGCCAAAGCACTTTCTATCGCGGGCAGGCTCGGTTCTTCGGGACAGCATTGGGTTTGTACGTCCAATCCGGCACCGATACAGCTTTCGGTCAACCAAGCAGCGCGGGCTAGATTCGATCCATGGACGATAAGCACGCGGCGGCCAAAGCCTGCCGCTAGCGTCGCCGCCTGCGCCGCCTGACCGCGCCCGAAATATAGCGCCTGTGGGCTAAAGAACGAGAACATTGGCTTAGCTGTCTGCGGCGTCTTTGTGGTATCCATCCAGCACCGCAACTTCGTCCCGCGAACCTAGGATAACTGGCACGCGTTGGTGCGGCCCGGTCGGAGCCACATCCATGATTGCGCCCAGCCCCGTGGATGCAGCGCCGCCTGCGGTCTCGATGATCATCGCCATCGGGTTCGCTTCGTACATCAGACGCAGCTTGCCGCCGGTCTTTTGATTGTTGCTGTCAGCTGGGTACAGGAACACTCCACCGCGGGTCAGGATACGGTGCACATCGGCAACCATCGACGCGGTCCAGCGCATGTTAAACGACCGGCCACGCGGGCCGTCCTTGCCCGCGACCGCCTCGTCCACGTAGCGGCTGACAGGGGCGTACCAATAGCGCGCTCGTGACGTGTTGATCGCGTATTCGGATGTCTCTGCCGGCACGGTCATTTTGGGGTGCGTCAGGATAAATTCGCCAGTGTCGGGATCGCTGCTAAAGCCTACTACCTCGTCGCCCTTGGTCATCACGAACATGGTGGACGGGCCATAGATCGCATAACCCGCACAGATCTGGTTGCGCCCGTTGCGCAGCACATTGCGGTCGCCGTCGGCCTGCACCTGCATCACCGAAAAGATCGACCCCACAGACAGGTTCACATCCAGATTGGACGACCCGTCCAGCGGGTCGAAATACAGAAGGTAATCGCCCTTTTGCGGCTCTTTCAGCCACGTAACTTCCTCGACCTCTTCGGAAACAAGTGCTGCCAAACGCGCGCTATTGGCGCACTCACGCTCGAACACGTCATTAGCCATGATATCCAGCGTTTTTTGCGCCTCTCCCTGAACGTTGATCTCTCCGGCCGTTCCAAGATTGCCCTCAAACGCGCCACGGCGCACCAGCCCGGCGATCAGGCGCGAAGCCGACGCGATGTCTTCGAGCAGGAAAACCAGATCGCGATCAAAGGCGTTTTGCGTCAAATAGCGGCGAAGTGTAGGTGCGGTCATGAAGTGTCCTTAAAAATTCAGGGTCGCGTCAACGGCCTTTTTCCAGAGCGCATATTTCGCATCGCGCTGGTCATCGTCCATCTTCGGCGTAAATTGGGTTTCCTGCGTCCACGATTTCGCGAACTGTTCTTGATCAGGATAAACGCCCGCGTGCATCCCTGCAAGCCACGCCACCCCAAGCGCCGTAGTTTCATGCACTGTCGGTCGGTCAACGGGGGCGTCGATGATATCGGATAGGAATTGCATCGTCCAATCGCTGGCCGACATCCCACCATCGACGCGCAATGTCGGCTGCACACCGTCGGCTTTCCAATCGGCAGACATCGCTTCAAGCAGGTCGCGTGTCTGATAGCCAACGCTTTCAAGCGCGGCCCTGGCCATTTCGGCAGCGCCGGTTCCCCGCGTCAGGCCAAACACTGCGCCGCGACAATCTGGGTTCCAATAGGGTGCGCCAAGGCCGACAAAGGCAGGCACCAGCACCACGTTCTGATGCGGATCGGCCTGTTCGGCCAACGTTTGAGTTTCGGCGGAATCCTGAATGATCTGCAACCCGTCGCGCAGCCATTGCACCACGGCTCCCGCGACAAAAATCGACCCTTCCAATGCATAGGTCGGTTTCCCGTCGAACTGATACGCGATCGTCGTCAGCAGCCGGTTTTCTGACCGCACCGGCGTGTCGCCCGTGTTCATCAAGGCAAAGCATCCGGTGCCATAGGTCGATTTTAACATACCCGGTTGAAAACACGCCTGCCCCACGGTTGCGGCCTGCTGGTCGCCCGCAACGCCGCAGATGGGGACGGCAGACCCAAGCACGTCGGGATCCGTCCTGCCGAAATCATCGGCGCAATTTTTCACCTCGGGCAACACTTCCATCGGAATGTTAAGCAGGTCACAGATCGAACGGCTCCACCTACCCTTGCGGATGTCGTACAACATCGTACGAGCGGCATTGGTCGCATCGGTCGCGTGCACCGCCCCGTTGGTCAGCTTCCAGATCAAAAAACAATCGACGGTGCCAAACAGCAACTCGCCCTTGGCTGCGCGGTCGCGCGCGCCTTCGACATTGTCCAGTATCCACGCCAGCTTGGTCCCCGAAAAATACGGGTCGAGCAACAGGCCGGTGCGGTCGGTGATCATTTCTTCGTAGCCCGCGTCGCGCAGGGCGCGGCACTGGCTGGCGGTGCGACGGTCCTGCCAGACAATCGCATTATAGATCGGGCGGCCTGTCGCCTTGTCCCAGACAATGACAGTCTCGCGCTGGTTGGTAATTCCGATGGCGGCAATTTCTGCGGCGGTGATGCCCGCCTTGTCGATGGCCCCGCGGCAGGTCGCTTGCGTGGTGCGCCACAGGTCGCCCGGATCGTGTTCAACCCAGCCGGATTGCGGAAAATGCTGCGGGAATTCTTCTTGGACGCTGGCGATTGACGTCATCGTTCCGTCGTACACGATGGCCCGTGTAGATGTGGTGCCCTGGTCGATGGCAAGGATATACGTCATGCGCGGTCCCCGAAAAGTAATAAGCGTCAACTGCCACCCAACATAGCAAGGGACAGCAGGCCCGACCAGATGGTTGGGCCGTCAATGAAGATCGAAAAAGTTGTGAAAGATGAAGTGTCCGGGGCCAGACGTCTGGCCCCGGACGATTGGCTTACTGCCAGGATTTGATCAGCTCGTCATAAGCGATCGTTTTTGGCTCTTCGTCCTCGTTTTCCAATTTTGGCTTCGGCGAACCGGGCTGCTCTAGCCAATAGGATGGATCACGCTCTTCGTTCATCTTAGGGCCGATGTCGCCCTGAACGCCTGCACGCTCAAGCCGGATCATGACCTTTTCCTGATCGGCGCAAAGTGCGTCCAACGCTTCCTGAGGGGTTTTTGCACCGGACATTGCGTCGCCGATGTTCTGCCACCACAGCTGCGCCAGCTTTGGATAGTCAGGAACGTTGGTGCCGGTTGGCGACCACTGAACCCGTGCTGGTGAACGGTAGAATTCGACAAGACCGCCGAGTTTCGGTGCACGGTCGGTAAAGCTTTCATGCTGAATCGTGGATTCACGAATGAAGGTCAGACCAACATGGCTTTTCTTTACGTCCACAGTCTTGGAGGTCACGAATTGGGCGTAAAGCCAGGCCGCTTGTGCACGATCAACCGGTGTGGATTTCATTAAAGTCCACGAACCTGCGTCCTGATATCCGATCTTGGTGCCTTCGGTCCAATATGCTCCGTGGGGCGAAGGTGCCATGCGCCATTTCGGCGTACCATCTTCGTTCATCACGGGCAGATCGGGTTCTACGGACGCCGCAGTAAAGGCGGTGTACCAGAACATCTGCTGAGCTACATTGCCCTGTGCCGGGATTGGGCCCGCCTCAGAGAACGTCATACCAGCAGCCGCAGGTGGCGAGTACTTTTGCAGCCATTCGATCGCCTTGGTCACAGCATAAACCGCTGCTGGTCCGTTTGTGGCACCGCCACGCGCAACGCATGAACCCACAGGCTGCGAGTTTTCGTTAACGCGGATACCCCATTCATCGACGGGCAGACCGTTTGGCTCGCCTACGTCACCGGCACCAGCCATGGACAACCACGCATCAGTGTAGCGCCAGCCAAGCGACGGGTCTTTCTTACCGTAGTCCATGTTGCCAAAGACTTCGCCTTCGACGCCGAGGCGCGACAGGTCACGACCGGTGAAGAATTCAGCGATGTCCTCATACGCGGACCAGTTGACCGGAACACCCAGATCATAGCCATATTTCTCTTTGAAATCAGCTTTGTTCTGTTCATCGTTGAACCAATCGTAGCGGAACCAATACAGGTTCGCGAACTGCTGGTCAGGTAGCTGATAGACCTTGCCATCAGGACCGGTTGTGAACGACAGGCCGATGAAGTCTTCAAGGTCGAGACCGGGGTTGGTCACGGCCTTGCCCTCGCCTTCCATCCAGTCGGACAGATTGCGAGCTTGCTGATAACGCCAGTGCGTGCCGATAAGATCGGAATCGTTGATATAGGCGTCATAGATATTTTCGCCCGACTGCATTTGTGTTTGCAGCTTTTCGACAACGTCGCCTTCACCGATCAGGTCATGTGTGACCTTGATACCCGTGATCGCTTCAAACGCAGGAGCGAGAACAGTGGATTCGTACGTGTGTGTGCCGATTGTCTCGGACACGACGTTGATCGACATGCCTTCGTACGGCTTGGCCGCGTCGACAAAGAATTGTAGTTCGGCTTCTTGATCAGCCCGCGACAATGCGGACAGATCGCCAATCTCACTATCAAGGAAAGCCTTTGCGGCCTCCATGTCAGCGAACGCAGGTGCGGCAAACATGCACGCAGCAAGTCCGATCGCAGTCGTTCCCTTTAAGCGCAAGTTCATGATGTTCCTCCCTAGAATTGAACATTTTAAAGGTCCGGTTCTTGCATGCCGGCCCCCCTTATATTCCTTTTCTAAACCCAGCGGAAAACCGCTATGGCGTAGAAAAGGCAGACAACCAATGCCCCCCATTGGGGCGCACTGAGCAGCCCGAGCCAAGCCAGATTGATAAAGGCCGAGCCCAGAAGCGTGATGAACAAACGATCACCCCGCGTCGTTTCCATCCCGAGTACACCGCTGCGGGGCACTTCGGGAAACTTGATCGCAAGGATCGTGAAGGTGATCAGCGTCACCGCGATGATCCCGAAGAAAGCGGCGGTAGGCCAAGTCCATGCCATCCAGTCCATAATATTTCCTTCCGTCTTTCTTTTTAAACGCGACCCAAGGCAAAGCCTTTGGCGATGTAGTTGCGCACGAAATAGATCACCAACGCCCCCGGCACGATGGTCAGCACCCCGGCTGCGGCCAACACGCCCCAGTCAATCCCGGCGGCCCCTACGGTACGGGTCATCGTGGCGGCAATCGGCTTGGCATTCACACTGGTCAATGTCCGGCTTAACAGCAATTCCACCCAGCTGAACATGAACAAGAAAAACGCCGTAACTCCGATCCCCGACGCCACCAAAGGCGTGAATATCCGAATGAAAAAGCGCGGAAAACTGTAGCCGTCGATATACGCGGTTTCGTCAATTTCCTTTGGCACGCCGCGCATGAACCCTTCGAGGATCCACACCGCCAATGGTACGTTGAACAGGCAATGCGCCAGCGCCACCGCGATATGCGTGTCGAACAATCCGACCGAGCTATAAAGCTGGAAGAACGGCAGCGCGAAAACCGCAGGCGGTGCCATCCGGTTGGTCAGCAGCCAGAAGAACAAGTGCTTGTCCCCCATGAAGGAATACCGGCTGAACGCATAGGCCGCAGGCAGCGCCACGGCGAGCGAGATCACCATGTTCATCACCACATAGGTCATCGAGTTCAGATAGCCGCTGTACCAAGACGCATCCGTCAGGATCGTAAGGTAGTTGTCGAACGTCAGATCCTGTGGCCACAAGGTAAAGCTGTTCAGTATCTCGCTATTGGTCTTGAGGCTCATGTTCAGCAGCCAGTAGATCGGCAGTAGCAAGAACAGCAGGTAGAGGACCATGACAATGGCATTCCCCGGTATCTTGGGGAGGGTGAAGCCGCGCTTTTGTGCAATATCAGACATCAGTGGCCATCCCTTTTATCAAGGTTCGTCATGACGGTGTAGAACACGTATGAAATCAACAAGATTACCAGATAATACATGATCGAGAACGCCGCCGCGGGACCAAGGTCAAACTGCCCCAAGGCCATCTTGACCAGATCAATCGACAAGAAGGTCGTCGAATTGCCCGGCCCGCCTCCGGTCACGACGAAGGGTTCGGTATAGATCATGAAGCTGTCCATGAACCGTAGCAATATCGCGATCATCAACACGCCCATCATCTTGGGAAGCTCGATATAGCGAAAGACCTTCCAGCGACTGGCTTGGTCAATTTTGGCGGCCTGATAATAGGCGTCTGGGATAGATTGAAGCCCAGCATAGGCCAGTAGCGCCACCAAAGATGTCCAATGCCAGACATCCATGACAATAACCGTGACCCATGCGGCATAGAAATCCTGAGTATAGTTATAATCGATGCCTAAAGCTGCCAGCGTATAGCCCAAAAGGCCGATATCTACGCGCCCGAAAATCTGCCAGATGGTGCCCACAACGTTCCATGGTATCAGCAAAGGCAGCGACATCAGGACGAGGCAAAGTGATGCCCAAAATCCCTTTTTCGGCATATTTAGCGCGACAAAAATTCCCAGCGGAATTTCGATGACAAGGATGATTACTGAAAACGCGATTTGGCGGCCTAAGGCATTCCACATACGTTCGGATGACATCATCTCGCGGAACCATTCGAGGCCCGCCCAGAAGAACTGGTTGTTGCCGAACGTATCCTGGACCGAGTAATTTACCACTGTCATCAAGGGAATGACGGCGGAAAACGCCACAAGCAGCAGCACAGGCAGCACAAGGAACCATGCTTTTTGATTGACGGTTTTGTTCATGACACGGACCTTTCAGCAAGGGTCAGGAAGGCCGAGGAAAGTGCATGCATCATATCACGCCCCCTGCGGCGCGACGCGCCAGCTGTTTGAATAGACATTTACGCCTGCGGGATCGAAAACCACGCGGTTCATATCCGGCGAAATCTCGGCACCTTCTTCGGCTATCACATTGATTGCATTACCCTTAAAGTCAGCACGCACGATCTTGTGGCGCCCTACATCCTCGACGCGCTTAATCGTGACCGGTAGCCCGATATCGCCTGTTGCTAACGACGTGAACTCGGGGCGCACGCCCAATTCGACATTGCCGGCAGGCGTCCCGAACCCCTGCCCCAGCGAAATTTCGGTGCCCCCGATGACAGCTTTGTCACCTGTCACAGTAGCATCTAGAACGTTCATGCCGGGAGAACCGATGAAATAGCCGACGAACGTATGCTGCGGTGTCTCGAACAGTTCTTGAGGTGTACCCATTTGGACGACCCGGCCATCGTACATGACAACCACTTTGTCAGCGAAAGTCAGAGCCTCAGTCTGGTCGTGGGTCACATAAATCATCGTGTGCCCGAATTCGTGATGCAGCGATTTCAGCTGGGTGCGCAGCTCCCACTTCATATGCGGGTCAATCACGGTCAGTGGCTCATCAAACAACAGCGCATTCACGTCTTCGCGCACCATGCCCCGCCCGAGCGAGATTTTCTGCTTGGCGTCTGCCGTCAAACCGCGCGCCTTGCGGTTCAGCATGTCCTCCATGCCGATCATCGCGGCGATCTGTTGTACGCGCTCAGCAACATAGGTGGCATCAGCACCGCGATTGCGCAGCGGAAATGCCAGGTTATCGCGCACAGTCATGGTGTCATAGACGACGGGAAATTGAAAAACCTGCGCGATGTTGCGTTGTGTTGTGGGTTCATGGGTGACGTCACGGTCGTTGAACAAAATACGCCCTTGGCTGGGATGCAGCAAGCCAGAGATGATGTTGAGCAGCGTGGATTTTCCGCAACCCGACGCGCCCAAAAGCGCATATGCTTCCCCATCGACCCAGTCGTGGTTCAGCTCTTTCAATGCGAAATCGTCTTCGCTTTTGGGGTTGGGCAAATACGAATGCGCCAAGTTGTCGAGGGTTATTTTTGCCATGAGTTCAGTTCCCCCTCAGGCCGCGATTGCGTAGGATGCGGCGGCAACAGATGTGCCATCTTCCGCAAATATATAAACATGTTTGGGGTCGAGATAGACGGTGAGCTGCGCTCCGATTTGGAGGTTTTTCACGCCGTGAACCAAACCCACCCAATTCTCGCCATGATGATCAAGGTGAATAAATGTCTCCGAGCCCGTGATCTCGGTCACATTCAGTTTCCCGGAAAATTCCAACGCATCCGGGGATGTTCTTGCCAGTTCAAGATGGTTGGGCCTGAAACCTGCGATATATGTTCCATCAGAAAGGCCCTTAAAGCCACCAAATGCCGCCGTTGTCTGTCCGTCATCAAGTATTAGGTTATCTGCTGATTTACGGACATTAAGGAAATTCATCGGAGGGTCGGAAAAAACCCGCGCGGTTGTTGCATTGACTGGCTGACGATACACAACCGGCGTCAAACCAAACTGTGTGATCCGGCCTTCCCACAAGGTTGCGGTATATCCGCCTAGCAACAACGCCTCTTCAGGTTCGGTCGTCGCATAGACAAAGATCGACCCGGCTTCTTCGAATATCTTGGGGATTTCGGCACGCAACTCTTCGCGCAGTTTATAGTCAAGGTTGGCCAGCGGCTCGTCCAGCAGCACCAGCCCCGCATCCTTGACCAGCGCCCGCGCCAGCGCACAGCGCTGTTGCTGCCCCCCTGAAAGCTCAAGCGGCTTACGGTCTAGCATCCCGGAAAGCTGCATCAAGTCAGCGGCTTTGCGCACGGCGCTGTCGATCTCGCTCTTGGATTTACCCAACAGGCGCATGGGGCTAGCAATGTTGTTGTAGACCGTCATCGAGGGGTAGTTGATGAACTGTTGATAAACCATGGCCACGCCGCGGTCCTGCACCCGCATGCCCGTAACGTCCTGACCGTTCCAAATGACCTTGCCACGGTTCGGCACATCCAAACCCGCCATCAACCGCATAAGAGAAGTCTTACCCGAAGATGTTGGTCCTAAAAGCACATTCATCGTTCCGGACCGGAGCTCAAGATCTGTCGGGTGGATATGCGTTTGGCCGTTCACGACCTTCGACACGCCCTCTAGAAGTAATGACATTTCGGTCTCCCTATTCGCCGTTTCAGACGGCGTATTTCTGTGACGGCGCGGCGGCATTCTCGGCCAACCAAGCATCCAGTTCAGCTATTTCCTGTGCGCTCAGGCGTAGACCCAGTTTGGATCTGCGCCAAACGATGTCGTTTGCGGTGCAGGCGAACTCTTTGTTGACCAGCCAATGCACTTCGCGCTCCGTCAAGGTCGCTCCGAAGTCCCGCCCTAAATCCGCAGCGGTCTCGGCGTCGCCCAACACTTCAAAGGCATCGTTCCCATAGGCTTTGACCAGCCGGTCCTCCCAACGCGCGGTCAAGAATGGATACGCCTTACGCAGTTGGTCTTTTAACGCTTGAACCCCATCCACGGGGAAATCACCTCCGGGCAGCGGGACCCCGGCAGTCCAGGGCTTGTTACGCTTTGCGAAGAATGGTTCGATCTTTTCGAGCGCCGTTTCCGCCAGCCGTCGATACGTGGTGATCTTACCGCCAAAGACATTCAGCACAGGCGCGCCTGCCGATTGATCAACCTTGAGAATATAATCACGGGTCGCCGCCGTCGCGGAACTGGCACCATCATTATATAGCGGGCGTACTCCTGAATAAGTCCAGACAATATCGTCGGTGGTGATAGGTGTCTTAAGGTACTTAGACGCGAAATTAACCAGATATGATTGTTCTTCGGGTGTGCAGACCGGTTTTTCCCGGACATCGGCATGGTCGGCGTCGGTGGTGCCTATCAGGGTGAAATCAGTTTCATAAGGAATGGTAAAAATGATCCGCCCATCTTCCCCTTGGAAGAAGTAGCATTTGTCGTGTTCATAAAGCTTCCGCGTTACGATGTGACTGCCCCGTACCAACCGCACGCCTTCGGTCGTGTTAATGCGTACCGTGTTTCGGATA
Organism: Roseobacter sp.; assembly: GCA_011050655.1. GTDB lineage: Bacteria > Pseudomonadota > Alphaproteobacteria > Rhodobacterales > Rhodobacteraceae > Sulfitobacter. The sequence continues at coordinate 24,430 of DRFG01000211.1, forward strand.
ACGTCCTCGACCCACGGGCCGCCTGCATTTATCAGCACCCGCGCGCGAACGGTACGCTGTGGGCCTGTGCTTGGTTCCAATGTGATCTGCCACTGCCCGTCCACCTGCTCGGCGGAGACAACCTTGGTGCGGGTGTTGATCTGTGCGCCACGTGCCTCTGCATCGCGGGCGTTCAAGACCACCAGACGACTGTCTTCAATCCAGCAATCGGAATATTCGTAGGCTTTTTCAAATTGCTCTTGCAACGGTGCCCCTTCGGGTGTGCCGTGCAGTTGCAACGACGTGGTGCCTTTCAATATCTGTCGGCCCCCTAGATTGTCGTACATGAACAAGCCCAGCCGGATCAGCCAAGCAGGACGCCGGCCTTTCATCCATGGCATAACGATGCTTAGCAGTTTTGAGGTCGGCGTATCGCCTTCGAACCGCATATCCTTATGATATGGCAACACAAATCGCATCGGCCATGAAATATGCGGCATCGCCCTGAGAAGGGTTTCACGTTCAATTAACGCTTCGCGGACCAGCCTAATTTCCCAATATTCAAGATAGCGTAATCCACCATGGAACAGCTTGGTCGAGGCCGAAGATGTCGCAGAGGCAAGATCGTTCATTTCAGCCAGTTGAACACTGTAGCCACGCCCGACTGCATCACGGGCGATACCGCATCCGTTGATGCCGCCACCGATGATGAATAAGTCGACAATTTCTGGTGTTTCAGACTGGCTCAATGAGGCCTCCCAACATCATTAGCGGCCAGGGCAAAGCCGCCCGTGGCATTTGGTCACAAGACACCAAGCATGGTATTATTTCAACAAGGAATGTTCGTTTTCTTTCGCTTTTCGCTATTACATTGAATGTAAACGGCTTTTTCTTTCGTTTTACCCTCGTGATCTTACCAAGTTTGGCCATTTTCACGATTCGCGGCCTTGACGCGCATGACTTAACGTTGATTGTGATCATTTATAACGGTCCGAAGCACTGGCGATAACGGTCCGATACCGGGGGAATTGAATGTCGAACTTCAGACAACGCGAGATACTTGAGCTGGCACGCAAAGAAGGGAAAGTCACCGTCGATGGTTTGGCAGGGACCTACAATGTCACTGTACAAACCATCCGCCGTGATCTTTCCGAACTGGCGGACAGTGGTCGTCTCGAACGGGTGCACGGCGGTGCTGTCATCCCGTCAGGCGTCGTGAACATCGTCTATGATGAACGCCGCCGCCTTAACGAAGATGGCAAACGGGCAATTGCGGGTCGCTGCGCACAAACTATCCCTCATGGCGCGTCTGTTTTCATGAACATCGGCACCAGCACAGAAGCCGTGGCGCGCGAGCTTTTGGATCATGACAACCTGTTGGTGGTTACAAACAATCTTAATATCGCCAATATTCTTGCGTCTAACCAAAGCTGCGAAATCATCCTGACCGGGGGTGTATTGCGGCGCGCAGATGGGGGAATGGTCGGCGGTCTGACAGCGGAAATGGTTCGGCAATTCAAGTTCGATTTCTCGGTGCTGGGGTGCTCTGCCATAGATGCCGATGGAGACTTGCTGGATTTTGACGGACAGGAAGTGCTGGTCAGCCGCACTGCCATCGGGCGATCACGCACCGTTATGGTCGTTGCTGATCATCTGAAATTTCAACGCAAGGCACCGTTGACCATCTGTTCGCTAAAGGACGTAAATATTCTTTTCACCGATAAGCCGTTGCGGAACGGGCTAACGGGCGATTGCGCCGGTTGGGAAACAGAAGTGGTGACAGCCTAGCCAATGAGCCCGCGACAGCACAGGTCTGATCCGGCGAAGCTAAGCAGCAGTATCGGGTGGGTATATGTGCTCCCTGCAATTGTAGTGCTCGGAGTTGTGGGGCTGGTTCCGCTCGTTACCGTCGTCAACTATTCCTTATTCGAGATATTCACATTGGAATCGAGGTATTGGGTTGCGGCGGAGTGGTATGAGGCTTTGGTCACTGCGCCGCGTTTCTGGGCGAGTTTCGGTCGTAGCGCACTGTTTTCGCTTTTGGTTTTAAGCCTGCAAATCCCCTTGGGCATCGCCCTCGCGCTGAGTATCCCAAGGCGACGGGTGTGGGCGGGGTTGACCCTGGCCGTCCTGTCCCTGCCTCTGTTGGTGCCATGGAACATGATCCCCAGCCTCTGGTTAAGCCTGCTAAGCACCGACACTGGGATATTAGGCCAATTTCTCGGCCACTACGGATGGACCGCTGCTTGGAAAGGCTCTGCCACACTGACGTGGATCGTGATCCTTGCCATGGACACCTGGCACTGGACAAGCCTTGTAGTGATCCTGAGCTATTCCGCGCTGAGCACCATCCCTGCCCCATATTATCAAGCGGCGGCAATTGATGGCGCGCGCGCTTGGCAAGTGTTCCGGCACATTCAACTGCCACGGTTGCTCCATGTGTTGCTAATGGCGGTTTTACTGCGCTTTATGGACAGTTTCATGATCTACACCGAGGCGTTTCCGATCAATGCCGGCGGCCCCAACGAAGCAAGCCTGTTTCTCGCCATCGATCTGGGCGAAGAGATAAAAGCCTTTAACTACGGACCATCAGCGGCGCGTTCGGTATTATACTTCCTGATCGTTTTGACAATTGCGTGGTTGTTTGTAAAAGCGCGGGCCAGGCTGGATGACCCTCAGGCAGGAAGCTTATGATGCGCGTCCCACCCTCCGCACTGGCGTGGTGCAAGCTGGCCCTTTTGCTGAGCTTCGTGATCTTCACTATTCTGCCGTTGGTACAAATGACCGCGATCAGTTTCATTGTGACCCTGCCCCGACCGGGAGCCACCGTGGGCGATACGACCTTGCGCAACTTTGCCAACATCATCAATGACCCCGGCTTTCGTTCCGCCTTTGGTAATTCCATCGCCTATGTGCTTATCAACATTGCCCTGACCATCCCGGTGGCCCTGCCCGCCGCCTATGCCTTTGCGCGTCTGTCCTTTGTGGGCGACAAGCACCTGTTCTTCAGCTTCATCGCGTTGCGCATCACCCCCCCGGTGGTGTTGACCCTGCCGATCTTTCAACTGTTTTCGACGTTGGGAATCGTGAACTCAGTCTTCGGCATTGCTTTGGCTCATACGTTATTCAACCTACCTGTTTCGATATGGATATTGCAGGGGTTCATAGCGGCTGTGCCAAAAGAGATGGATGAAGCAGCGTTTTTGGACGGGTATTCCCGCCCGCGTTTCATCTGGAAAATTCTGCTGCCGCAGATCGCGCCGGGTATCGCAGTGACGGCCTTTTTCTGCTTCATGTTTTCATGGGTGGAGGTAGTCTTTGCCCGTATTCTGACCACAACAAATGGCAAACCGATCAGCATGGCACTAAGCGCGATGTTCGGCTTTCAGACCGATATCGGGTTGGTCATGGCATTTACCCTTGCGTCGATGCTTCCTGGCGCGGTGTTATTGTTTGCGATGCGTAACCACCTGTCCCGAGGGTTTAAGGTCGGTCAGATTTAGCTGCTACCTGCCTTGGCGATAGCCCGACGTGACATTCTGCGTGTAACGAACAGCCGGTTTGTGAAAGCAACGATAAACAGCGCGGTCAATATCAGCACAATCGTCGGAGC
>DRFG01000212.1 GCA_011050655.1 Roseobacter sp.
CCACCGTTCTGCCGGGTCATTGATCCGTCAACCTGCTGGAACCGCTGAAAGACGCGCCCAGCGTCTTCCTCGGATATGCCATGCCCGGTGTCTGCGACGCTGAGCACGATCTTGTCATCGTCATGTGTCATCGAGAGGTGTATTCCACCGACCGTCGTGAACTTGATCGCGTTGTTTACTAAATTATAGAGAATTTGCTTAAGCCTAACCGTATCGGCCAAGGCTTCTGAGGCCCCGTCATCGGAGTAAGTTAGGGTCAACCCCTTGGCTAAGGCATTCGGTTGCAGGTCTTGCACAATTGTTTCCGCGACTTCGCCTACTTGGATGACAGACATATCCAGCTCCAACTGGCCGCGCGTAACTTTCGTCCAGTCCAGCAGATCTTCGACGAGTCGGATCATATGCTGTGCCGAATTCGCAATTCCTGTGCCTTGTTCTGAAATAAACCGCTGATAATCCGACACAGCCAGCTGCGCTTCTTGAGGGGATGTGCCTTCGTTTTCCAAGCTTGCCAGGATTTTCTTGGATTGGGGCAGTTTTTCGCTATTTTTGATGAAGGTTGCCCGGCCGAAAATGACGGTCAAGGGTGTGCGTAACTCGTGCGAGACATTATCGAGAAACTCGGTTTTTTCTCTATCCGCCGCTTCGGCCTGTTCCTGGGCTAGTTTTTGGTCGGTTATGTCCGTCCATATGCCTACAGTGTAGCCACTCGGTGTCCTAGCTTCAGTAACCTTGAGCCATAAGTCGTCGCCAACATCTTGAAGAAATGCGTCGCCGGGATTTCTAAAGCTTTCCAGCCGTCTTGCAATCCACGCCTCGCCTTGCTCTACGGCTGAGTGCTGTTGGTGCGTTAGGCTAAGCCTCAGCAGATCTTCCATTGTCATGCCTTTCACAATGAAATCGGCAACCTCGGAGTGGTAGTCAAGATATCTCTGGTTTACTATCATCAGGCGTTCATTGTCATCGAACGCAATGAACCCTTCATCAATGCAGTCGACGGCCTCGGCAAGAAGGGCATGCGCATTTGCCTTTTTTATAGCGGCTCGGCGGTACGCCCAAAGCATCCCAATAAGTATAAGCTTCGAAAACAGTGCAAAGCCCAGCAAATATGGACTCTGCGGTGAATAGGATGGCCAGCCGTCCGTCGGTTGGGCCGCCGCTTGCCAATTGCTCCCCAGCATCTGGAACTGCACAATCACTGATTCATTGTTGAACATTGGGTCATAACCAGTTGCTGTGGCAGCGGGCAATCCTGAGGCTTTGAGCTGGCGCAGGGTTAACATATAGCTCTCGGCATCGTGCAATTCGTATTGCTGCTTTCCCAGCAAACTCTCTGGTTGAATGACAATCGATATTATACCCCAAAACTGATCGTTATTCAGATCTGGGTTCGGCAGAAAAACTGGATAATGAAGAATGTAGCCTTCACCGCCCTGAACAAGGGAGACCGGTCCGTCCACCACCGGGCTATGTTTACGAAATGCCTGCGCGACGCCTGCCATCTGCGAAGGAATTTCCCAATATTTGAGGCCAATTGAACTTCGGTTTTTGGTTTGGGGAAAGCTGTGAGTGACCTCTAAATCTGGTGCAAGAGCTACCGCGATAACCGCTGGGTTATGTCTCTGATATTCTTCTACTACCCTTGATATCTGCGTCTCTATGGTCCCACCTGAAACCAACAAGATGCTTTCAACAGTTTTTGCGACCAGAACGGCTTCGAAGAATCGAAGCTGTATCTGATCTGTGGTGACATGCATTGCCTCTTCAAGGTTACTCCTGACAGATGCCAAGTAGTTGTCCCTGTCCAGCTTGATGAGAGCGTAAGCGATGCCCGTAACGCTGCCCAGAACAAAAATCGTAAGAAAAATAAACGCTTTTGAGGCTACATACTCCGCTAACTTTTTGAACACTTTAAAACCCTTGAAAAACTTTTTTCGAAGCCGCACTCATAGCCTCCGCCGTTGGTTAGCGCTTGAGTTAAGGGCGTGAAGGGACATTGTGACAGAAAGCCGGTGCGACATAGGCATTTTCATGAATTGCCGCATTACTTATCTGATCTATGCTGAGTGACCGGAGGGATGCAAAAACCTAGGTTGGTTTTTTTGCCTAGATAGAACTGTGGTATAAGGTAAGTCTGGATGCGCGTGAGTGTATAGCGCTTGTCGACCCCAAACTGGTCGATCGCAATCCTTGTTATTTGGACGCACTTTCTGTTCGAAACCCACAGGGGGGGGTATTAAAGCCATTTGATGGCCTGACTTTCGGGCAACATAGTTGATTGAAAATGTAAATTTCCTTAAAATGAATTGATATGGTCGTGCAACCGGCACAACTTAGCCCGGATTCCGCGAGGGATAACAAACATTTGCGTGATTGCCCCAACCGCCCATTGCGTGGATTACGACAATGTGGCATTTCAAGGTCGCAGACAACTGAACGAAAGTGTTTAGATAATGACTGATTTCACTGCCAGACGCAGGATGATGGTTGATACTCAAGTCCGCCCGTCGGATGTCACAAAATTTCCGATTATAGATGCGATGCTAAAAGTTGCCCGCGAAAATCATGTTCCCGTAGCTAAACGCGAAGCCGCTTACCTTGGGGAAAATCTTGACCTAGGCGAAGGTCGGATGCTGCTAGAACCAAGGACATTTGCCAAAATGCTGGACGCGCTTGCGATCAACAGCGATGAGCTGGTTTTGGATGTGGGCTGCGCGTACGGCTATTCATCTGCGGTCATCGCGCATATGGCCGAAGTGGTCGTCGGCGTCGAGGTCGACGAACAAATGGCAAAAGAGGCACAAGAAACGATCATCGCTTCAGATATCGATAACGTGATCGTGCATCATGGTGTTCTTGCGGATGGTGCCCCGAAACACGGGCCTTACGATGTCATAATCATTGAAGGCGGCGTCGATTTTCTACCTGATAATCTGTTAGCTCAACTTAAAGTTGGCGGTCGTATCGCCTGTATCTTTATGGATGGTCCGTTGGGCGAAGTCCGTTTGGGATACAAGCGCGATGACGCAATAAGCTGGCGGCCCGCTTTTAACGCTGGTGCGCCTATATTAGAAGGCTTTACCCGCGAGAAAGCCTTTCAGCTATAATATTAAAACAGTTGCAACAAGCAACGCATATGGTGTGATTCACCTACGGGGTTTATATGACAGTATCACCTTCCAAGCGAAATTTCCGAACGTTCGTTGCCGCATCCTGTATCAGCCTGGGCTTTTTATCGCCTGTATCTGCCGAGACACTCGCTGACGCTTTGGTCGGGGCATATAACTACTCGGGCCTGTTGGATCAAAATCGCGCCGTGCTGCGTGCCGCTGACGAAGACGTAGCGATCGCCAAGTCATCGCTTAAGCCTGTCGTGCAATGGACTGGTAACCTGACGAAAGCGCTTGGTCGATCGGTAAGCGCGGGTTCAAATTTCATTCCGGCAGGTACCAAGAGCGCGACTAATTCGCTTTCTACGTCGGTAAATCTAATAGCGTCGCTATTGGTCTATGATTTCGGCGCGACGCAATATTCGGTCGAAGCCGCCAAGGAAACAGTTCTTGCGACGCGGCAAAGCTTGGTCAGCGTGGAACAGCAGGTGTTGTTGCGTGCGGTTGATGCCTACATGGGCGTGATACAAGCTCAGCAGCTTATGTCGATCAGCGAAAATAATGTGCGGGTGCTCACCCAAGAACTACGCGCCGCCCGTGATCGGTTTGAAGTCGGTGAAGTTACGCGTACTGATGTTTCCCTTGCTGAAGCGCAGTTAGCTTCGGCGCGCAGCCGTTTGGCGGGATCGCAGGGTGATTTGATGAGCGCCAAGGCCTATTATAAGATCGCCATTGGTCGCAATCCGGGCCAGCTTAGCCCACCACCACGCCTGCCGACCCTCGAGAGCAGCGTAGCCGCAGCCAAAGCGGGGGCCGTGCGCCGCCATCCAGATATCCTTACTGTGCAGCATCAGGTCGCCGCCGCGGAATTGTTAATTCGCAGCAGTGAGGCCCGCATGAAGCCGCAAGTTTCCGTGCAAGGTTCATACGGCCTGACGGAGAACTTCGGCTCGGACGCCTCGAGCAATAATACAAGCGTGGGTATTCAGTTCGGTCAGACCATTTATCAAGGCGGGGCGTTGTCAGCAGGCGTGCGCAAGAACAGAGCACAGCGTGATGCCCAGCGAGGCAATCTGTTTGTCACCGTGGATAACGTCGAGCGGGCGGTAAGTGATGCATATGCGGTTTTGTCTTCTGCTCGCGCTCAGATCGACGCATCGCAACGGCAAGTCAGAGCCGCGCAAGTCGCCTTTCAAGGTATTCGAGAAGAGGCATCATTGGGTGCGCGTACTACTCTGGAAGTCTTGGGTGCGGAGCAATCTTTGAACGAAGCGCGTTCTTCCGTCGTTACGGCACAGACGCAGCTATATGTCGCTGCCTATTCGGTTCTGTCAGCTACTGGCCAGTTGACCGCGCAGGCCTTAAAGCTTCCTGTGCAAATTTATGACCCGGCGGCCTATTATAATTTGGTCAAGGACGGTCCTGCCAAGTATTCGAAAGAGGGTAAGAAATTAGACCGTGTGTTGCGGGCGCTGCAAAAAGACTGACAATTTTCACGTCCCCATTGTCTGAACGAGAACCGCGGGTTAGACTTACACGCAAGCAGCGAATGGTGGTTATTTATGTCTGATCCAGTGTCCAATTCAGAGGTCGAAGATGTTCTATCTTCAATTCGCCGGTTGGTGTCTGAAGATCGGCATCCGATCAATCGCAACAGATTGGATGTGCCCAAGGATGACAAGCTGGTACTGACGCCATCGTTTCGGGTCGCGAGTGATACACCGGCTGCAGATTCTTTCCGTTCACAGCGTAAGCCGATGCAGCCTTCTGGCGCAATGGGGGGCGGGACCTCACGCGATACTGCTGATTTTGCATTCCCAGCCGAAGCCCAAAACGATAACGATCATTTAGACCCTTCTGCGGACCCATCCGATGTCTTTCATTCGGGTGAAATTGAAAACTCTTTCGATCCGGCCTCACGGCTTTCGGTCGCTGAAGAATTTGAAGATGTGGACCTTATTGCGGACGAGCTCGACCAGAGCCCTCAAAATATTGCCGCTGATACAAAGCATACAAATATCGAAGAAGAGAAAACCCAACATCTCCAATCCAATCTATCTGCTTTCCGCTTTTCGGCACGCCCGCCGGGAATTTTGGATCTTGGAGCATCAGAATTGGTCGAAGATGTCCCCCCGACGCCCGATCGCCTAAGCGCCAAGATAGCTGCCTTGGAAACTGCTATCAGTCGTATCCCGGAAACTTAC
>DRFG01000213.1 GCA_011050655.1 Roseobacter sp.
CAGGTCGCCCAAAGCTTGGTGAATGTTTCGGTGTGTTCCTTACCGTCGCGATCGATCCAGCGCACGTCCACATCTGCCGGTCGCGTCACATCTGCATATTGGTCAGGGATAGATAGGCACCCTTCCTCATAGGTATTCAGCTCATCGGATGAAGCGATCACTTCGGGGTTGAACATGATAATCGGGCGCGGTGCTTCGGCTTCATCCTTGATGCAGTCCATCACGATCAAACGGTTAAGCACACCAATCTGAGGCGCGGCAAGGCCAATGCCCGGCGCGTCATACATCGTAGCCAGCATATCATCGGCTAAACTGCGCAAATCATCCGTTATCTCGGTAACGGGTGCGCAGGGCTTTTTCAGCCGGGGATCGGGGTGAAGAAGAATATTGCGTTTCATGGTGCTGATTTAGGACAACGCTGCCTCCACTGCAACCTCGGGGCTTGCGGTCATGACGATTACGTATAGCGTGACCGCCAAATCTGACAGGAGTACCTAATGAACTTCGACGAAATTATCGACCGGCAAGGCACCCACAGCTCGAAATGGGACAAAATGGAGCCTATTTATGGCGTACCAGCAAGCACGGGTATTGCCATGTGGGTAGCTGACATGGATTTTCGCCCTCCGGTCGTTGTTCAGGATGCATTACAAGACATGCTGGACCATGGCATTTACGGGTATTTCGGGGATGAAAGTAAGTATCTGAACGCAATCCAGTGGTGGATGGATAACAGGCATGGGTGGAAGATTGATCCCGAATGGGTCTTCACCACTCATGGATTGGTAAATGGTACGGCGATGTGCGTCGATGCGTTTACCAAGCCCGGCGACGGCGTTGTTCTTTTTACACCAGTATATCACGCTTTCGCACGCGTCATTACTGCTGCAGGGCGCAAAGTTGTGGAATGTGAGATGGTCGACAACGATGGCCGTTATAAACTGGATTTTGAAGCGTTCGATGCCCAGATGACCGGCGACGAAACGATGCTGATTTTTTGTTCGCCTCACAATCCCGGCGGCCGTGTCTGGACCAAAGCCGAGCTGGAGCTAGTGGCTGCGTTTGCCAAACGACATGATCTGGTGCTGGTATCGGATGAAATTCACCACGATCTGGTAATGCCAGGATGTCACCACACCCCAATGGCGCTTGTCGACGGTATAGAAGATCGGCTGGTGATGATGACAGCCACGACCAAAACATTTAATATCGCCGGCTGCCACTCGGGCAATGTGATCATTGCTGACCAAAAGTTGCGCAACATCTTTGCCCAACGCATGGCGGCGATGGGGCTGTCGCCAAATTCGTTCGGGCTGGTGATGGCAACCGCAGCTTATTCGCCACAAGGTGCAGCATGGGTGGATGAACTGGTTACCTACCTTGATGGCAACCGTAAGGTTTTCGATGCCACTATCAATGCAATACCCGGCTTAAAATCAATGCCGTTAGAATCGACCTACCTAGCATGGGTGGATTTCAAGGATACCGGGATGAAACAGTCTGAAGTCACCTCGCGCATTGAAAGAACGGCCAAGATAGCTGCTAATCATGGGTCGACGTTTGGCAAAGGTGGCGACACCTTCATGCGCTTCAACATAGCGACGCCACGCGCCCGTGTCGAAGAAGCCTGTGAGAGGCTGCGCGACGCGTTTAAGGATTTACAGTAGTTTCAGGAAAACGCGTCGGCGGTGATTAACCCTGCCGGCGCATCAACCGATTTTTCGAAATCCAACGCGGCTTTGTCCGATACCTTCGTGGCACGTTTGAATTCGAACAGCATTTCCCCGTCTTCTTCATCTACAGCGATTACCAGACACTGAAAAAGGTGTACGGACCCGTCATATAGATCGACGAGCCCCCGCAACTGGGGCGCGTTTGCGGCGTTCAGCGAAAACCCTGTAGACCAAAAGCGCAGTACCCTGTGATACGTGCCGTCGACTTCTACGCGTAACCGTGAAGCTTTGCGCAGGCTTTCTGTCCGGGCCGCTTCCAATCCGGCCTGAATTTCTTTTGACAGTGCAATCTCCACAGCATCCCCCTAACTGTTCTAACACCAAGCGTGACGCAACCCCTGATAAAATCAAGAGATTCTTGAAAATGTTAGTCACGTGCACCGTTGCAGACCCGATGTGCGCCATCGCATATGGCTAAATTGATCTCTGACGTTAGCTTAAGCCCAAACATGTAAAGGAAATATGTATGGGTGTCCTGGTAGACGGTGAATGGCAGAACACATGGTATGATACGTCTGCGTCAGGCGGAAAGTTCGAACGTTCCGCTGCCAAGTTTCGCAACTGGGTTACCGAAGATGGCAGCGCTGGAATTTCCGGAGAAGCCGGTTTTCCGGCTCAATCCGGGCGCTACCACCTTTATGTAAGCTATGCCTGCCCTTGGGCGCACCGCGTCTTGATATTCCGTACCCTGAAAGGGCTGCAAGATCATATATCGGTATCAGTGGTTCACCCAGACATGCTCGAAGACGGGTGGACTTTCGATACTGACTTCAACGGCGCGACTGGCGACACCCTGGCCGGTGGGAAATATGCACGGGATATCTATTTAAAGGCGGCACCAAAATTTAGCGGGCGGGCGACGGTACCAATCTTATGGGACATCCAGAAGAACACGATCGTGTCCAACGAATCTTCCGAAATCATCCGCATGTTCAACAGTGCATTCGATACAGTGACTGGTAACGAAGATGACTATTGGCCCCTTGCCCTACGAGACCAGATAGAGGCCCTCAATGATCGTATTTATAACACTGTAAACAACGGCGTATACCAGGCCGGGTTTGCCACAAGCCAAGACGCCTATGAGGGCGCGGTATATCCGCTGTTCGATAGTCTTGACTGGATAGAATCTAACTTGTCGAAGAACCGTTATCTGACCGGGTCAAAACTGACAGAGGCTGATTGGCGGCTTTTTACGACGTTGGTTCGTTTTGATTTGGTCTATCACTTGCATTTTAAATGCAACCGCAAGCGGATTATCGATTACCCCAACATCTGGGCATATACGCGCGAACTGTACCAAATCCCCAATATTGATGACACAGTGCATTTCGACCATATCGTACGCCACTACCATTATAGCCACAACATGATTAACCCCAGCCGCATCATTCCGATCAATCCCATTCTTGATTTTTCGGCACCGCATGATCGGGGGCGGCTAAAGGCGATATAGAAACAAGCCGCAACGCGATGGTTATGAAATGATTTGCAACCGGCAAAACAAAATACGATGCTGCTTTATCGGGCAAAACCTTAGGTAACCATAGCCGCGGCCTTTTTAAGGTCCACTGACACCAGTTGGCTGACGCCTTGTTCTGCCATCGTCACCCCGAACAATCTGTCCATTCGTGCCATCGTCACAGCATGATGCGTAATGATCAAAAACCGTGTGTTGGTCTGGCGACACATCTCGTC
>DRFG01000214.1 GCA_011050655.1 Roseobacter sp.
AGAGACCACAGGAGGTTCTGTGGACAACTTCGGAAATAAAGTCGGTTTCCGACAAGCTTGAATCAGCAAAAACAAGGTAGCTAGATGGGTTTTCCAACAGCATCTTTCTTCCCAAAGTTTCTTGAACCTGATTGATGTGGTCAGCTACACGGCTCAGCGTCGCCGGTGTATAGGGAAGGGGAAGCAGGTCGTTCAAAAACTCTGACCCATGCGTGGACCAAGCAAGGTGTTCAGAGAAACTGGCCGGTTTGGCCCAATCACAAAGGGTCTTCAACCGTTTGAGGTGGTCGACATCCAGGGGCGTTTCCCCTCCAATGCTAAGCCCAACCCCATGGATGGAGAGAGCAAACCTTTCGGATAGCGCTGTAAGCTGCGCCCGGGGTCGACCGCCGTCACCCATATAGTTTTCCGCGTGCACTTCGATCCATTCAACTGGATCAGGATTGTCGCAGAGCTGTCTGAAATGTTGAGCTTTATAACCTACGCCAGGCTTGTTAGGGAGCCGGTCGAATTGTCTGGCACTGTCAAGCATGACATGTCTCCCGTCGTGGTTAGCACCGTCGGACAGAGGCGCATGAGACCGTCGGTATCATGCGCCTTTGTATTTTTAGCTCGGAACGTCGCGGGCTAGTGCTTCAAGCGATCCGGTACGGCTGGACCCATCTGCCGCTTGTGGCAATTCCATGGTTTCACAGGATCCCGCGTCAACCAAAGTCCAAGAGTTGCCTTGATAATCATTGACCGATGTGCCGGCGCAGGTCGTACCTGGGCCCGCCGCGCAGTCATTTTGACCTGCAAGCGATACACCATAGCACTTTTCTTTTGAAGCGGCGTTGGCGCTGGTAGCAGGCGCGGCCATAGCCGCTGCGATTGCTCCGGCTACCGCGAGGGATTTCATAGTAGCTGACATATGTTATTCCTTCTAATTGTTGAGTTCGATGGGTGATAAACCAAGTAAATCCGCTAACCTGCGACAAATCCACTCACGTAGCAGTGTGTCACAGCCGCGTCAGTATTTGTGCAGGTTTCTTGTAACAATTGACCAAATATCACATATCGAAACCGCTTTGTTGAAATATTCAGTCATATTCGAAACGACGTGATCGCTCAATTATTCCGATTATTTCAATCAGCCTCGCAAATCGGGCGGCGTAGCCTCAAGCGCCAAGGCATCCGCTACATCGGCCAAAGGTTGGACCGAGGTCTGTTTTTCGCCCAAGCGTCGAACTGAAACGGTCTTGTCGTCCACCTCACGCGCACCGACAGCCAGAATGACAGGGACTTTGCCAACCGAATGCTCGCGCACCTTATAGTTGATCTTTTCATTGCGTATATCCGCCTCAGCGCGCACCCCTTGCGCTTGCAACGTCGCCACAACTTCGCGAACATATTCATCTGCATCGGAGGTGATGGACGCAACCACGACCTGACGCGGGGCCAGCCAGAAGGGCAGCTTACCTGCGTGCTCTTCGATCAGAATGCCGATAAAGCGTTCAAAAGACCCCAATGTTGCGCGGTGTAGCATCACAGGGCGATGTTTAGCCCCATCCGATCCGATGTATGTCGCATCCAACCGTTCTGGCAGCACAAAATCAACTTGATGGGTGCCGCATTGCCAGTCACGGCCAATCGCATCGGTCAACACGAATTCAAGCTTAGGCCCGTAGAATGCGCCTTCACCGGGGTTCAAAGTCGGCTCAATACCAGCCGCGCGGGTGGCGGCCAAAAGGGCGGTTTCTGCCTTGTCCCACACTTCGTCAGAGCCAGAGCGTTTTTCAGGGCGGTCCGAAAATTTGACGTTGAAGCTTTCAAAACCTAGATCTTTGTAAACCTCGGACAGGAAAGTGATGAAAGTAGCAGTTTCCGCTTCAATCTGGTCTTCGGTGCAAAAGATATGGCCGTCATCTTGGGTAAATCCGCGCACCCGCATGATGCCGTGAAGAGCCCCCGAGGGTTCGTATCGGTTGCAAGAACCAAATTCAGCCATGCGCAAGGGTAGGTCGCGATAGGATTTCAAACCTTGATTGAAAACCTGAACGTGACAGGGGCAGTTCATCGGTTTAAGCGCGTTAACAGCTTTTTCGCGCGCATGTTCTTCGTCAACTTCCACGATGAACATATGGTCTTGGTATTTTTCCCAATGGCCGGACGCTTCCCAAAGTTTGCGATCAACAACCTGGGGCGTATTCACTTCGACATAGCCACCCTTGCGTTGTTTGCGGCGCATATAATCTTGTAGCTGGGTGTAAATCAGCCAGCCGTTGGGATGCCAGAAAACCTGCCCCGGCGCTTCTTCTTGCATGTGAAACAGATTCATCTCGCGGCCCAGCTTGCGGTGGTCGCGCTTGGCGGCTTCTTCAAGCATGTTCAGATGAGCGCGCAGTTTTTCCTTGCCGGTGAAGGCCACGCCATAGATGCGCTGCAACATGGGGCGGTTGCTGTCGCCGCGCCAATATGCTCCTGCGATGGACATCAGTTTAAACGCATCGCCGGGGACTTGGCCGGTGTGTTGAAGATGCGGACCTCTGCACAAATCTTGCCAGTCTCCGTGCCAATACATACGCAGCGGCTCATCCCCGGGGATCGCTTCGATAAGTTCGACTTTGTAAGGTTCGTTCAGGTCTTCATAATGTTTGATAGCGCGGGGGCGGTCCCATACTTCGGTGCGGACAGCGTCGCGCTTGTTGATGATCTCTTTCATCTTCTTTTCGATCAGACCAAGATCTTCGGGGGAAAACGCTTCCTTGCGGTCAAAGTCGTAGTACCAACCGTCTTTGATTACCGGTCCGATGGTCACCTTGGTCTCTGGCCAGATTTCTTGAACTGCGCGGGCCATAATATGGGCAAGGTCATGCCGCAGCAATTCATTGGCCTGATCTTCGTCCGCCATGGTATGAATTGCGATGTCAGCATCTGCATTAATAGGCCAAGCCAGATCAACATGCGCACCGTTCACGGTCGCACTGATCGCTTTTTTGCCAAGTGATTTCGAGATGTCGTTGGCCACGTCGCCCGCAGTAATGTTTGCGTCGTACTGCCGTGCGTTGCCATCGGGAAGGGTGAGAGTAATCTGAGCCATGCTGGCCTCCTCGTCGGTTTGGCGCCTACGAGACGCCCGGTTGCGGGTTATATCCACAGCCTATCTGGCGGTGCGGCACGGGCTTGTCAATATCGGCAGGGTAACGGCATCGCGCTTCCAACGGGTGTGGACCCATGGGCAAGGGGGCAACTACCGCGACTGCGTCAATCGGTCCCGCGCTGGCCCAAGCTGCGGATTGAACGCAGGCGACACAGCTTCTATGATGCAAGGACGAATTTGATCCAAGAGAGGTTCATCATGTCCAACTACAATCGCAATTTCGATCTCTCGATAAGCGATATCGACCTGATCGAAGCAGCACTTCACGTGACCAAGCGCGATCTTTCCATGGATGCTCTTAACGGCACACAGGCGATGTTGCCTGTCGAAGCCAGCGAAGATTCCTTGCGCAAAATCGACG
>DRFG01000215.1 GCA_011050655.1 Roseobacter sp.
AAAATCTGTGGATTATCCAGTTATGCCTTGATTTATCCACCTGTGCACATTGGAATCCCGCTGCGAAGGACAACCAATTACTACAACTTTAATATTTATTAATTTCAATAACTTAACGTAATATTATGACGAAAAAATACTGTAGTACTCTGGGGATAAATTTGGGATTAAACTGATCGAGGGTGTTGCGGTTTTATCCTTATCCCAACCCGTATAACCTGGGACAATATCCCTGAAAATACGAGCTATCCCTCAGCAACTCAGTTACCCTCGCATTCTTATTAAGAAGTCCTTAAAAACTTCTTAAGGTCGTTCACAGGTTTATCCCCATGTCACAAAGACTAATTCTAGCCTCTGCTTCAACGGTTCGTACAGAGATGTTGCAACGCGCCAATGTCCCGCACGAGGTCAGCGTTGCGCGAATTGATGAAGATACGATTAAATCCGCCCTTCTGGCAGAACACGCGTCTCCGCGCGATATCGCTGACACCTTGGCCGAAATGAAGGCTCGTAAAGTCAGCGACAAGAACCCCGGGGCTTTGGTTCTGGGATGTGATCAAGTATTGGATCACCACGGACAACTGTTGTCTAAACCCACATCACCCCAGGACGCAGTCACCCAAATTAAGTCTTTGGCAGGTGATCGCCACAGCCTTTTATCCGCCGCAGTCATCGTGGAAGACGGAAAACCAATCTGGCGCCATGTTGGTCAAGTTAGATTACGGATGCGAGAATTATCAGACAGTTATATCGAAGACTATGTTGCGCGAAACTGGGATAGTGTCCGCCATTCCGTTGGCGCATACAAACTGGAGGAAGAAGGCGTGAGATTTTTCAGCAGTATTGAAGGTGATTACTTTAATGTTCTAGGATTACCGCTGCTGGAACTGCTTAATTATCTGACGCTAAGAGGGAACTTGCCTGCATGAGTTTGCCTAAAATACCGCTTGCCGGTGTGATCGGTTGCCCGATTGCACATTCGAAATCGCCGAAAATTCATGGCCATTGGCTGAAAACTCTTGGTATCCAAGGTGCCTATATACCTATGGAAGTAGAGCCGGCTAACTTGAAAGACGTTATTTTGACCTTGCCCAAGATGGGGTTTGTAGGGGCAAACGTCACGTTACCCCATAAAGAAGCCATAATGGAGATCGCGGATTTTGTTACCGACCGCGCAGCACTGATTGGCGCAGTGAACACATTGATCTTTCGCGCAGATGGCAAAATTCAGGGCGACAATACAGACGGTTATGGCTTTCTCGAGAATTTAAAGACCGGGGCACCTGACTGGGCTCCGCAGGCTGGACCCGCCGCGGTATTGGGCGCGGGCGGTGCCGCTCGTGCGGTGATTGCATCATTGCTGGATGCAGGGGTACCCGAAATCATGTTGTCGAACCGCACGCGCGTTCGCGCGGATCGACTAAAATCTGTGTTTGGAAATCGCGTCACGGTGTACGATTGGGTGCAAGCTGGCAATATGTTGGATCACGCGGCATTAGTGGTTAATACCACGTCACTTGGCATGATTGGCAAACCAGAGCTACGCGTGCCGTTGGATGGCCTTAGACCTAATACTGTGGTGACTGATCTGGTTTATGCCCCGTTGAAAACCAAGCTTCTTGAGACTGCCGAAGAAATGGGATGCGTAACCGTTGATGGGTTGGGTATGTTGCTTCACCAAGCAGTTCCCGGCTTTGAACGCTGGTTCGGCACCCGCCCTGAGGTCGACCGTGCAGCGCGTACTGCGGCGTTACTCTGATGTTTATGCTGGGGCTAACCGGGTCCATCGGCATGGGGAAATCGACGACCGCAAAGATGTTCGCCGACGCTGGCTGCGCAGTCTGGGACGCAGATGCCGCAGTGCACCGATTATACGAAAAAGGTGGGGCGGCTGTCAGTGCATTTCGGTCGGCGTTCCCGCAGGCCGTCATTGATGACGAAGTATCTCGGCCCGCGTTGAAAGAAATCATCGCATGTGATGGGACTGCACTGAAAAAGATCGAGACAATCGTGCATCCACTGGTAGGGAAAGACCGCGCGAACTTTCTTGCAGCGGCCCAGACTGATATTGTGGTTCTCGACATACCACTGATTTTCGAAACGGGGGGCAATCTGCGGATGGATGCAGTTGCATGTGTTACTGTTTCAGAGGAAGAGCAACGGAACCGGGTAATGTCCCGAGGGACAATGTCTCAGGAACAGTTTGAAAATATCCGCGCTAAGCAGATGCCTAACGATGAAAAATGTGCTCTTTCGGACTATGTAATCGAAACCGATACGCTTGAACATGCCCGCGCTCAGGTGCTGGCGGTTATCAAGGACATCAAGGAAAGGATAAGCCATGCGTGAGATCGTTCTGGATACGGAAACCACTGGCTTTGACCCCGAATCTGGTGACCGCATCGTTGAGATAGGCGCAGTTGAGCTGATCGGTCACATGGCAACAGGCAAGACCTATCATCAGTATATCAACCCTGAACGTAGCATGCCCACTGAAGCGTTTCAGGTACACGGACTGGGTGACGAATTCCTGCGCGACAAACCCAAGTTTGCCGAGGTAGGCAGAGATTTTATTGAGTTCATCGGTGATTCCAAGCTGATCATTCACAATGCAGCATTCGATATCAAGTTTCTGAATGCCGAGCTGAAGTGGATGAACCTTCCTCTGATTCCCTGGGAACAGGCATTGGACACGCTCGCTATTGCACGCAAACGGTTTCCGGGGTCGCCTGCGTCGCTGGATGCATTGTGTCGGCGGTTTGGTATTGATAACACGTCGCGCACCTTGCACGGTGCCCTGCTTGATAGTGAAATTCTTGCTGAAGTGTATCTTGAGCTTATCGGAGGTCGCCAACCGGATTTCGGCCTATCCAGCCAGCCCGATCGTTCAGCGGGTGCCCACGGATCAGAATGGGCACCCAAGCCGCGTCCAAACCCCCTGCCCCCGCGTATCACAAAAGCAGAAGCCGCCGCCCATACCGAGTTCGTCGATAAATTGGGCGACGGAGCTGTTTGGAAAACGCTTTAAGCGTCAGCTTTTTGCGCGGTCTCGGCTTGCCGGCGTGCGATTTCGTTGCGGTACAAAGCAACGAAATCAATATTTTCTAGGTTCAATGGCGGGAAGCCACCGTCGCGGGTAATGTCACTAACCACCCGACGTAGGAACGGGAAAATCATGCGCGGGCATTCGATCAGCAAAAACGGGTGCATCTGATCCTCTGGAACGCCTTCAACATGAAAGACGCCGACATAGTCGATTTCAAGCAGAAACAGCGTCGCATCGCCTTCTTTTGCTTTTGACGTAACCTGAAGCTTGATTGCAGATTCATATTGGTTGTCAGCCGCGCGCTTTTTTGCGTCCAGATTTACCTGTACCTGGACGTCTGGTTGTACATCGGTTGGCGCACCTTTTTGTGCCATGATGTTTTCAAACGACATATCGCGGATGAACTGTCCCAAGATGCGCAACTGCGGCTGCGCTGCTTGGGTCGGTTGTGTTGCTTCTTCTTCAGCCATATTTAGGATCCCTGAAACTAAAAATTCATTGGCAGGGCTTATCAGATCGGTTGGCGGCGCTCAATGGTCTGTCCAGCCTGACGGGCGCTTGGGGCGACTGTCGCCATCGGGAAGCTCGTGATACTCTCCGTCAATGATATCTCCTTGCATCGGGCGATGTGGTTGCGGGCGCTTTTGCTGCATCGGATCATGCATATTACTGCTCATATTGACCGACCCGCTCACCTTGATCTTACTACGCACCGCTTTGAAGGCGGCGGTACGCACTGCTGGGATCAACAAAGCAAAGCCAACCGCATCGGTGAAAAACCCTGGCGTGAGCAACAACGCACCGGCAAACAGGATCATCGCCCCGTGCACCAAGGGTTCAGTCGGATCGCGAACTTCGGACAGGGATTTCTTGATCTGACCAAGCGCCAATGCGCCTTGCGCCCGCATAAGATAGGTACCGATAATCGCTGTCAGCACGACAATTGCCAGCGTCCAGCCCAAACCAATTACGCCACCGACTTGAATGAATAACGTTATCTCTATCAATGGTACGGCAATAAATGCCAAAAATAGCCACATGGCTAAGATCCTTTCCTGTGGGCCAGAGTGGACTTGGCCCGGTTCACACCCTACATAGGGGCAATACACCGACGTTTCCATGTTTCTTAACACGAGGTACCTATGAATTCGCCCCTGATACAGCTTCTGGTACTTGCCGGTATTGCCGTGTTCCTGATTTTGCGTCTGAAAAACGTTCTTGGCACGCGAGATGGCTTTGAAAAGCCAAAAGCTGTCGAAGCACCGCAGAAGACAACCACTGGACCTGCATTCGAGGTGATTGAAGGCGGCCCTGATCTTGATATTACCGATCACGCGCCCGAAGGTTCGGAATCCGCTCTGGCCCTAGCTGAGATGAAGCGTGTCGAACCTTCATTTGGCGTAAATGACTTTCTTGGGGGTGCACGCGGCGCTTACGAGATGATCGTGATGGGCTATGAGCATGGCAATCTTGGTGACATTCAACCGTTCTTGTCAGAAGAGATATATGAAAGTTTCCTTGATGGCGTCGCCGCCCGCGAAGACCAAGGATTGACTGTTGAATCCCATTTTGTAGGTATCCGGGAGATGGAGCTCGTCAGCGCTACGATGGATAGGGCCACCAACGAAGCGGAGCTCTCCATTCGTTATGTTGCCGAGATGACATCGGTTGTGAAAGATCGCGATGGAAATGTCGTCGAAGGCAGCCCAACCGAAGTGAAACGTCAAAAAGACACGTGGGTGTTCTCTCGCGTCATGGGCTCGGATGATCCAAATTGGCTGCTCGTTTCTACAGACGGATAAGGCGTGCCTTATGGTGTGCATTGTTGTGGGCGGGCCTGACGGTGCCGCCTGCAAGTGCGGATATTTCGTATACAATTATGGATTTCAGCCAGCTTGATGGTTGGGAAGCCGATGATCATGCAGCGGCACTAAAGACTTTTTTGAACACATGCCGCGATATGAAGGACGTCGATTGGCGCAACCTATGTAAATTCGCCGACACCTCACCCGATCCGAAACAGTTTTTCGAACTGCTCTTCCGCCCGGTGTTGATAGAGGACGGGCAGGAAGCCCTGTTTACCGGCTATTTTGAACCCGAACTTGAGGGCGATTTATACCCATCAGAACGGTACCGTTATCCGGTCTATGCCATGCCATCTGAAGCCAAAGAGAATAACCCCTGGCTAACTAGGCGGGATATTCTAGATACTGACGTGATGAAGAACCGCGGGCTGGAAATTGCTTATGTAGATGACCCGGTTGAACTTTTTTTCCTTCAGATACAAGGTTCTGGGCGTATCCACCTACCAAATGGCCAATACCTCAGGGTTGGCTATCGCGGTGCCAATGGTCACCCTTATCGGTCTATCGGCGTCGAACTGGTGCGTCGGGGCGTCTATGATGTACATCAGGTCAGCGCTGACGTGATCAAAAATTGGGTACGTCGCAACCCAGAAGATGGACGAGAATTGCTGTACCACAACCCCTCGTATGTGTTCTTCCGAGAGGTTAACCAAGTCCCCGCCGACAAAGGTCCGCTTGGCGCGATGAACCGGTCTGTGACGCCGTTACGTACGATCGCGATTGATCCAAAATTCGTACCGCTCGGTGCTCCTGTTTGGATAGAAAAGGCGGGCGCTGAACCATTGCACCGCTTGATGATCGGCCAAGATACGGGATCGGCGATCAAAGGCGCACAGCGGGCAGATGTCTTTTTTGGCACCGGTGATGGTGCCGGGCGGGCTGCGGGTAAACTACGGGACCCGGGGCGCATGATGGTTCTGCTGCCAATTCAACGTGCATATGGACTGCTGCCGGAACCACTGGAATGAACCGAAAGCGTTTGAATAAAGATGATCTGTCGCTTTGGCAAAAAGTGACGGAACGGACGGAAAAGCTGGACGTGAATCAGCTTTTTCGGCCTGAAATAGATGCGCCGCTGCCTAGCCCGCCGCAAATCCGCAAGTCAACTTCTGTTATATTAGGCAAGCCTGCCCCAAAACCGCGCCGAAATACGCACGATTTGATGCCGTCCCTGCCCGACCAGATCCGCAAGTCCCCTGTTCAGATGGACAGCAAAGCATTCGGCAAGTTGAAACGTGGAAAACTCCGCCCCGAAGGCCGGATTGACCTGCACGGCATGACGCTGGACCGCGCGCATCCGGCGCTAACCAAGTTCATCCTCGGGTCGCACGACAAAGGAAGGCGCCTTGTACTGGTCATTACCGGCAAGGGTAAGGTGCGCGACGAAGGTGGCCCCATCCCCGTTCGTCACGGCGTTTTGCGCCATCAGGTGCCTCAGTGGTTATCGATGCCGCCGCTTTCCTCTGCGGTGTTACAGGTCAGTCAGGCGCATATCAGCCACGGGGGCGGTGGCGCTTATTACGTGTATCTTCGCCGTCATCGCTGACGTGGTACCAGCCTGCCTTGATATTTGATAATTCCAGTCGTCGCCATGATCGCCGCAATCACATAATAAACCGCAATCGGAATCATCTGTTCAGGAAAATTCACACCCAGATCTATGAACACACCGGTAATCCCGGGCCCTATCGCTGATCCAAACACCATCAAAGCGGCGGCAACCGCCTTGATAGAACCGATATAACGCGTGCCATAGAACTCTGCCCAGAACACCGAGGTGGCAGTCGCCTGCATCCCCTGCCCGACCCCGAATATCAGCAAGCCCACCCCCGCCATCGGGATTGTGTCGGCATAGGCCAGCACAGTAAATGACGCGGCAAAGGGCAGCATCTGCACGGGGGTAACCCTTGTCACGCCAAAGCGGTCAACCGCCCACCCTGATACAAAGGTCGAGATCACGGACGTCACCGTATAAAGCGGCATCAGCGCCACAAAGCTGACCAGTGACCAACCCTTTACCTGCGTCAGGTGGACCTGCTGAAAGAATAGCGCCGTGCCCCATGCCGCAGGGCCGATAATCATCGGGATCATAAGCCAGAACAGCCCATGCCGGATCATCTGCTTGCGGGTCCAATGGTGCCCCTCCATGCCGGCCAATTGCGTCGTCTGTGCCATGGATTGCGGGGTTCGTTCATGTCGCAGCAGCATCAGCATAACTGGCATCGTAAGCAGCACCAACCCAGCGGCCAGTAACCATAAGCTTCGCCAATGAAAACTGGCGAATAATGCCACGAACACAACGGGCAGTATCGCCTGCCCCGCAGCAAACCCCAAAGATGACAGCGACAACGCCTTGCCACGCGCTGCCTCAAACCAACGTACCATCGCAACGGCACCCAGCTGCGACATCATCCCCTGGCCGGTCAGCCGCAACGCGTAGATGACAAAGATTAGCGCGATCCAGTTGGGCACCGCCGCCATTGCCAGACATGCGGTGGCAAGTGCGATCATCACCCAGAACGACAAACGGCGCACCCTAAACCTGTCGGTTAGAACACCGGCCCAGACCATGGTGATGGCAGACAATGTTGTTCCGATGGTATAGATCCCACCCCATTGGCCGTCGCTCAGGTCAAAGCTACCTTTAATCTCGCCTGCGAAAAGCGAGATAAAGTAGGTCTGACCATAAGACGATGTAAAAGTCAGCAGGAAACCTGCCGATAAAAACAGCCAATTGGCGCGAATAAACCGAAGGTAAGCCATGCGCCATCATTCTCAGGCGCATGGCATATTGAAAAGCCCTAAAGTACGTAGCGCGACAGATCGGTGGATCGGGTCAATTCGCCAAGGTTCTTTTCGACGAAATCACCGTCAACAACCACTTTTTCGCCACCACGGTCAGGAGCGGTAAAGGAAAGCTCTTCGAACACGCGTTCCATCACGGTATAGAGCCTACGCGCGCCGATATTCTCGATGGAGTGGTTCACATCCGCGGCAATTTTGGCCAGCGCCTTGATGCCGTCTTCGGTAAACGAAACCTCTACCTCTTCCGTCCCCATCAAGGCGGTGTACTGCAACGTCAGCGCATTATCGGTTTCTGTGAGAATGCGCACGAAATCATCTTCGGTCAGTGCGCGTAATTCAACCCGGATCGGCAGACGACCCTGCAATTCAGGCAGCAGATCGGATGGCTTGGCGATGTGAAACGCACCCGAGGCGATGAACAGGATATGGTCGGTTTTTACAGGACCATGCTTGGTTGAAACGGTAGTGCCTTCGATCAGCGGCAACAGATCGCGCTGCACGCCCTCGCGCGATACGTCGCCGCCACGCGCATCAGATCGGGCGCAAACCTTGTCTATTTCATCCAAAAACACGATTCCGTTCTGCTCCACCGCATCAATCGCGGCGCGGTTCACGGTTTCATCATCCAGCAATTTGTCCGCTTCCTCGCCGATCAAGACTTCGTAACTTTCCGAGACCGAGAGCCGCTTTTTAACCTTCCGGCCGCCCATGGCTTTGCCAAACAGATCGCCTAGGTTCATCATGCCCATCCCGCCACCGGGTTGGCCGGGAATGTCCATCGTCGGGAACGGACTAGACGTATCGGCTACCTCTAGTTCGATCATCGTGCCATCCAATTCGCCCGACTTTAGTTTCTTACGGAACATGTCGCGGGTCCCTTCGCGGGCATCGGTACCCGCGATAGCGTCAATAACGCGTTCTTCCGCGGCTTTGTGGGCGCTGACCTTAACGTCTTCGCGCATGTGTTCGCGTGTCATCACGATTGCACCATCCACAAGATCTCGGATGATCTGTTCGACATCCCGCCCGACATAGCCGACTTCGGTGAACTTTGTTGCTTCCACTTTCAAAAACGGCGCCCGCGCCAGCTTGGCCAGGCGGCGGCTGATCTCGGTCTTACCAACGCCGGTTGGTCCGATCATAAGGATGTTTTTGGGATATACTTCGTCGCGCAGATCATCGCCCAACTGTTTGCGGCGCCAGCGGTTGCGCAGGGCCACAGCCACGGCACGTTTGGCGTCATTCTGACCAATGATAAACCGGTCAAGCTCGGATACGATTTCGCGTGGGGTCAGATCGGTCATGGTTTGATTTTCTCCACCGTGAGGTTGCCGTTTGTGTAAACGCAGATGTCCGAGGCGATCTTCATCGCGTCCCGCGCTATAGTTTCCGCATCGCGGTCGCTGTCCATCATGCCGCGCGCGGCTGCCAGCGCGTAATTTCCGCCCGATCCAATGGCCGCGACGTTATGCTCAGGCTCAAGCACGTCACCCGCTCCGGTTATTACCAACAATTCGTTGCCATCGGTGACGATCAACATCGCTTCAAGCTTTTGCAGGTATTTGTCCGTGCGCCAGTCTTTCGCCAGTTCGACGCTTGCGCGGGCCAATTGGCCGGGAGTTGCCTCAAGCTTTGCTTCAAGCCGCTCAAGCAGGGTAAACGCATCTGCAGTTGATCCAGCAAATCCTGCAACCACGTCAAAGCCGCCGGGGTTTAACCTTCGAACCTTGCGTGCGGTGCCTTTGATGACCGTCTGGCCCAGACTGACCTGCCCATCACCGGCGATCACGACTTCACCGTCTTTTTTTACCCCTATAATGGTGGTCCCGTGCCATCCGGGGAATTCTTGTTTCGACATGCGCGGTCTCCTTTGCTTCAGCCCTATATGGTCCCCGAAAACCGAAGGGACAAGGGTGGGCCCACTTGTGGCGATCTGTTGCCGAGGCTAGCGTCAGGCAATGACGTACAATAAAACAGTCCATATCCTGCTAGAACCCGATCTGCTTAAAAGCGCGCTTGCGGACAGTCATCCGTTCATCGCCAAGATGGCGCTGGTCCTTGAATCTGCTAGCTTTAGGGTCGAATATAGGCTGCACGGTGATCAAAACCGCAGCGATGACACCTTTGTGCTAAGCCATATGAAACCGCCACCCGGATCGCGCGGGTTGGTGTTTCGTCGGGTATATGAATACCCGTTTTGGCAAATCGACAGTTCCGCCAATCGCTGGGAATGGGATGTTGCAAAGGTATCGTATGACCCTGCGGCAGTATCAGGGGCCGACGCCGCAAATTTCTATCGTTCATGGCAGAAGCGTTTATACGGCGATGCGCCGCAAAATCTGTCGAGCGAAGGCATTGTTTACGTGCCGCTTCAGGGCAAATTGCACGAGAAACGGTCGTTTCAGCTGTGCAGCCCTATCGAAATGCTTGAACACTGCCTTGCCCATGATCTGGGTCGGAAGGTTATCGCGACCATACACCCAAACGAGACTTACTCAGCGAGTGAAATTGCAGCGTTGGACCAACTGGAACGCCAAAACAGTCGTTTGCGCGTTGAGGTGGGCGGGATGATACCATTATTACAAACCTGCGATTATGTAGTGACCCAAAATTCGAGCGTGGCGTTTGCCGGGTATTTCTTTGGTAAACCCGCGCTTCTGTTTGGAAAAATAGATTTTCATCACATAGCCATAACGGCTGATATGGCACGTTTGGCTACAGGGTTTGCCAAAGTGGCGCAAAACCGGCCTAACTATGCCCGTTATCTGTACTGGTTTTGGCAGGCCCAAAGCATTAATGCCGGACGCGACGATGTATACAGCAAAATCGCTACCCGATTTGAGCGTTTTGGCTGGCCCATGTAAAAAGGACGCCCCATTGCCGGTGCGTCCTTGAATTCAGTCGATAGCGAAAGGCTTAGATCGATTCTTCGATCCAGCTTTGTAA
>DRFG01000216.1 GCA_011050655.1 Roseobacter sp.
ATCCAGGCTTGGGGCATGTCTTGCGGTTAAATTGATCGCTCACCCGCTTTCGGTGGCGCTGGCATTTATGCTGGTTTCGGGGTTTGATCCGATCTGGGTTGCGACGGCGATCATTATGGGTGCTTTGCCCCCGGCTGCGAATGTCTATGTTATGGCCCGCGCTGAAGGTATCAGCGTAGCACTATCCGCGCGCGCCGTTCTGTACGGAACGGTTTTTTCCGCAGTCACGTTGCCGGTGGTAATTTCGCTATTCGCCTAAGCTGACGTTACAAAGCGAAAACGGCGCAAGCAGGCACTGTTGGGATTGGCAGCAGGGTACCTCTTAAAACCACCCAGAGGCATACACACGGTGCCGGTGTTTAGAGGTGCGTTGGCGTGCGTGAGCCAAATCATTCGACGAAATCAAATCGGTTAGCTAGCATGGAGCTGACCAGAACCCTGACTGCGTCGTTAAATCAACGCAGGCACGGACGTTCTAGATTTTCGATACGGGAGATTTCTTCGAAGAAGAAAGGATCAACAATGTGCAAGGCGACAGGGGCAGGATCTGCCGTTTCAGATGTGATAATCGAAAACGATCGCGCCCGTGTGACACGCTGGTGTTTTTCAAAGCGCGACGACAACACGGGTTGGCATGTGCATGAACACGACTATTTGGTCATCCCGCTTCATGATGGGGTATTGGATATCAGGGACGGCCAAGGAAATATCACCCGGTCGGAGTTAAGGGTCAGTGTACCCTATTTCGGCAAACGGGGCGTAGAGCATGACGTGTCCAGTCCCAACGACTTCGAATTCGCCTTCATTGAAGTCGAATTTTTTGTGTAAGCGACAAAGAAGCCTGCACCAAATTTTTGTGCGCAAATCGCCTATTTTCGATTGCGCGATAAAGTAAGGTTGATCCCAACACGCGGAGACCAGCGCTTGTGGTGAACTGCGGACAGGAGGAAAGGATGCTTGTTTCGACCGACCAAAGCGACGCCGTCGACAAGAACAAAGTCTGGTCTCAGATGATTTCGGAAACCTATTTTCCGCTGTCTGTAGAATGTGGGAACCCGAGAGATTTCAAGGGGCATCTGAAGTCGTGGGGATTGGGCGTGCTGGGGCTGTCCGAAATGGACTGTGACAGCGTCATGTACCGACGCAACAAAAGCCACTTTGAGGAAGAAAAAGAAAACAGTCTGTTGATAACGATCCCACACATCGCAGATGTGCACTTTCATCAGGCGTCGCGTCAAACCAGCTGCGGGCCTGGCGGGTTTTTGGTTGAACAGGGCGACATGCCCTATGAATTCTCGCACACCCAACGAAACAGGCTTTGGGTGCTGAAAGTGCCCACCGCCAGCGTGCAGTCCCGTATCGGCCCCACCGAACGTCTTAGCGCCCTCACTTTCGACGCTACCTCTGGGATTGGGTCGTATTTTGTTGGGGCAGTGCGCAACACGATCGAAAGCATCGACGTCATTAACAACGCTGCACGCGAGATGGCCGGACAGCACCTGTTGGATCTGCTTTGCCTATCAATGCGAAGTGATGAACGTATTCTCGAGAGCTCCGTTTCGACCATCCGCGCCGCACATCTGCAACGGGCTGAACAATTCATCCGCGACAATCTAGCTAATCCCAATTTGGGCCCACTGGTCGTCGCAGAATCCTGCGGCATCTCGTTGCGGTATCTTCAAGGTCTGTTTGCCGAGAATGAATGCTCAGTCGCGGGATATATCAGAGACAAGCGGCTAACGCGTTGTCATGAAACGCTGGAAATGCTGCACGATACGTCCACGATGGCGCAGATTGCGCATAGGTGGGGGTTCTACGACCACGCACAGTTCTGCAAGCATTACCGCAACCGATTTGGCTGCACACCGACAGACACACGCAAGAAAAGACGTTTGCAGGTAGCCTCGCGCTGTCAATAGCACACGTCGGATCGCCACCCGCGCACAAGCCTTTATGGCGAAACGAACGCCTTGGTTCGTGGCCATATCGCACGTTTAATCAAGTTAGGAACGACATATGACAACGACGAGAGTAGCGGTGGATGTGGGCGGTACCTTTACCGATGTTTGCATCATGGATGAAGAAACCGGTGAAATCAGGATCGAAAAAACACCGTCGACTCCTGATGACCCGATGCGTGCTATCATGACCGGAGTTTCGCAGGCGAAGATAGATTTGGCCGACGTAACACTGTTCTCGCATGGGACCACGGTGGCCACGAATGCGCTGATCACGCGTAAACTGCCGCGCACCGCGATGGTCTGCACTGAAGGGTTTCGCGATGTTGTGGAAATACGCCGATCAAACAAGGAGGATCTGTGGGACACATACAAAGACGTTGCTAAGCCATATATCCCCCGCCGCGACCGGTTGACGGTCAAAGAACGGGTCGATGCTGCGGGTAAGATCATTCAGCATCTTGACGAAGAAGAAGTTCGGCGCGTTGCCGAGATACTGAAGAAGCGTGACGTGAAGGCGATAGCGGTGTGCTTCATCAATTCTTACGTCAACGCCAGCAACGAATTTCGGGTGCGCGAAATCTTGCGCGAGGTTATGCCCAACGTGCACATTTCAACCTCGTCCGAGATCATGCCAGAGATATTCGAGCACGAGCGATTTTCTACCACGATGGTTAATGCGGTCGTGTCACCGGTGGTTGTCGATTATGTCTCGCGGCTCAGCGACAAGCTGACTGAAGGTGGATACAGACGCGATCTGCTTTTGCTGCACTCTGGGGGGGGCGTGATGACGCCAGCAAGTGTCAAGGACTTTGCTGCTCGTTTGGCGGGGTCCGGCATTGCTGCGGGGGCGATTGCAAGTCGCTTTATTGGTAACCTGTGTGGTTATGAAAATTCTATCGGGTTCGACATGGGCGGGACCAGCACAGATGTTTCGCTGACCTATCAAGGTGAATCCACAGTCACCAAGGACTGGTACATCGAATACGGCTATCCGATACGCTTTCCCAGCATCGAGGTGCTCACCATCGGTGCCGGTGGTGGGTCTTTGGCCTGGAGGGACGAAGGGGGATCGTTGCGCAATGGCCCGCAATCCGCAGGTGCGCAGCCGGGACCGGCTTGCTACTCTAACGGCAACGAGGTGGCGACCAATACTGACGCCAATGTCGTCCTCGGCAGGCTTGGCCACAGCTTGGCCGGAGGTGACATCACGCTAGACCCGGCACTTGCCGAAAATGCGGTGCGCGAGACGGTTGCAGAGCCTTTCGGCATGGAACTGCACGAAGCAGCCGAGGCGATCATTGATGTCGCAAATGCCAACATGGCAAACGCGGTGCGCCTTTTGTCCATCAGCCGTGGTCATGACCCTAGGGATTTTGCGCTGGTTGCCTTTGGCGGTGCAGGTGCTTTGCACGGTGCGGCGGTGGCTCAAGAACTCTCTATTCCGGTTGTGATCGTCCCACCAAATCCGGGTGTCACCTCTGCTATGGGGTGCTTGCTGGTCGATATACAGCATGATTTTTCCGATAGTTTCATGGCGGACGCCTCCACCACGACGGCGCACGACTTGGAAGCCGCTTTTGCAAAGATCGAAAAAGAAGCAGTAGATCGCCTGCATCATGAAGGCGTATTGCCCAAAGACACGGTCCTGCAACGCTTTGTTGAAATGATGTATCAAGGCCAATGGCGTTCCTTGTCGGTATCCGCTCCGTCAAAGATTACGAGCACGCAAGATTTGGTCGACGGTTTTCACGCCGAACACGCCCGGGAATACAATTTTCGCCGCGAAGATTCTCCGGTCAGTATCTTTAGGGTAGGGGTCAAGGCAATTGGCGTGGTGCAAAAGGCCAAGCTACCTTCGTTCGAGGTGGTCAAACACGTACCGGAACCTGCTGGCAAGCGCGCGGTCTGGTTCAAAGGCAAACGGTGTGAGGCAGCAATCTATAACCGCGAGGAAATAAAAGCCGGTGCAGAATTTGCCGGCCCCGCGATTGTCGAGCAAATTGATTCAACCGTTGTCGTGCCGCCAAATACCAATGCGACAGTCGATAAATACTTGAACATTCTTATCCGTGTGAAGGGCTAAGACATGAAAAATACATCCAATCAGGAACTTGATCCGGTCACATTCGAGGTTCTCAAGAATTCTTTCATTACCTCTGTTGACCAGATGGCAGAGCAGATGTTGAGAACTTGTTACTCATTTGTGATCTATAACCGTGATTTTTCGAACGGGCTGCATGACGCAGACGGTAACTGCGTTGCGCAGGGAAATTCAGACATCGCCGTCCATGTCGGTACGCTCCATTATACCTGCAAGGATGTGATCCGTGTATTCAAAGGCGATATGTATCCAGGCGATGTATATGCGATCAACGATCCCTACGCCGGCGGCACCCACTTTAGCGATGTGCGCCTTGTCCGACCGATCTTTGACGAAGAGACCCTGATCGGTTTCTCGCAATCCAATGGGCATTGGTCTGATTTGGGCGGTTCGGTGCCTGGATCGTTCAACGTCGCAGCACATGAGATGTTTGGCGAAGCGGTGCGGATCACGCCGATACGTTTGTTTCATAAAGGTAAGTTTTGCGCCGATGTGGCAAACATGATTGCCGCCAACACACGTGACCCGGCCGCCATAATCGGAGACATCCATTCACAGGCGCAAGCGACACAGGTCGCCGAACGCGAACTTCAGCGTTTGGTTGGTAAATACGGCCGTGGTCAGGTGACCCAAGGCATGGAAGAAGTGCAGAACTATGTGGAGCGGGCCGTGCGGCAACGGATCGCGGACTTGCCTGATGGTACATGGGAGGCCGTGGATTATATCGACCGCGATCCCGGGGCCGGCGAGGGGATGATCCCGATTCACATCAAGATGACGATCAAGGGCGACCAAATTGTTTATGATTTCGAAGGTAGTCACCCTACGATCTCGTCAATCTACAATTCGGCGCATGGTGCGACCTTTTCGGCTGTGGTCGCAGGCATGAAGACTTTCTTTCCTGATCTTCCGCTTAACAGTGGATTCTACCGGATGGTCGAAGTCCGAGCCCCCAAGAACAGCGTTGTGAGCGCCGAGTGGCCTGTGGCTGTGACCGGGTTTTTGATGCCCTTCGAAAAGATTATGAATGCAATTTTCGAAATGTGGTCCCAGATCATCCCTGATCGCGCCATCGCGTGTGCGTTTAATCTAGAATATCTTCTGGCCGGCGGGAATGACCTGCGCAAGCCGGACAAGCCCATTTACATGTTTTACGAATGGTTGCCCGGCGGCTGGGGCGGGCGCAACGGTAAAGACGGCAGCGACGTTACCACCGCCTGTTTCGGTACTGGTCTGATGTCGCAGCCTTCCGAAGGTAATGAACGGGTGAACCCGACACGCGCAGACGAATTTCAGATCAAGCAAGACAGCCCCGGCCCTGGAAAATGGCGTGGTGGTGCCGGTGTCATCAAAGCGTCTACTTTGCTAGAGGCCGACAACACGGTGATGTCTTATATCTGCGACCGGGAACGCGCCGTCGTTTGGGGGGTAGAGGGGGGATTGCCCTCCATGCCGCATGGACTAATGGTCAAACACGCCGACACCGGCGAGGAGAAATGGCTTGGCTCGGTGTTTTCGAATTACAAGATCAAAAGCGGCGACAAGTTTACCCGACCAACGGCTGGAGGAGGAGGCTACGGCGATCCGTTAGAGCGTGATACAGAGCGTGTCCGCCAAGACGTGATCGACGAATACGTCTCTGTTAAGCGAGCCGAGCTAGATTACGGGGTCGTGATCAAGGTTATAGATGCGGATATGTTGGATTATGAAATCGACATAGCCGCAACGGAAAAAGCCCGCGCGCACATCCGCGAGCATCGCGTTGGGTGGGCAAGGATGGACCCCGATGGCGTTTCGCAGATGTACCAAAAAGGCGAAATCAATGAAATGGATGCGGTGCGTAAATACGCGGTCATTCTCGATTGGGGCTCTGGTGAGCTGATGCAGAATTCGACCAGGCAATTTCGTGAAAGCTTTGAGAAGCGTTCGGTTGCGCATTGGAAGTGACGGCCTCTGGCCTGCGTTTCCTCTGACTGTGGGAGCAGAGCGAATACCCTGGGTGTCGCGAAACCATCTGAGGGGAAATGCTGGTAGGAAAATGTGAGCAAGGGCAGGGCATCGTCTGCATACCGGTGCTTTGGCGGGGGGTCCGCAAACATGGCGGGGCCAGTCGGTTGCTGACCTTGCCCTGCGGCGTTATAGGTCGATTATGCTGAAACTCGATCGCATTGATTTCCGGATATTACGCGCGTTGTCTGTCGACGGGCGGATGACCAAAGCGGCATTGGCCGAAAAGGTCGGGCTTTCACCTTCGCCGTGTTGGGAACGTTTGCGCCGGCTCGAGGCTTCGGGTCTGATCGCCGGGTACCGCGCCGAAATCAACCTGCGTAAGATTCCGGGAGCGGTGACCGTATTTGTCACGATTGAGCTGGATTCACATGCTGTGGCACGGTTCCAATCCTTTGAACACACGGTCAGCAAGCACTCTGAAATTATCGGTTGTTGGGCGATAGGCGGAGGGTATGATTATCTGGTTCAGGTCGTTGCATCGTCTATCGAAGCCTATCAAGAGCTTATGGAAACGGTGCTTGATGCCTCTGACGATATTGCGCGTTATTATTCCTATATCGTCACCAAAACGGTACGCAGCCCCGCGGCCCCCTTGCATCTATTTTCTGCACACGCAGATGATTAAGGTCATATATTGGTCAATACATACATATTATTCCAAAAATGCAGGGAACTTCAGATAATTCATCTTTGACGAACGGCTATGGTCGCGATCAGAGACCCGTCTTGTAATAGGGTCAATATTCAATTTCGAGGCGGGGCAACTTTGACCGTCTATCCATCATATGAGGGAACAGCATGCTGCATAATGACCAGATGAGCGAATGGGATCGGGAAAACTTTTTTCACCCTTCTACCCACTTGGCAAAACACCGGCGCGGTGAAACCCCTACGCGGGTAATCACCGGTGCCAAGGGTGTATATATTGAGGACCGGGACGGCAAAAAGCTGCTAGATGCCTTCGCGGGGCTATATTGTGTGAACGTCGGATACGGGCGCACGGAAATCGCCGACGCGATTGCGGCGCAGGCGCATGAACTGGCATACTACCATGCCTACGTTGGACACGGTACCGAAGCATCAATTACGCTAGCCAAGATGGTAATGGACCGAGCCCCAAAAACGATGTCGAAGGTTTATTTTGGCTTGGGCGGGTCCGATGCGAACGAGACCATCGTCAAGTTAATCTGGTACTACAACAACATTCTGGGACGGCCGAAAAAGAAAAAGATCATCTCGCGGTGGCGCGGTTACCACGGATCTGGGCTGGTCACCGGGTCTTTGACCGGGCTTGAGCTGTTTCACAAGAAATTCGACCTGCCGCTGGATCAGGTCATTCACACTGAGGCACCATATTATTTCCGGCGCGACGACCTTGATATGACCGAGACCGATTTTACTGCCCATTGCGTCCAAAAGCTTGAAGAATTGATCGCCCGCGAAGGTCCAGACACGATTGCAGCGTTCATCGGCGAACCTGTTTTGGGGACCGGCGGCATTGTGCCGCCACCCGAAGGGTATTGGCCTGCGATTCAAAAAGTCCTGCAAAAGCATGATATCCTTCTGGTAGCAGACGAAGTCGTGACGGGCTTTGGGCGCACAGGTGCGATGATGGGGTCAACGCATTACGGAATGGAGCCGGATTTCATCACCATCGCAAAGGGGCTTACGTCTGCTTATGCCCCTTTGTCAGGGTCTATCGTATCTGAAAAGGTATGGAAGGTTTTGGAAGACGGCACCGATGAATTTGGCCCTCTTGGTCACGGTTGGACCTATTCGGCGCACCCGATCGGTGCAGCCGCCGGTGTGGCAAACCTAAAGCTGATTGATGATCTGAATCTGGTCGAAAATAACACCGTCACAGGGGATTACCTGCGCGCAGGTTTGCGCGAACGGCTCGGCGATCATCCTAACGTTGGTGATATTCGTGGTGTCGGTATGCTAGCAGCGATTGAATTCGTTGAACAAAAAAACGGGCGAAAGTTTTTCGATGCGTCAGCGGGGATTGGCGGGCAGGTTGCGACTGCCTTGGTTGCAAAGGGCGTCATCGGTCGTGCGATGCCTCAGGGTGACATTTTGGGGTTTGCACCGCCGTTCTGTCTTACCCAGCAAGAGGCCGATATCGTAATCGCCAAAACCGAAGAAGCGGTGCGTGAAACTTTGGGTTAACCAAGCACAGCGACGCCTTGAGAAAATAGCCCTAGACCCTATTAGAAATGGTGTCTGATCCATTAGCGTTCAGGCACCATTTCTAGGCTAGATAACTTTCCCGTTGCGAACAAAAAAAGCGCCATATGGCGCTTTTACTAGGACGGCGATCAAAGAGTGCTTAGGCACCCCAGCTGCGAATTTGTCCGCAATCCATATGAACGAAGTTGGAGCCGGAATATCGCCCGACACCGCCGCCGTTGCATGCTATCGCGGCCTTTGCCATCTGATGAACCGAGCGTGACCCCAAACGCAGGTCGGCTGCCTGACCACGCATATGAAGCGAATTCTTGGCGACGCCACGGGATCTTGACCGAAGCATAGCGTTGGTTTTGGGGCTACGGTAGCCTGACAAAAGCATGTATGGTTCGGTCACATCCAAAAGGTTATGCGAGGCGGCCATGATGTCTACCGTGCGCATATCAATGGTCTTGATCCCATCGGTGCGCCAGTCGCGCATGAAATAGTTCAGTTCATTCACCGCGTCGGGTATATAATTACCCTCAATCCAGTAAATCATGTCGATGCGTTCGCCGGTCCGCCCGGAGTACATTTTGATCCTGCGAATGTCGCCTGCTCCGCGCAGGAAACTTGCTGCATTTGCGAACGTAGGAGCGGCTGTTACCGCTGTCGCTGCGAATGCACCTAACAGTGCGCGTCGGGTCATGCCCGAAGAACTCATACCAGTCATAAAATTGTGTCCCGTTTTTCTGCCCGTGGTTCCATGATGTTACATGGAAATTTTCACCTATCCCCAGATGCAACAGTTTTATGGCATAGCGAGATTCTTTGACCAAGTGCTGAATCAAAAAGGTTCCATCAATCAACAATTTTAGGCGAAAAGCTGCGCAAAGCTTGCTGACCTGGTGATTTTTGCCACAGTACCGATGCACGAAGGCATCATTTTTGCCTTAGTTTGGTGCTCACGGCGAATGTTATTGGACAATATCCGGTAGCATGAGGCGTAACAGATACTATTGGTACCCTTTGTCTGAGGAAGATTCGATGCAGAGAATTCTAGGTATTCGCGTAGGGCGATCACGCCGCATTCCAATTCTTTTTGGATTGATGGCCACTTTAATAGCTCTCTTAATCGCTCCTCATCAGGTTGTCGCGCAAGTTACAGCCTTTAAGCAAGCCGTTGCCGAGGCCGCATCGCGCGACCAGGATATCGCGGCTTACTATCGCGCCAGCGACTATGCCCCGATCTGGACCGAAGCAAATGATACGCAACGTAGCCGTCGTGCTGCGCTGATGGCTGCTATCACCACCGCGCATTTGCATGGGCTTCCCACAGCCCGGTACGATCCCGAAGGCTTGATGGAAACGCTCAAAAATGTCCGGAATCCAAGAGACAGGGGCTTGGCGGAAGTGGAAATGACTCGCGTCTTTCTGCAATATGCACGTGATATCCAATCTGGGGTGCTGATACCTTCACGGATCGACAAGCTGATCGTTCGCGATGTGCCGTATAGGGATCGTCAGGGATACCTGAAAGACTTCAGTGCATCAGAACCGATGCTGTTCTTTCGCAACCTGCGCCCGCGGACGATGGAATATAACGCATTGATGCGGGAAAAGCTGCGCATGGAACAGCTTTTGGCGCAAGGCGGATGGGGCCCTGTGGTTCCGGCGACTTCGGTAAAGCCCGGCGAACAGGGCAACACCGTTATCGCATTGCGAAATCGGCTGATTACAATGGGCTATCTGAACAGGTCAAACGTGTCGAGCTATGATGCTACGATGCAGCAGGCGGTGCGCGAGTTCCAACGAGACCACGGGTTGAATGAAGATGGCGTCGCCGGATCGACCACCTTGGCCGAGATAAACAAGAGTGTTGAAACCCGCCTGAAATCCGTGATCGTTGCGATGGAGCGTGAACGCTGGATGAACATCGAACGCGGCCCTCGGCATATTCTTGTGAATATCCCTGCCTTCAAAGTTGAAATTGTTGATAATGGCGAAGTCACTTTTGAAACACGTTCGGTCGTAGGCGCGGCAGAAGACGACCGTCCGACGCCGGAGTTTTCCGATATGATGGAATACATCGTGATCAACCCGACCTGGACTGTGCCACGGTCGATCGTCACCAAGGAATATTTACCTTCCATGCAGCGTAACGCCAATGCGGCGGGGCATATCGACCTGATTGATGGAAGTGGGCGTATTATCAACCGGTCATCGGTTAACTTTAGCAAATATAATGCGCGCAACTTCCCGTTTGGCATGCGCCAAAAGCCCGGCAACAGTAACGCACTTGGGCTTGTGAAGTTCATCTTTCCGAACAAATATAACATCTACTTGCATGATACGCCATCAAAGAACCTCTTTTCTCGGGACGTCCGCGCTTTCAGTCATGGTTGCGTGCGACTGGCCGATCCGTTTGATTTCGCGTATAAGCTTCTAGCAGCCCAGACTGACGATCCCGTGGGGTTCTTCAAAGCCAAGTTGGCGACCAAGAGAGAAACCTTTGTGCATCTGGACGTAGAGCTGCCGGTTCACCTGATTTACCGTACCGCCTTTACCACTCCGCGCGGTCATACGCAGTATCGCGCCGATATCTATGGCCGTGACGCACGAATTTGGGAAGCACTGAGCAAGGCAGGGGTGGCATTGGGTGCCGTTCAGGGGTAATTCTCATCCCCGATAAGGGGAGACCTGTGATGACTTATACTATCCAGCAGATAGCCGATGCGCTTGGCGCGAAAGCTGTCGGAGATACTACGCTGCGGATTGCAAAACTGGCGGAACCCGCCAACGCACATGCCGATGATCTGGCGCTTGCGATGAACCCGAAATATGCGCAAACCTTGTCGGACGGTGCTGCGTTGGCAGCGATGTTATGGCCCGACGCTGACTGGCAAAGTATGGGGTTGAAAGCGGCGATCTTGCCCGACCGACCACGCTTTGCGATGTCAGGGCTGACACGCATGTTGGACCCGGGGCAAGGTTTGGAAAAGGGCATCCACCCGTCAGCGATCATCGATCCGACCGCACAGCTTGCAGACGATGTATCCGTGGGTCCGCTGACGATTATTGCAGCCGGGGTGCAAATCGGCGCGGGCAGCGTCATCGGGCCACAGTGTTATATCGGCACGGATGCCGTATTGGGTAAAAACGCCTATCTGCGCGATCACGTAAGTATTGGCGCACGCGTCCGTATTGGTGATGATTTCATCGCGCAACCCGGTGCAAGGCTTGGTGGTGACGGATTTTCGTTTGTGACGCTGGAACCAAGCACCGTAGAAGAGACCCGCAAGACTTTAGGTGACCGCGGTGACACGAAAGCGCAACAATGGGCCCGTATCCACACGCTTGGCGGTGTCACCGTCGGGAACGATGTGGAATGTGGCATGAACAGTACCGTAGATAGCGGCACCATTCGAGATACTGTGATTGGAGACGGAACGAAGTTGGATAACCTCGTGCATCTTGGTCACAATGTCGTCGTGGGTAAAAACTGTCTGTTGTGCGGGCAGGTCGGTGTTGCCGGGTCAGCGACGATCGGTGACAATGTCGTATTGGGCGGTCAGGTTGGCGTGAGCGACAATATTTTCATCGGTGACGGCGTCATTGCAGGGGGGGGCACCAAGATCATGTCGAATGCACCAGCAGGGCGGTCGATGCTGGGCTATCCCGGAACCGAGATGAGCAAACAAATAGAGGGTTACAAGGCATTGCGCCGCTTGCCGCGCTTGATACGTGATTTCGCTAAATTGAAGGCTGAAGTAGCCAAGAGCGAACGGCCAAAAGCTACTGACGAAAGCTAGGGTACGCATTAACGGAGAATAAGATGAGCACCAAAGATCAGGTTATCGCTATTCTTGCCGATCAGGCATTTCTAGATCCGTCAGATGTCAGCATTGATAGTACCCTGGAACAGCTTGGGATCGACAGTATGGGGGTGGTCGAAAGCATCTTTGTAATCGAGGAAGCATTCGATATCAGCGTCCCCTTTAATGCCAATCAACCGGGGATCTCGGGTTTCGACATTACGAGCGTTGCCAGCATCGTTGCAGGGGTGGAACGGCTACGTGCAGAGCAGGCCTGAGCGATGAAGCGCGTTGTCATTACCGGTGCCGGGACGGTCAACGCGCTAGGGATGAATGTGCCCGATACGTTATATGCCATGCGCGAAGGCATCTGCGGGATCGTGCCTCTTGAGTTTCGCGATGTGGAGCGTCTGACAATCCAGATCGGTGGCCAGATCAAAGGCTTTGATGCCCAAAACGCATTTAGTCGCCACCAAATTTCCCTTTATGATCGCTTCACCCAATTTGCCCTCGTTGCGGCGGCCGAGGCGGTTGCCCAGTCCGGGCTCGACTTTACCGAAGAGCTTGCGGACAAATCGGGCGTCATCCTGGGCACCGCAGGCGGCGGCATCAGTACGTCGGATGATAATTATCGTGCCGTCTACGAAGAGGGAAAGAACCGGGTGCACCCTTTTGTGGTTCCCAAGCTGATGAACAATGCAGCCGCCAGCCATATCAGCATGGGGTACAACCTGAGAGGGCCTTCGTTCACGGTCTCGACCGCTTGTGCTTCATCC
Source organism: Roseobacter sp. (assembly GCA_011050655.1). GTDB lineage: Bacteria > Pseudomonadota > Alphaproteobacteria > Rhodobacterales > Rhodobacteraceae > Sulfitobacter. The sequence continues at coordinate 12,830 of DRFG01000216.1, forward strand.
AATCATGCGATGGCACAGGCGTTTGAAATGGTGCGGTCAGGAATGGCCCCGGTAATGATCGCGGGCGGTTCTGAATCCATGCTGTGTTTTGGCGGCATCAAAGCCTGGGAAGGGCTTCGCGTATTAAGCCGCGATGCCTGCCGACCGTTTTCAGCCAATCGTAACGGCATGGTGCAAGGCGAGGGAGCAGGCATATTTGTGTTCGAAGAATACGAGGGTGCCCGTGCCCGAGGTGCAGACATATTGTGCGAAATTTCGGGCTATGCCATGACGTCGGATGCGTCGGATATTGTCATGCCGTCCAAGGAAGGTGCCGCTCGGGCGATGGCGCGCGCCCTCGCTGATGCGCAGGTCAACCCCAATGAAGTGGGTTATATCAATGCTCACGGGACCGGGACCATGGCGAATGACAAAACCGAATGTGCGGCAGTTATAGATGTATTCGGTACCCACGCGAAACGGTTGATGATCAGCTCTACCAAATCAATGCACGGTCACTTGATCGGCGGCACCGGTGCTGTTGAATTGTTGGCTTGTATCATGGCGCTGCGCGACGGGGTGATTGCCCCGACGATCGGCTATCAAGAACCCGACCCCGATTGCGCGCTTGATGTGGTTCCCAATCACGCGCGTGACGCCAGGGTGAATGTAGCGCTTTCAAATGCTTTCGCCTTCGGAGGTATGAACGCCGTTATCGTTCTTAAGGCACTCCAGGCATAAAAAAGGCCACCTCCACCAGGGAGATGACCAAAAGACGTTACAGCGCGTAGCTATGTTTTTTACTTTTCAAGCACCGAAGACTTGTCATAGCTGGCTGTGAATCCGTTAAGCGATAGCGCCAGCTCGACCTTTTGATCGGGCGCAAGTGCAGGCACAATGGTGATCAAAGCTTCCTTGCCGCGCTTGAACGCTGCTATATCAGCCGGTGTCAGCCCCATGCGCACGTAGCAGCCAACTGAGTTACAGAATGCAAATGGATAGCGGCGAGCTTTGCCACCATCGACAGTAACGGTAAGCTGTGCCGCAAGCGCTGTTTCGAGGGGTACGACGACAGTAGCACCTGCTTCGGCTTTGCCACCGTCAGGAAGACGAAACAAGGAAAACTCTGCAACCGGGGCACCCTGACCATCGTCCATCAGTTGGTACATTTGGCAGGGGTCGTTTTCCTCTTCGGTCTTGATGCAGCGCATCTCCCACGCGCCGATTACTTCCTTGGTGTAGGGTTTGCCTATTGTCTGGGTCGTGTCACCGTCTTCGCCCAAGCTCAGCTGCGATTCGATCCCGGCAGGCTTTGACGCAGTATCTTCGGCATCGGCTGGTGCTGTCTCAGCGGGCACCGCTTCCGATGACACTGCATCAGATGTTGCTCCCTCCGTTGGGGCTGTATCCGAAGGTGTTGCCTCCACTTCAGCCGCAGGGGCCTCCGAGGTGGATGTTTGGGCATAGCCGGAAACGGGCAGGGTCAAGGCAAGCGCCGCGCAAATAGGAAGAATAGTAAGATACTTGTTCATGCTCGTTCCAAATCAGTTAGGTTCGCCCCTATTTAACATGCCAAAATCGGATTGTCAGGTAACATACAGAAAAACCAGCGCACCATAGGGCAAGTTCTTGCTGATGGAAAATCAGGCGACGCGTAGGCACAAAAGAAAAAAGAGCGCATAGCGCTCTTTTCCCGTTCTTCGTTCTCCCCGTCGGACTGGGCCGACTTATTGACGACACGTTACGAAACGATGTCAGAGCGGTCAACAAGAAAAGTTCAATTATGTGCGGGTCTTATGCTGCAGCGCCGCAAAAAAAGGCCGTACCCGAAGGCACGGCCAGTCTGACAGGGAGGAAGTGCCGCGCACCAAAATGGACATGAAGGCTGGCGGCAAAATCACTATGGCACGCAAAGGTTAAGGTTGTATGCTTTTAGGGTACTTTGCCTGAAAGGCGTGGCCCGAAAAGGATAGCGACAACGTGACACAAAATATTTTCATCGGTGGCGGAGGCGAGGAATATACCGTCCAACAATTCCTCGACCTAAGCTATGCCAATCGCCACGGGCTGATTGCAGGGGCGACCGGAACCGGCAAAACCGTCACCTTGCAAATATTGGCCGAAGGTTTTTCTGCCGCGGGTGTACCGGTTTTTCTCTCAGACGTTAAAGGTGATCTCTCCGGGCTTGCGCACGCGGGGTCTCAAGCGCACAAGCTGCATAAACCCTTTACGGAACGCGCGGCAACAATTGGCTTCGACGACTTCGCCTACAGTTCGTTTCCAGTGACGTTCTGGGACATGTATGGCAAGCAAGGTCATCCGGTACGGACCACGATCTCTGAAATGGGGCCGCTGTTGTTGGGGCAGCTTCTAGGCCTCAGCGAGGCCCAAGAGGGGATATTGAATATCGTTTTTCGTGTTGCCGACGAAGACGGATTGCCGCTTCTTGATCTGAAAGATCTGCAATCACTGCTGGTATGGGTTGGTGAAAACGCCTCCACTTTGGCGTTGCGCTATGGCAATGTATCTTCCGCCTCGGTAGGCACGATCCAGCGCCGTCTGCTGGTGCTAGAAAATCAAGGCGCGGCGGATTTCTTCGGCGAACCGGCCCTGGCATTGTCCGACCTTATGCGCACTGATACCGATGGCCGTGGCTTCATCAACATTCTCGCGGCCGACCAGTTGATGAGCTCCCCAAAGCTCTACGCGACCTTTCTTCTGTGGTTGCTGTCCGAACTCTTCGAAGAGCTCCCCGAGGTCGGCAATCCCGATAAACCAAAGCTCGTGTTCTTCTTCGACGAAGCGCATCTGCTGTTTGACGATGCTCCTAAGGCGCTTTTGGACAAGGTCGAACAAGTGGCACGCTTGATCCGTTCCAAGGGTGTCGGTGTCTATTTCGTTACTCAAAACCCCGCCGACGTGCCCGAAGACATTCTTGGTCAACTGGGAAACCGTATTCAACATGCCCTGCGGGCCTTTACTGCGAAAGACCGCAAGGAACTGCGCCAAGCCGCGCAAACCTATCGTGAAAATCCCCGTTTCGATACCGCCGAAGCGATCCGCGAGGTCGGGGTCGGCGAAGCCGTTACATCCATGTTGCAAAAAAAAGGCGTGCCCGGCGTGGTCGAGCGTACATTGATCCGTCCGCCTTCTTCGCATTTGGGTCCAATTGACGTGGCCAGCCGTGCCTCGCTGATGGCGCAAAGTCCAATGGCTGAGAAGTACAACACCCGGCTGGACCGTCAATCTGCTTATGAAATACTCACTGCAAGATCTGAAAATGCCGCGATCGAAGCCGCGGATGCTGAACGAAAATCCGACGCTGACGATAGTCCGGCAGAGCTTCGCGAATATAACTCAGCGCGGCGCTACACCGGAAAAGGCGTGTCGCGTTCCACATCCAAGCCTAGAAAAGCGGATAGCGAAGGCTGGGGGGATGCAATCGCCAGTGTGGTGATAAAAGAACTCAAGGGAACGACTGGTCGCCGCATCGTTCGCGGGATCCTCGGGGGGCTTTTCAAAGGACGCTGACCTGAACTTCCAAATGGATTTAAATCCTCGCCGAAGGCAGGCCATATCCGCGAGGATATGGCCTATTCTCCATCCCTATTTCTCCGGAATTAGCCCGCGCGGGCTAAAGCGCAATACCAATAACAAGACTGCGCCCATCGTCATCAGCCGCATATGAGCGGCGGATTCGATCAGGTGATCCTTTAACCAATACCCGTCGGACATCCCCATGGTTACGAGGTTCATCAGCCATAACCCCATCGGTTCGACCATGACCCACAGATACCACATTAAGAAACCACCCAGTACAGCCCCAAGATTATTTCCCGACCCCCCGACAATCACCATTACCCATATCAAGAAGGTAAAGCGTAGTGGCTGATACGACCCCGGCGTTAATTGGCCGTCCAGTGTCGTCATCATAGCGCCAGCGATACCGCAAATGGCTGAGCCGAGTATAAAGACCTGCAAGTGCCGCGCAGTCACATCTTTTCCCATGGCTTCTGCTGCGGTTTCATTGTCCCGGATAGCGCGCAACATGCGGCCCCATGGCGAATGTAGCGCCCGCTGGCTCAACCACAGCAAGATCAGCAGAACCCCGGCAAACAACAACACATACAGAACCTTGACCCAGAGGGTCGATGCCTCAACCGGATCAAACCCTAGACCGGCAGCGCGCTCCATAAAGCCCGGGTCGTTTTGCAAGTCGATTTCATACGGGACGGGGCGCGGAATACCGATTACGTTTTTCACACCGCGCGACAGCCAGTCTTCGTTCTTCAGGACGGCGATGATGATCTCGGCAATACCCAACGTGGCAATTGCCAGATAATCCGAACGCAGCCCCAAGGCTGTTTTGCCGATGATCCACGCCGCTCCGGCTGCGAATAACCCGCCTACGGGCCAAGCCAGTATCACCGGCAGGCCAAGCCCTCCTAGATAGCCGGTCTGTGCCGGGTTTAGCGCCTCTATCGCCTCGACCGCTGGGTCAAGCACAGCCCGAAACAACATGAACCCGGCCACCAGGATCCCGGTGATCGTCACCATGCGCAGCCACCCCTTGCGCATACGTTTGGCGATAATGGCGGCCGCAAAGATCGTTATGGCCCCCATTAGCAACGCGGCGGTGACCCCCCATCCCCCCGCTGACCATCCCCCAAGGGTAGGCGGCATGCCAATTAGTACTGTGGCCAAGCCACCTAAGGCGACGAACCCCATGATACCCACGTTGAACAACCCTGCAAAACCCCATTGCAGGTTTACGCCCAAGGCCATGATGCTTGAAATCAGGCCCATTGAGATGATCAAGAGGGCCGCGTTCCAGCTTTGCGCAAAGCCAGTATAGATGATCAAGGCGGCGACAATGGCAAAGAGGCCGGTGTTTCTAAGTGTCTCGTTCATACCGATTGCCCCTTGAAAAGACCGGTGGGTTTGAACAGCAACACGATCAGCAAGATCACGAAGCTTACGGCGAATTTATAATCGGTGGACATCAGTTGCACTAAGCTGTCCGGCTCGAACCCGGCGGGCATAAGATAACCCAGAACTTTTTTCCAGGCATAGGTAATTGTCACCTCGGAAAACGCTATGACGAACCCGCCCGCGATGGCACCCACAGGGTTACCCAAGCCCCCGACAATGGCCGAGGCGAAGATGGGTAATAAAAGCTGGAAATACGTGAATGGTTTGTAAGACTTATCCAACCCGTAAAGAACGCCGGCGGTGGTCGCGAGGCAAGCGACGATGATCCAGGTGATCATTACGACGCGCTCGGGGTTGATGCCCGATAAAAGAGCCAGATCCTCGTTGTCCGAATAGGCGCGCATCGACTTGCCGGATCTGGTTTTGTTCAGGAACCAAAAAAGTAACGCGACCACGATTATTGCGGTAATTACCGTCAGGCCTTGGGTGGTTTTGATAGCTAACCCTTCTTCAAGGCCGGTCATTTTCTTGAAGGTCCTTGCCGAAATGATAAACCGCTCACCATCCAGGAAATTCTTGTCGTCAGAACCTATGATAAAACGGGTGATGCCGTTGTAGATGAACGTGACGCCCAGAGAAACGATAACAAAGATTACCGGTTTTGCCTTCTTTTCGCGATAGAACCTGTAAACCAGACGGTCCGTGCCCAATAGCAGCGCGATGGTGAACACTATGGCGAAGGGCAGGGCCAACAGCGCCGTAGGCAGTGCCCAAAGGTGTAGCCCTATTGCTTGAAATCCCCATGTAATCAACACCGCCGACATCGCCCCAAGCGCCATGGTGTCACCATGGGCAAAGTTCGAAAATCGTAAAATGCCGTAAACCAGCGTTACCCCAAGTGCGCCAAGAGCGAGTTGGGAGCCATAAGCTATGCCAGGGACGAGGACGTAATTGGCCAATGCAACGATTGCGTTCAGTAAATCCATTAGTTGCACGTCCCCAAATAGCTGATGAGCGTCGGGCCATCAGCGTAATGCACAGTATATCGCGTGGTCCCGTCGGCGGCGATGCTCATCAAGTGGCGTGCAGCAAAGCTGCCGCCTGAAAGGGACAAGGCCATATTCGATTTAACCCCGATCAGTTCGATCATTTCACCGTCGATACGCATATAGCTTTGCACGACAAGGTCATTTGGCGTCAGCCCACCTGCATTCCCGGTAATTTCAGGAGCGAAATCGGATTTGGAGCACGGTTTGCTCTCGACGCATTCGTAAACGAAGCTACACGTTATCTCGATATCCTGACGAAACGGTGCAGTCTCAAGCGTCAGCTCCTCCATCATACCATCTGCGTCGTGATCCTCGGCGGTTGTCCCGGTATCTTGCGCCTGCACAGAGGTAGTCAAAGATGCCAGAGCAAGTATATAAAGCCAACGCATACCTTATCCCCCCAAAAACGATTTACGGACTTCCGGGTCGGACAAAAGCTCTTTTCCTGTGCCTGTAAATGCATTGGCACCTTGCACCAGCACATAGCCCTTATCCGCAATCTCTAAGGCCTGCCGCGCGTTCTGTTCCACCATCAAGATCGGAATCCCCGTACGTGCAACTTCTATGATCCGGTCAAAAAGTTCGTCCATGACAATGGGCGAAACCCCCGCCGTCGGTTCATCCAACATCAGCACTTTGGGCTGGGTCATCAACGCACGGCCCACAGCAACCTGTTGACGCTGCCCGCCCGAAAGTTCACCCGCCGCCTGAAGCCGCTTTTCCTTGAGGATCGGAAACAAGTCGTAAACTTGCGCCATCGTATCGCGAAAATCATCGCGGCGGATGAAGGCTCCCATTTCGAGGTTTTCCTCCACTGACATCGACGTGAAAATATTTGAGGTTTGCGGCACAAACCCCATTCCCTTGGCGACCCGGTCTTGCGGGGATAGGGCGGTGATATCTTCTCCGTCCAGCCGAACATGACCTTGACGCACATCCAACATGCCGAATACCGCTTTCATCGCCGTGGATTTGCCAGCACCGTTGGGGCCGACGATCACAGCGATCTCGCCTTTTTCGACGGCAATGGTGCAGTCATGCAGAATATCCGGCCCATTGCCATAACCGCCGGTCATACTTTCGCCGATCAAAAACGGGCCACCGGGGGCAGGGTGGCTTTTTCCGCCTTGCCTGACAGGCTGCGCCGTGCCTTGGCCTTTTGGGTTCCCGATCGACAGATCGTGGTTCCCTCGGTCGGCATATGGATCACTCATGTTGGTTTCTTTCATTCGTTCGTCTTCGTGGTTGGGGCAATCGCGTCAGCACAGGTGATTTCATCCGCGCAGCTGTCCCGCAGCATCATCGCCACTTCAAACGATATTTTTTCCATTTCTTCCAACGGCATCGCGTCCCCGGTATCAAGGTAGACCATGATCCGGGACGGCCCAACTTCGGACAGCATTACTGCGCTCATGGTGCGGCTGCCGTCAATTTCGTCATACTGCAAATGTCGCAGCGTCAACCCGCGGGGCGTTACGATCTTGTCGACCTGAAGCACTTCGGGCGGGGTCGTATTTTCCGCTGCTATCCATGCAGTATAGGTGTCGAACTGCTCTGACAGCGTTGTCGAACTATCGCTGATTTCAAAGCCTGGCCACTGATCGGTGAAGTTTAAGATGACTTCGCCAAGATAACGCGTGGTGCCGTCACCAACAGGGTCCCAGGTGGCATTTTCCCATGCGGTGCCGCGGTCACACATCCATACGGATTCTGACAATTGAGCACAGGCCGCCGATGCCTGCGGCAACGCGATCATCGCGACAGCGGCCCATGCGGCGAACCCAAGTCTCATGCGGACACGGTCTTGTTTTTCAGACCGGTCCCAAGATAGGCTTCGATGACCTGTTCGTTCGCCTTGATTTCGGACAGGGTCCCTTGTGCAAGAACCTTACCCTCGGCCATGCAGATCACCGGATCACACAGGCGTCCGATAAAATCCATGTCGTGTTCGATCACGACAAATGTATATCCTCGTTCCTGATTAAGACGGATGATCGCGTCACCAATGATATTGAGCAAGGTGCGGTTCACGCCGGCACCCACTTCGTCGAGAAATACGATTTTGGCGTCGACCATCATGGTTCGGCCTAGTTCCAGCAGTTTCTTTTGGCCACCGGAAATCTGCCCGGCTTTCTGCTCGGCCAGATGTTGTATCGTCAGAAACTCAAGAACCTCGTCGGCTTTGGCCTTTAGGGCACGTTCTTGGTCTGCGATGCGTTTGCGGCCAAACCAGGTATTCCAAAGTGTTTCGCCTGCCTGATCGCCAGGAACCATCATTAGATTCTCGCGGCAGGTCATCGACGAAAATTCATGGGCTATCTGAAACGTTCTGAGCAGACCCTTGTGAAACAGATCGTGCGGGGGCAGCCCGGTGATGTCTTCGCCGTCCATCATCACACGGCCCGATGTGGGTTTTAGAACACCAGCTATCACGTTGAATAAAGTAGTCTTTCCGGCACCATTAGGGCCGATCAATCCAGTGATGGTGCCCTTGCCTATGGTCAGGCTTGCGCCATCAACGGCGTGAAATCCGCCGAAGTGTTTGTGTACGTCGTCAACGACGATCATATGAATATCCCTGTGCCCACGTCGTAAATGCGTGGTTTTTCTTACTCAAACAGCAGCCCGATTGCCCGGGCTGCTGGTATTGATGTTGTAAACTGGTGAAGTTATTTAAAGCCGATGGTTTCGATCTTACCATCTTTGACTTCGATCATCCGGTAAGTGCCAGCGGATTCACCTGCTCCGATCAGCTCGACTGCGGAGGCACCGACATAGTCGACATCCTTGCCCGCTGCGATCAATTCAAGCGCTTTTGCTAGCTCACCAGGATAGATTTTCTCTCCCGGGGCGTTCGCCACTTCAAGGATCTTGGGGCCGTATTCTGCCGGATCCATTGAATTTGCCGCTTGCATTGCCAGCAGAAAAAGCGCTGCGGCGTCATAGGATTCAGGAGTGTAAGGCGAGGTGCCGTTGAATCCCGCGTCCTCTGCCATTTTAGCAAAGCTGTCGATACCCTGACCTTCGGAACCCGCAATCTGGCCATAAGATCCGTTTAGATCGTCGCCGATACGGTCAGGTAAAGTGTCACCGATCATGCCGCCGGGCAGGCCGAAGGTGTCAAACGCCCCGGTATCCAAAGCTGCATTGATGATGCCGGGACCGCCTTGGTCAAGGTAGCCTGCAACAACCAGAATATCACCCCCGGCAGAGGCCAGCGCACCGACTTCGGCCGAGTAGTCTGCCTTGCCATCTTCATGTGCCGCTACAATTGTGACCTCGCCACCAACGGCTTTGAAGCTGGTTTCGATCGCATCCGCCAGCCCCTTGCCATAGTCGTTGTTGGTATAGGTCAACGCAATGGATTTCACACCGCGCTCCTTGAGGATTTCGGCCATGACTTCACCTTCACGCGCATCTGACGGTGAGGTGCGGAAGAACAAGCCATTGTCGTCCATTGTGGATAGACCTGGGGATGTCGCGGAAGGCGATATCATCACCATGCCATTCGGTATCGCGACGTTCTGCAATACCGCACCTGTCACACCGGAGCAATCTGCGCCAATCAACCCGTTGATGCCTTCGGAGATAAGTCTTTCCGCACCCGATACCGCAAGACCGTTATCGATACAGCCAGAATCTGCACGGATCGACGACACTTTTGCGCCGCCCATCAAAAGACCGCTATCCGTAACTTCCTTCATGGCCATTTCGGCCCCGGCAGCCATTGGGCCTGTCAGCGATTCAATGGGACCGGTAAACCCGAACTCCACGCCCAGTTTCACTTCTTTGCTGTGGGCGTCTGCATATGCATTCGTCGCAAGCAATGCCGCAGCCGTTGTGGCCATAAGCATTTTTTTCATTGATTGTCTCCCGTGTTGGAACGTTATGTTCAGCACAAAGCCTATGCGGCAGTATTCCAAAAGAAAAGTCCAATTGTAGATTGCTACACAACGGGAACCGACCTGTCCCTATCTTTATATCGACAGTCTTGCCGCGTGCGAACCACGCTCGCGGTAGGGGGTTGTGTCGTAATGGGCTCGGTAACACTTGGAAAAATGCGAGGGCGATGCAAACCCGCAAGCAAGGGCGACGTTGATGACGCTCATATCGGTCTGCATCAACAGATTTCTGGCTTTCTGAAGTCGCAACTCCATATAGTAACGCTTGGGACTCCGGTTAAGATAGCGGCGGAACAGACGCTCAAGCTGGCGGGTCGACATGCCAACATCTCGTGCCAAAAACGATGGGCTGATCGGTTCTTCTATGTTCGCTTCCATCATCTGGATAACTTGGCTCAACTTTGGGTGTCGTACACCGATACGGGTTGGAACTGACAACCGTTGCGTGTCCTGATCGGTTCGGATTGAGCTGTAAATCAATTGGTCCGCTACGGAGTTGGCAAGATCTTCACCCAGATCGTCGGCAATAAGCTTGAGCATCAGGTCAATCGAAGATGTCCCACCCGCCGTGGTCATCCGGTTGCCGTCGACCACAAATACCGATTTCGTAAGGTTCACTTCTTCAAAATCTTCGGAAAAGCTGTCTTGGTTTTCCCAATGTATCGTCGCCCTTTTCCCATCCAACAATCCGGCCTTAGCCAAAGTGAATGCTGCCGTGCAAAGCCCGCCCACCATCATCCCCTTGCGGGCCTCGCGGCGAAGCCACCCCAATAGTTTCTTTGTCGTAGCGGACTGTACGTCTATACCGCTGCACACAACCAATGTGTCTTCGCGGCGCAGTTCATCCAGATCCCCGTCAAGGGTGAATTCCGCCCCTGCAGAACAACGTACACGCCCGCCACCTTCCCCGATCAAGCGCCAATCGTACACGCTGCGCCCCGCCATACGGTTGGCAATTCGCAAACATTCAACGGCTGATGCAAAACTGAGCATCGTAAAGTTTTCAAGAAGTACAAAGACGAAAAGACGGGCCTTTTCGTCTTTGGCTATGATGCGGCGAGCCGGGCGGGCGTCTGACATTTCGTCGCCTTTCGGGTTGACTTGAGTTTATGGGCAAAGCGGGAGCTGCCCCTCAAAACCTGCGGAAAACCTTGCCCACGAGGCGGCATCAAGGTCAATAGGGTGAATTTCGGTTCTGGTCACTCGGCACAGGCTTTTGTATACCAAAGACCTAAATGTTTGCGCCTGACAATAGGGCGCTGCGTAGTTCGGAGAGAAATGATGACCGATTGGACAAAATCAAGCTGGCGCGACAAACCGCGGATCCAGATGCCCGACTATCCTGATCAGGACGCGCTGCGCGCCGTCGAGGCTGAATTGTCCCGGTATCCATTGTTGGTTTTTGCAGGCGAAGCGCGCCGTTTGAAAAAGCACCTTGCCGCAGCCGGCCGAGGTGAGGCGTTCTTGCTTCAAGGGGGCGATTGCGCCGAAAGTTTTGAGCAATTCAGCAGCGACATGATCCGCGACACTTTCAAAGTGATGCTGCAAATGGCGATCGTGTTGACCCACGGTGCCAAGGTGCCGGTGATCAAGCTGGGGCGGATGGCGGGCCAATTTGCCAAGCCGCGTTCGGCCCCTACAGAAGTTATAGACGGCGTGGAGCTTCCCAGCTACCGCGGCGACATCATCAACGAGTTGGCGTTCACGCCCGAGGCCCGCATCCCGGACCCTAAAAAAATGCTGCGCGCTTACACTCAGGCCGCCGCGACGCTGAACCTGATCCGTGCGTTTTCGACCGGTGGTTACGCGGATGTGCATCAGGTACACGGCTGGACCTTGGGCTTTACCGACAACGAAAAGGCCGAGAAGTACCGCGAGATCGCCAATCGGATTTCCGACACGCTTGATTTCATGGCAGCGGCTGGGGTGACGTCGGAAACCGCACATACCCTGCAGTCGGTTGAGTATTATACCAGCCATGAATCTCTCCTGCTGGAATATGAAGAGGCGCTTTGTCGTCAGGACAGCCAGACCGGCAAGTGGCTGGCGGGATCGGGTCATATGATCTGGATCGGTGACCGTACGCGCCAGCCCGACGGTGCGCATGTCGAATTCGCGCGTGGCGTCCAAAACCCTATCGGGTTGAAGTGCGGCCCGACAATGACCAGCGACGACCTGAAGCAGTTGATGAAAACGCTGAACCCCCAAAACGAGGAGGGGCGTTTGACCCTGATCGCGCGATTTGGTGCGGGCAACGTCGGGGAACATCTGCCTCGACTTATAAAAACTGTACAGGAAGAGGGCGCAAGCGTGGTGTGGACCTGCGACGCGATGCACGGCAACACGATCAAGTCTTCGAGCGGCTACAAGACGCGGCCATTCGATTCCGTACTACGCGAGGTGCGCGAATTCTTTGCGGTTCATGCAGCCGAAGGTACAGTGCCCGGCGGTGTCCATTTCGAGATGACCGGCCAGGATGTCACTGAATGCACCGGTGGCGTACGTGCCGTGCAAGACGAGGATCTATCAGATCGTTACCATACCGCTTGCGATCCCCGGTTGAATGCCAGCCAATCGCTTGAGCTCGCGTTTTTGGTTGCAGAAGAGCTATCAGCGCGTCGCGCGGCACATCAGGTCAAGGCGGCAGGCTAACACTTTGATTCTGTTAAAGATCAGCCGCGTATCCAATAGGCTGCGCGGCCGTTCTTTTTATCGGGGTCCACCAGGCGTAAATAGGCTGGGCGCGATCTTTTGGACCCAACGTCAAACACAAATGGCTTTTCGGCGAACCCTTGCACGGGCCGTATTGCGTGCCGCGACGTGTTGACGGGATGCGAAGCGATGCCCGAGCGGAGCGCGGTAATCTTTGCCGTACGTACGTCAAAGCGGCAGGGGCTGTGGCGTGGGGTACCTTTGGTAATTAAACAACCAAGTACCCGACTGGTATCGCCCATGTCACTTTTTAGCGGTAAAAGCAGCATGCGTGCGTCTATCGGACCGGCGCTATTCACAAGATCAAGCATCCCAATTGCAGGGGTCTCGAACAGTTCTTCCATCATGATGTTAAAGCGTTGCCGTGCTTGTATCTGAATGAACGAGGTGATCGCCATGCCGCGCACTTCCATCCCCATCAGATCGTTCAGGTGGCTGCCCGCGACCCGCAACCGTGCCACCCCCGGTTTAATACGTTCTAGGATAAACGCATGATGCAAAGCAGGGTCCAACCCACTTGGGTCTACCTGAGACCGCGTTGGTAAAATCTGTTCTCCGCGCAGCGACTCCCAATACGCCTGGAATTGCGTCAATACGGCATAATCGGGGTCTGAAACATTTTCGGTCATTGAAATAATATTCTGTGTGTTTGGTTGCGGTGGGCTATCAAGCGGCGGTTATCTCTCTTTGCACAACAACGGTACAATGCGTTTAAACCGCGCTGGCTTACGTTTTTCGGCGGCAATCACGTGGCAAGCGCTTGAAACCTTGCACCATGGTATAAGCGGTTTTGCCCAATTTAGGCTAAAACTTTTCTAAAAATCTTAGGTTTTGGTTAATCTATAAGGTGAGAACCCTACCGGATCTTCCGGCTTTCGACTTGCTCCGATTGGAAGTTTCGCTTTTAAGGCGGGCAAGAATGTTTAGCAGACAAGGACCACGCATGATACGTTCGATGACCGGTTTTGCTTCTGGAAGTGGTGCTTTGACACCGCATAGCTGGGGGTGGGAAATACGGTCGGTCAATGGCAAGGGGCTGGATCTGCGCTTGCGTGTGCCCGATTGGATTGACGGGCTCGAGGCCGAGTTACGTAAGCAGATGAGTGGCGCTTTGGTGCGTGGAAACGTGACCTGCAATCTTCGAATAACCCGCGAAGAAGGCGGCGGTGCCCTTGGTGTCAACACCAGCCAGCTTGATGCCGTTCTCGAAGCATTGCACCAGATCGAAGCCCGAGCAATGGACGCTGGTGTGTCGCTCGCACCTTCAAAGGCCACTGACATCGTCACCATGCGGGGCGTGTTAGAACAAGCGCCGCAGGTGGATGATGTGCCTGCGCTAAGCGTCGCATTGCTCGCGGAATTCGCGAAAGTATTGGCTGATTTCGATGCAATGCGCGTCAATGAAGGTGCGGCCTTGGCCCAAGTCTTGCAGTCGCAACTGACTGAAATCGAAGATTTGACCGGCCGCGCCAAACTATTGGCAGAGCAACGCAAAGAAGAGATGGCGCATACATTAAAGCGCAATCTGGCGCGGGTTCTCGATAACAGTGACGGTGTAGACGCAAGTCGTCTGTCGCAAGAGCTGGCAATCATAGCCGTAAAATCGGATGTGACCGAGGAAATAGACCGATTGCACGCTCATGTGGGTGCCGCACGCGGTTTGCTGGGGCAGGGTGGGCCTGTCGGGCGTAAGCTCGATTTCTTGATGCAGGAATTCAATCGCGAAGCCAATACGTTGTGCAGCAAGGCACAGGACACCGATTTGACGCAGGTCGGGTTGGCGTTAAAAGCGATAATCGACCAGATGCGCGAACAAGTGCAGAATGTGGAGTAAGATATGAGCGAGCGACGCGGCCTATTGATTATACTTAGCTCACCATCCGGGGCAGGCAAGTCTACACTGGCACGTAAATTGCGTGACTGGGATGCGTCGCTGCAGTTTTCGATTTCGGCAACAACCCGCAAACCAAGGGTTGGGGAAACGGATGCGAAAGATTACTATTTCGTGTCCGAGGACGATTTCCGCAAATACGTTAACGAAGGCGAGATGTTGGAACACGCGCGGGTTTTCAACAACTATTATGGGTCGCCCAAGGGGCCGGTGCAAAAGGCGATAGATAACGGTCGCGACGTGTTGTTTGATGTCGACTGGCAAGGGGCCCAGCAAATCTCCAACTCATCTCTCAAGCAGCATGTGCTATCGATTTTTATCTTGCCGCCGTCGATCCGGGAACTGCGTCGTCGTCTCGAAACACGCGGTCAGGATGATCAGGATACCATTGCCTTGCGAATGGAGAAAAGCTGGGATGAAATCAGCCATTGGGATGGATATGATTATGTGCTGGTAAACGACGATCTGGTGGATACGGAAGCGCGACTGAAGGCCATTATCACCGCAGAACGATTGCGGCTTTCGCAGCAGCCAAAACTGGTGGATCATGTGCGCGCATTACAAGCTGAATTCGAGGAAACCAAATGACCTTATATGCTTTGGCCGATATTAGTCCTGACGTGGACCCCGACGCATGGATCGCCCCTGACGCCAATGTGATCGGTAAAGTGGTGCTCGAGGCCGGTGCATCGGTATGGTTTGGCGCTACACTTCGCGGAGATAACGAAAGAATTCACGTCGGTAAGGGCAGCAACGTGCAAGAAAATTCGGTTTTCCATACCGATCCCGGATGCCCGTTAACAATCGGTGAAAACTGCACCATTGGGCATAAGGTAATGCTGCATGGGTGCACGATCGGAGACAATTCACTTATCGGAATGGGTGCTACTGTGTTGAACGGGGCCAAGATCGGCAAGAATTGCCTGATCGGGGCGGGTGCCTTGATAACGGAAAATAAGGTGATCCCGGATGGTTCATTGGTGATGGGTGCCCCGGGCAAGGTCGTACGCGATCTAGATGCAGCAGCAATAGCCGGACTGACAGCCAGCGCGCGACACTACCAAGAAAACGCACGGCGGTTTCGCCGAGACCTCGCGCCAATCTAATTGGTGGTGCTACGTCCTCATCTACCTGATCTTCTTGCAGCGCTACCGCTGCCGACCTTGGCGGTGAACCGCGCCGAACGTATTGTCGCGATGAACGCAGAGGCCCAAACTTTATTGGGCAACACGGCGATAGATCGTCATTATATCAACGTGTTGCGCCAGCCTGCAGTTGTGGATGCGGTTGAGCAGTGTCAACAGGACAACAAACCTCGAGAGGCGCAATACCTGGCCAACGATGGTGGCAATGATACGACCTATCGAGTGCACGTGCGCAAAGTCATGGGAATGGATTATGTCCTGCTCAGTTTCCAAGACATCACCCAATTGGCGAATGCAAGTCAGATGCGCCGCGATTTTGTGGCCAACGTCAGCCACGAATTACGCACGCCGCTGACGGCATTAATGGGTTTCATCGAAACCCTGCGCGGACCTGCGCGCGATGATGCCGCGGCACGCGACAGGTTTCTTGGCATTATGACAGGCGAAGCAGAACGAATGAACCGACTTGTCGGCGATCTTTTGTCATTGTCACGCGTTGAATCCGATGAACGGGTGCGTCCTACCGACAAAGTTGATTTGCGCTATGTGCTGCAATCGACGTTGCGGAACCTGAATCCGCTGGCGGACGAGGCGAATGTTACGCTGGTCGCGTTGATGGGGGACGACCCCTTGCCGCTGTTGGGCGATACGGATCAGCTTTTGCAAGTTTTCACCAATCTGATCGAAAATGCGATCAAATACGGTGGCAAAGGCAAAAATGTAGAAATTCAAGTTGAACAAACCCTGCGTGACCCTTCTTTGCGCGGCCCTGCGGTCCAGGTTACGGTGCGCGATCACGGGCCGGGTATCGACCCCATTCATCTGCCGCGTTTAACCGAACGGTTTTACCGCGCTGATAGCCATCGCAGCAGGGCATTGGGAGGCACCGGATTGGGGTTGGCCATCGTAAAACACATATTGAATCGTCACCGCGGACGGCTGAAAATTAGCAGTAACCTGGGGCAGGGTGCGCAGTTCACCGTAATCTTGCCGATGGATATGACCTAAGTTGCTATATTTATGACAGATGAACGTTGAATTTTCCCTGTCTGTCATGAAACTGTAACATGAGTGTCACAAAAGCTAAGTGTCATCTAAATATTGGTGCGGCGAGATCACCATGGGGGTGGTCAGAAATTCTAAGCTGACAGGAGACATCATGTCGCTCGTTAAACTCACCACATCCGCGTTAGCCATCGCTGCTTTGTCCGCAACCGCGGCTGCCGCGCGGGATCAGGTACAGATCGCCGGTTCTTCCACCGTTCTGCCCTATGCTTCCATCGTTGCCGAAGCCTTTGGCGAAAACTTTGACTTCCCGACGCCAGTTGTAGAATCAGGCGGCTCGTCGGCTGGTCTCAAGCGGTTTTGCGAAGGTGTAGGCGAGAACACGATCGACATCGCGAACGCTTCTCGCAAGATAAAAAGTTCCGAAGTCGAGGTCTGCGCCGCCAATGGTGTGACCGACATCATCGAAGTTCAGATCGGCTATGACGGTATCGTTTTCGCATCTGACATCGACGGTAATACCTTCGAATTCACTCCTGAAGACTGGTACAAAGCCTTGTCCTCGGACGTTGTTGTTGATGGCAAGATCGTCGCGAACCCCAATAAAAAATGGTCGGATGTCAATGCTAACTTCCCCGATCAACCGATCCAAGCGTATATTCCCGGCACAAAGCACGGAACACGCGAAGTGTTTGAAGATAAAGTGATCCTGGCAGGCTGTGAAGCTACCGGCGACTTTGAGGTGTTCAAAGCCGCAAATGGCGACGACAAAAAAGCAGCGGAAAAAGCCTGTATCGCGCTGCGCACAGACGGCACGTCGGTTGATATCGATGGCGACTATACCGAAACTTTGGCACGCATCGAAAGCAACAAAGACGGTATCGGCGTATTCGGTCTGGCGTTCTATGAGAACAACACAGACAAGCTGCAAGTGGCGACAATGGGCGGCGTAGAACCCACTGTCGAAACCATTTCATCCGGTGATTATCCGGTTTCACGCCCATTGTTCTTTTATGTCAAAAAAGCGCATATCGGCGTTATTCCGGGCTTGAAAGAATACGCTGAGTTTTTCGTCGCCGATGAAATCGCGGGGCCTGACGGACCGTTAGCAGAGTACGGATTGGTGTCTGACCCCGAACTGGAAAAGACCCAAGCCATTGTCGCTGATGAAATCGTCATGGGTAGCGATTCCTAAACCTTTCATTCTACCCGGAGAGACTTTAACCTCTCTCCGGGTAGTTTTTTGTCTAATATCAAGTGACCACAGGTCCGCGATTGGACCACGACTTGGGGGCTTTGCATGCGCAACTTTCTGAATGTGGCACCGACCACGCTTTTGGTGCTTGTGCTGTTGGCGCTGACGGTTGTGGCTTTTGGTATCGTGCGCAGCCGCGCCATGGCTGCCGCAAGCGGAGATTCTCGCAAGCTGCATTCCCTCCCGAATTATTATGGATACAACGCGGCTTTGTTTACGGCGATTCCATCGTTGTTTGTGCTGGTTGTTTGGTTGTTGATCCAACCTGTTGTGATCCAGAACGCTGTGATCGAAATGATTCCGCAAAGCGCCGTCGATCAAGGGTCTTCCGTCAACTTGGTGATGAGCGACGTAACCCGCGTCGCCAACGGGTTGGATGCGGCAGTTCAGGCCGGATCCATTAACCCTGATCGGGCGCGCAACCTGTCATCAAGTGATACTGACGTGCGCGCATTGCTGGCAGAAAGCGGTGTGGCGCTTGGGTCCGATGTTAGCCCTGAGGTTTTGGCCGCAGCACAACGGTATCGTAGTATGCAGGGCACTGGCCGACTGCTGATGTTTGCCATTGTCAGTACCATTGCCTTGGCAGGGTTAGTGTTTGCTTTTCGCGTGACAACAGAAAAATTCCGAGCGCGGAACATGGTTGAACGCTTCTTGCTGTCCATGCTGATTGCAGCGGCTTCGCTGGCGATCCTGACGACGGTGGGTATCGTCCTGTCGATGCTGTTCGAGACAATAAATTTCTTCAAGCTACACCCGTGGCAAGATTTTTTCCTTGGTACAACTTGGGCGCCCAATTTTCGGGGCGACAGTGAACTGTCGATACTGCCGTTGCTATGGGGCACGCTTTACATTTCGATCATCGCGCTGCTTGTCGCCGTCCCGATTGGGTTGTTTGCCGCAATTTATCTGTCCGAATATGCCAATAGTAAGGTCCGTGCCTTTGCCAAACCATTGCTCGAAATACTCGCCGGTATCCCCACGATCGTCTATGGCCTTTTCGCTCTGCTGACGGTCGGTCCGTTTCTGGTTAATCTGTTTGGACGCGGGGAAAACGGCATACTGGGCGTTGATTGGATGAGCGGGGCAACGTCAGTACTAACGGCCGGGTTGGTCATGGGGATCATGTTGATCCCGTTTGTATCCTCGCTTAGCGATGACATCATAAATGCGGTGCCTCAGTCCTTACGCGACGGGTCTTTCGGGCTTGGGGCGACCCATAGCGAAACCATTCGCCAAGTTGTCTTGCCTGCCGCGCTGCCCGGTATCGTCGGGGCTGTCTTGTTAGCGGCCAGCCGGGCAATCGGCGAAACGATGATCGTGGTATTGGGGGCAGGGGCCATTGCACGGATCTCTGCGAACCCGCTTGAGGCAATGACAACCATTACCACACGTATTGTGAGCCAACTTACCGGTGACACCGACTTTGCCAGCCCCGAAACGCTGGTGGCTTTCGCGCTTGGTCTGACGTTGTTCGTACTGACCTTGGGGTTGAATGTGCTAGCACTTTATATCGTGCGTAAATACCGGGAGCAGTATGAATGACTGATGTGCCAGACCATACCAAGCCACAGCGGTCGCTGCTTCAGCAAGACGCACACACCACCAAGCGCAACCGGGCTGAAAAGCGTTTCAAAACTTATGGTATCATCGCCATTGCTATCGGGTTGCTAATGTTGGCGATTTTGCTGGTGACGATTATCGGCCGTGGTTCCGGCGCATTTCAACAGACATTTCTTACGCTAGACGTGCAGCTGCTAGAAGCGAAGCTGGACAAGAAAGGCGATCGCAATATTGAGGATATCAAAAAGGTTTCTACCTTTGGCTATGCGCCCTTGATGTCGGCGGCTCTTGAAACCAAAGTTGCGGCGCTTGGAATTCAGACCGAGCTAAAGCCAAAGGCGATGGCTGATATCCTGTCAAAGGATGCCGCCGCGCAGCTGCGCGATTTTGTGCTGGCGAACCCTGACTTAATCGGCACATCCGTGGAATTCAAGTTTTTGACCAACAGCCGTGTCGATGGGTACATGAAGGAGCGCGTTACCCGCGAAAGCATTGCCAACGATAAGAATATCAATGCTGCACAGCTTGATCTGGTAGACGCACTGCACGCCGCCGGTGCATTGAACAAGCAATTCAACCTGTCATTCATTACCGGCGCAGACGCGTCAGATGCCCGCCCTGAAGCCGCTGGCATGGGTGTCGCTATGATTGGGTCGTTGTTCATGATGTTGGTGGTGCTGATACTTGCGCTTCCGATCGGGGTTGCAGCGTCGATCTATCTTGAGGAATTCGCGCCAAAAAACTTGCTAACTGATATCATCGAAGTAAATATATCAAACCTAGCAGCGGTCCCGTCGATTGTTTTCGGTATCTTGGGACTGGCAGTGTTTATTAACTACATGCATTTACCAAACTCGGCCCCTCTGGTTGGTGGGTTGGTGCTGACGTTGATGACCTTGCCGACGATTATCATTTCGACCCGCGCATCGTTGAAATCTGTACCGCCATCAATACGCGACGCGGCTTTGGGGGTCGGGGCGTCTAAAATGCAGTCAGTGTTCCACCACGTTCTGCCCTTGGCCGCGCCGGGCATTCTGACCGGCACCATCATCGGTCTGGCGCAGGCTTTGGGCGAAACGGCCCCCTTGCTGTTGATCGGCATGGTCGGCTTTATCGCCTCCAACCCGCCAGATAGCATCGCGTCGGGTTTGCTTGCGCCTAACTCGGCGATGCCGGCCCAAATCTATGAATGGGCCAAACGCGCTGATCCGGCTTTTTACGAACGAGCTTGGGGCGGCATTATCATTTTGCTGGTCTTTTTGGTAACGATGAATGCTATCGCTGTCCTGTTACGCCGTCGCTTTGAACGACGCTGGTAAGATCGGAAGGCAAGGCAATGAAAGATAACGTAATTTCGGAGACCGATGTGATGTCAAACAAGATCAAAATCGCGGCTCGCAACGTGCAAGTGTACTATGGCGACAACCATGCGATCAAGGACGTGTCGGTCGATATCTTGGACAAGACCGTAACCGCATTCATCGGCCCGTCGGGGTGTGGGAAGTCGACTTTCTTGCGTTGTATCAATCGGATGAACGACACGATTGCCATCAGTTCGGTACAGGGCGACATCCTGATTGACGGTGAAGACATCTACGACAGTAAGGTCGATCCGGTACAGCTTCGCGCGAAGGTCGGTATGGTGTTTCAAAAGCCGAACCCGTTTCCGAAATCCATCTACGATAACGTGGCCTATGGGCCCCGTATCCATGGGCTGGCCCGCAACAAGACCGATCTGGACGAGATCGTGGAGCGCGCCCTTAAGCGAGCCGCGATTTGGAACGAAGTTAAAGACCGGCTTCTTGCGCCGGGTACCGGCCTGTCGGGCGGCCAACAGCAGCGTCTTTGTATAGCCCGTGCCATCGCTACCGAACCCGAAGTTTTGTTGATGGACGAGCCTTGTTCGGCGCTTGACCCGATTGCAACGGCGCAGGTCGAGGAGCTGATTGACGAGCTGCGACAGGATTATTCGGTGGTTATTGTAACCCATTCGATGCAGCAGGCGGCGCGGGTTAGCCAGAAAACCGCGTTTTTCCACCTTGGGCACCTCGTGGAATACGGAGAAACCGATAAAATCTTTACCTCCCCAGAGGACCCTAGAACCGAAAGCTATATCACTGGCCGGATTGGATAAATATTATGCAAGAACAACATATTGCGTCTGCTTTTGACCGAGACCTGGAAAGCGTTCAGGCCCAAATCATGAAAATGGGCGGCATGGTCGAAGATGCTATTCGTCTTGCCGCGCAGTCACTTGAGACCCGCGATGAAGAATTGGCCAATCAAGTGCGAGCAGGGGACAAGCCGATTGACGCGCTAGAAGAGCTAATTAACGAACGAGCGGCCCGTATTATTGCATTGCGTGCACCTACGGCCGTAGATTTGCGGTTAATCTTGAGCGTAATCAAGATCAGTGCCAGCTTGGAGCGCATTGGCGATTATGCGAAAAACATGGCCAAGCGCAATTCGGTTCTGGCACAGTTACCGCCGGTGGCGGACAGCGCAGGAGCCATCCGGCGCATGTGTAAAACCGTTGAGATCATGCTGAAGGATGCGCTTG
>DRFG01000217.1 GCA_011050655.1 Roseobacter sp.
CCAACCCACAGCAGCCTCACACTTTCCCCATAGGTCACACTCAGCATCCCACGGCTTCCTCCTTGAGAGGTTTGTCAACGCGGGCCAAAGTCAGTCCCGCGTCGAAATCTCGCGCAGTGGCCCGCATCGAAAAACCTTCATCAAACCGAGCTTTCGCTGCACTTGCACCAATGACCGCATTTGGAAATAGAGGTTATCTTTATAGAATTCTTGCCTGAGAGAAATGGCATCCGATATTGGCAACACAAAAACCGGTAGCTGCCAAAAAATTAAGTAGCTTTAAACAGACCCATGGCAGTTCAAACCTGACTGTTGGGCATTTTTCCAGCTGAAAGGAAATACCACCTCAAAACCTGCTTGATTGCGTGTACCGCTCATACTCAGAAAAGTTCAGCTCCAGCTTAACCGATCGCTGACCCCGACGAGATTGAGACCAAGGAATTTGGTCTTGATGCGGTTTACAGCCTTCTGTGCATTCAACTCGTCAAACTCACTTGCATGAATGCCACCCGCAACAAAATAGGCATCAAATCCGTTGTCAGCAGCGCCTTTGATATCAGTTGCCAGCCCATCACCGATGGCCAGCAATCTGCTTTTCGGGATATCTCGATCCGTCAGAGCCGCTGCTCTTCTCAACGCCTCGTCATAAATTGCCGATTCCGGCTTTCCTGCAAAGCTCACTTTGCCACCCAGTTGTGCATATCGCTGAGCGATGGTGCCCGCGCAGATGACCATTCGGTTACCGCTCCGCACGACCAAATCGGGATTTGCGCAAATCATCTCGACGGCGTTTTCGTGCATTTGCTCAAGAAGGTCGTGGTAGATATCAGTAGTCTCAATCGTATCGTCCAACGGACCGGTCAGCAGGCATAGCTTGGCGTCTGGGTGATCCACAATCGGGTTCGTAAGACCCTCCAGAACGGATTGATCTCGCTTTGGACCAAAATGAAACAATGGTGCGTCGGGTTGTCTCGCAATCAACTGCGCGGTGACATCACCGGATGTAATGATGGTATCAAACGCTTCACGCGGAACGCCGAAACGCGCCAATTGAGGGTAAATATCCTTGGACAGGCGCGGCGCATTGGTGATCAGTATGACGACACGGCCAGATGTACGGGCCCTGCACAACGCATTTACGGCATCGCTGACCGCAGTATCCCCGTTATGGAGCACACCCCAAATGTCGCAGAGCAGGCCATCGTAGCCATCAATGAGTTCACTCAACGGAGCAATTCGGGCGGACGGGTGCAATAGGGGACTGGTGTGATCCATGGATAGGATGGGGTAGGTTTCAGCGGGACTATGGTCAAGCGGAACCTCGAAGTTGAGAAGTCCTCGCCATTCAGATCATCAGGTAGAGTGCATCTATTCCTTGCTATCTGACCCGTTTGTCCATACGGCTTGGTCCTCAGGCGCTCTATCAAAGCGCTGACACGTCCTTCTAAGGTCAATCGTAGCGGATCAGGATGTCTGAAACTGCCGCCGGATGTTTCCGGTCAAAACCCAACGCCACCCAAAAAGTTGTGCGTTGGCCACCCCTTGCGACCTTCGATTTTGCTCTACTACTGTTCTGAGGCTGTTTGTAGGAGCTCGGGGCCGCCTGATCCGCACGTATTGCCGGGATCAGGTGTCGTTGGATTATTTCTGCAAACGTTCAACTTTCGAACGATTTATCATCAGCCCCCCCGTAGGTGCTGCGCTTTCGAACTCGATTTGTGCCCTCTCGATGTCTCCGGCCGAACCTCGGGCGCGGACGTATCATGGGCGTGACTGCCGCATGGCTCCGGCCATGTGGCGGTTGGAGTATGCCATATGTTAGACAAGTATCTGCTTTTCACCCCCGGCCCTGTGAATGTGGCCGAGACACTGCGCACGGCGATCTGCAAGGAAGACATCTGCCACCGCGAACCCGACTTTGATGCGCTTATGGGTGGTATCGAACAAAAGCTGCTCTCGCTGTTTCAGATCAGGAATCGCAAGCGGTATCGCGCCGTTGTGATCACCGGTTCCGGCACTGCGGCCAATGAGGCGATCCTGTCGTCTGTGGTTGGCAAAGGCGCAATCCTGATCCTGTCGAATGGCGAATTTGGCGGTCGCCTGCATAAGACATCGTGCATCCACAACAAGCACACCCATCTGATTGAGTTACCTTGGGGTACGCCGTTCGATGCAGCCCAGGTTGCCGCATATCTGACGGCCCACAAAATTGATGTTGTGGCGATGGTTCATCACGAGACGTGTTCGGGTATGTTGAACCCGCTGGCAGAAATTGGTGCTTTGGCCAAAGCTGCTGGGGCGTTGTTTGTGGTCGATGGTGTCAGTTCTGTAGGCGCGGAGGTGATCGACATGGAGGCTTGCCATATCGCGTTTGTGTCCAGTTCAAGCTCCAAGGCCATCGGTTCTTATCCCGGCCTGTCTTTCGTAGTTGGACGGAAAAAGCACTTCAAACGGCTGAAGCACCATGCGCCGAAGACGACATACCTGAACCTCGCGACGTTCTATGCTTTTCTGAAACACAACAGCCAGACACCGAATACACCCGCAGTGCCGCTGTTCTTTGCACTGGATCAGGCGTTGACGGACATCCTTCGGATCGGTGTGATGAAACGCTATGCGCATATCAAGGCGCGTGCGGACCTACTGCGGGAAGGCATGCGCAGGCTCAACCTCGATTTCTTGATCGACGAGGCGGACATGTGTTCGATCCTGACCACCGTGCGGGTGCCGCCGTCAATTTCCGTGCGAGACCTACGCGACCGGCTGCGCGAGAAATCGATCATCATCTACGAAGGTAAAGGGTGTTTTGCGGGCAAAATCTTTCAGGTGGGTAACATTGGTGAATTGTCCGAATACGACATTCGGTTTTTCCTTGCCGCGCTCAAAGAAGTTTTGCTGACGTTGCAAGCTGAAGCGGCTGAAGTTGTCGCAGCTGTGACGCCAAAGGGGGCATCTTTGGTAATGCTGCCCACGCCAGATCGCCTGCAAGCGAAGGTGGTGTCATGACGGGCAAGCTGACCCTGCTTTGGGCAACCAAGACCCGCGATGATGAATGGTGGTCGTCGTTTGTCACATCACCACTGGCCATCCTTGCCAATTACGGGGCTGTGGACGTGCCGTGGATGACGCCGAACCGGATTACGGCAGCCTCTTTTTTGGTGGCTTTGATGGCAAGCATCGGGATTGTTGTCGGGGGTACGGCCTGTTTCATCGCCGCGGCAGTTCTGATCCATATCAGCCACATTTTGGATTGTATGGACGGGCAAATGGCGCGCTACAGTAAGGTCACGTCCCCCGTCGGCAGTTACTTTGATCGCCTGACCGATCAGGTGCAGGTCACGCTGTGGTTCGGGGCTGCTGGTTACGCCGCATATGCCCAATCAGCCAGCGTGGTTCCCGTCTTTCTCGCCATGACCGGCATCGCGTTTTACGGGTTGCGTGGATACGCCAAATACGTGGCGCTTGAGATCGAAACGGCCCGTAACCCGAACTATCCCGGGGACATGGTGCGTCTGAAACAGGTGGAAAAAGTGGCGGGCTTGGGATTTGGCTTGCGCGCCAACTGGACGTGGTTTCTGCACGAGCAACGCAAAGTTTTCGCGGTCGATGAGGGGGTCTTCATCTTCATGCTCTCTGCTGCTCTGGTCTTCGACCAACTTACCCCAATGCTATGGATTTTTGCGGCCAGCCAACTGTTCTGGGGCACCTACAAGTCTTGGCTCAGAGGTAAAAATATTGGGGAAAACAGAAAACGGGCCCTCCCGAAATAGCATCTCTCATTCCGCCTTATAAAGGATACAACGATATGAAAAACGAAATCAATCGCCCGCCCATGGCCGTTATTCTGGCCGCTGGTATTGGATCACGCCTCAGCCCGCTGACCGACAGCTGCCCGAAGAGCCTGTTGTCAGTTGGTGGGTCTGTCATTTTGGAAAGGATGATCCGCAATTGTCTGAGCTGCGGCATATCCCAGTTCGTGTTGGTGTTGGGTCATAGAGCAGATGAGATCAAGCAATTCGTCGACAAAACATTCCGCGGCATCCGCGTTATCTATGTGATCAATGACCGCTATCGCGACACCAATACAGGATATTCGTTGATGCTTGCCGCCCCTGCGATTGGGGGCTCGGAGTTCATTAAGTTCGATGCAGACGTTGTGTTTGACGTGAAAATCCTGCGCCAGCTTGTTGATAGCAACCATGCAAACGTTTTGTGCATCGATCAAAACATCGCGCTTGAAGACGAAGAAGTGAAAGTCATCACCGATGATCAGATGCAGGTGCTTGAGGTCGGCAAGTCCGTTGACCCCAAACTGGCCTTGGGCGAGTCCATCGGCATCGAAAAAATCAGCGCCAAGACGGGTCCGCTGCTTTTTGCGGAACTCACCGAGATGATGGAACACAGAGAGCACTTTCAGGAGTATTACGAGGCCGCCTATGCGCGGCTTGTGGTTAAAGGGACGGTCTTTCGTGCGCTTGATATCACTGGATTAAATTGGACAGAGATTGATACCGCAGAGGATTATGCTGCGGCAAACGCGATGTTCGGGACGCCGATCTCGACCATTTCGCGCGGGCAACAAAAGGCGATAGACGAGGCCGCCGAAAAGGCAGGCACTTTTGTGTAGACCTCACCAGTCAACACCATCCTGCGCCATGTATGGGCAATGGGTGGACGACCGCAGTCAAGCCGCTGCCATTCCGGCACCGGATCGCTGCATTTTGGAAGGACATTCCATGGCCAAAGGTAAAAACAGCAACAAAGAGGCAAAGAAGCCAAAGCAAGAAAAGCCGAAAGTGTTGGCGACATCGAATTCCAACGCGGGAAAACCTGCACTTTCGATTGCTGGTAAAAAGGTGAAGTAACGCTTTGAGGTCGACTGCAACAGGCCTGATCTTTGGGATGACAATTCCCATTGAATTATAATTCACAGCCCTATTGTAGTCGCCTCATCCCATAGCCACTTCATCTATATTGGCACTCAGGTGTGGCGAGTGCCAAAACGTCTCTAAGCATGCCACCCCTATTCGGAAAGCTTCAAAAGGAGTATTTCCATGTTATTTACCCCCCTACATGACCGTGTCTTGGTGCGCCGCATCGAAGAAGACGAAAAGACATCCGGCGGCTTGATCATCCCCGAAACGGCCAAGGAAAAACCGCAACGCGGTGAAGTTGTGTCGGTCGGCGCAGGTGCCAAAGATGAAACTGGCGCGCGCATTTCGATGGACGTCAAAGCAGGTGACCAAATCCTGTTCGGCAAATGGTCTGGAACTGAAATCAAGATCGACAGCGAAGAGCTGATGATCATGAAGGAGAGCGACATCTTGGGCATTATGGCCTGAACGACGCTGTCTCTTTCACATAATTTTCAAATAGGAATACCGACATGTCTGCAAAAGACGTCAAATTCGGCACGGACTCCCGTGACCGCATGCTCAAGGGCATCAACACACTTGCCAACGCTGTAAAGGTAACGCTGGGGCCAAAGGGCCGCAATGTGGTGATCGACAAGTCCTACGGCGCGCCCCGTATCACCAAGGACGGCGTTACAGTCGCCAAGGAAATCGAACTGTCGGACCCCTTTGAGAACATGGGTGCGCAGCTTGTTAAGGACGTCGCATCCCGCACCAATGATGAGGCTGGCGATGGCACAACCACAGCGACAGTTCTGGCGCAAGCAATCGTCAAGGAAGGCATGAAATCAGTTGCAGCGGGGATGAACCCGATGGACCTGAAACGTGGCATCGACAAAGCTGTCACCGCTGTTGTTGCCGAGATCAAAACCATGTCACGTCCAGTGGGTGATACGGCTGAGATTGCCAAAGTCGGCACCATCTCTGCCAATGGCGAAGAAGCAATCGGTCAACAGATCGCTGACGCGATGGCAAAGGTCGGTAACGAAGGCGTCATTACCGTCGAAGAGAACAAAGGTCTTGAGACAGAGACCGAAGTTGTTGAGGGCATGCAATTTGATCGCGGCTACCTCAGCCCTTACTTCGTCACGGAACCTGCCAAAATGACGGCAAACCTCGAAGACTGTGTCATCCTGCTTCACGAGAAAAAGCTGACATCTCTGGCGCCAATGGTGCCTTTGCTTGAAGCCGTCATGCAGGCGGACAAGCAGCTCTTGGTCATCGCCGAGGACATCGACGGCGAAGCGCTTGCAACGCTTGTTGTGAATAAACTGCGTGGTGGACTGAAGGTCGCTGGCGTCAAAGCACCCGGTTTCGGGGATCGTCGCAAGGCGATGATGCAAGACCTTGCCGTTCTTACAGGCGGCACAGTTATCTCGGATGAGCTGGGCATCAAGCTTGAGAATGTTACGATGGATATGCTGGGCGACGCCAAGAAGATCAACATTACCAAAGATACGACGACCATCATTGATGGGGCTGGTGAAAAGTCGGAAATCGCAGCACGGGTCACACAGATCCGCGCACAGCTTGAAGACACGGATTCCGATTACGACAAAGAAAAACTGCAAGAGCGCCTCGCCAAACTTGCGGGCGGTGTTGCGGTGATCAAGGTTGGTGGCGCGACCGAGATTGAAGTTAAAGAGCGCAAGGACCGTGTTGATGACGCTTTGAATGCCACACGGGCGGCTGTCGAAGAAGGTGTTGTGCCGGGCGGTGGTGTCGCATTGGTGCATGCTGGCAAGATCTTGAAGGGTCTCACAGGTGACAACCCCGATCAATCTGCCGGTATCGCAATCATTCGCAAAGCACTTCAGGCACCCCTGCGTCAAATTGCCGAAAATGCCGGTGTTGATGGGTCGGTCGTTGCCGGAAAAATCATCGAGAACTCCAGCAAGACGTTTGGTTATGATGCGCAGTCAGAACAATACGGCGATATGCTGAAAGCTGGCATTATTGACCCAACCAAGGTTGTTCGGATTGCTCTTCAGTATGCCGCGTCAGTTGCGGGGCTGTTGATCACCACCGAGGCGATGGTTGCTGACAAACCAGCGAAAGCTGGCGGGAACGCGATGTCCGGTATGGACGGCATGGGTGGTATGGGCGGCATGATGTAAACCAACCGCAAACAAGGTCCGCAGGCATTTGTCTGCGGGCTGTCTCGTCTGCGTGCATATATAATTTAATAGATGCTGTCCAAAATGGACGGCACTGTTTCAATTGGAAAACCCATGAAAAACGTAACTCTTGTTGCTGCGCTTGCGGCGTCTGTTGCTTTCTATGCAAATGCTATGACAACCGAGATTGATACAGATGGAGATGGGATGGCGTCGCTTTCGGAGCTGTTGGTTTCTTACCCAGAACTCACGGAAGAACTATTCCGCGAAATGGACACAGATGGTGATGGTTTAATAAACGACGAAGAGATGGCCATTGCTGTTGATCTTGGCATGCTTGCCGATCCGGACATTGACGCATGATGGCCGATTTCAGAGTACGCCCCATGCTGCACCGTGCAGTGTTCAGATGGACCTTTGCTGCATCCGGCCTATGGCTGATGTTATCCCCATTTTTGCTTTTTGCGGGCGAGGCAGCCAAAAGCGATCTTTTCGTTGGTGAGGCAGGACTGCTGATGATTTCGGGCTTTCTGGCTCTCGTCATTGCAGGTTACAGTTGTAGCAGACATAATCTGATGCCGCCGTACTTGGGCCTTGTTCTGGGACTTGGTGTGTTTCTCGCACCATGGCTTGCCAAATTCGCCGATAGGTTGGTAACCTAGAATGCCGCAATTATTGGGGTGATCCTGTCTGTGGTCGCGTTCTTCGAGTTTATGCACGACCAACCAGCACCCAGTAATTCATGATAAACTGTGTGGGGCGTAAAACGTCCCACACATCGCCTTGCTGCGCATCTGCCAAAAGCTATCCCTTCAACTCAAGTCTGATAAAGAACTGGTCTGCTTGAAGTCTTAATTCAGATAGCTTCGCTGGACTGAAACAGGTGAAATGTGTCCTTAGAATTTTTTGAATGACTTTAATTTTGAACCCATCGTAGAAGTGCGTGCCGCTTCGGAAGCCCGAAACAGGAACGAAAGAAAGCTGACGTTCGTTCCCTTTGCAGCATCCGGTAAAGAGGGCTCTACCTACACTTTCGCCGCGGATGTCACGATTGACCGGTTCGGAAAACAGCGCTTTTCGCTGCGCGATGCATGAACTCGAAAGATGCGGGACATTGTTGCCGTTCGCTCCCCGAAAGAACTGTCCGCTCCCAGCCCTTGGACTAAGCCGCTCGCGCGGCACTGGCGCTTGTTGCGGTCGTTCTACTTACTGATTTGACGTTGTTTTCGTGTTTTGGGGCTCTTGCTTGATGATTGGGACCTTCTCAATCGTCAAACAGGAGGTTCCCATGACACAGGAGA
>DRFG01000218.1 GCA_011050655.1 Roseobacter sp.
GAGTGGGTCGGCTCCGATGTTTGGCTTGCCCATTGCGTCAAGCTGGATCAGAGCGAAATTGATCTTTTTGCTGCAACCCGAACCGGTGTTGCCCATTGCCCCTGTTCAAACTGTCGGCTGGGATCGGGGATTGCGCCCATTCGTGCCATGCGAGACCGAGGAGTACCGGTTGGCCTTGGCGTGGACGGATCAGCCAGCAACGATGCGGGAAATCTGATGGCCGAAGCGCGCCAAGCGATGCTGTTGCAAAGGGTGGCAAACGGTGCCGATGCAATGAGCGCCCGTGAAGCGCTGGAAATCGCCACCCGTGGCGGTGCCGATATTCTGGGGCGTCCCGAATGTGGCCGCATAGCGGTCGGGGCGCGAGCCGATATAGCAATTTGGGACGTCAGAGGAATAGAATCTGCGGGTAGCTGGGACCCAGCTGCACTGCTTCTCGCCGGGCCCACGACAGTTCGGGACTTGGTGGTAGAGGGCCGCCGGGTGGTGCGAGGCGGCCAAATCTGTACTATCGACCTGCCGGCCCTGATTGCGAAGCAAAACAAGCTCGCCCATGCCCTGAGAGACTGCCTATGAAAGGGTTTATTCTTGGTATCGTTTTGACCCTCGCGACAGCGTCGTCGGGGATCGGCGATACACAGGCGACCCAGCTGGTAAATTCGATCCGCGCGGCGAATGGTCGTGCGGGCCTTATCTATTCAGCCAAACTTGAGGCAGCTGCCAGAGTTCATGCATTGGACATGGCCAAACATGGCTATTTTGCCCATGAGGGGCGTAACGGAAAAACCGTTGGTGATCGAGTGCGCAACCAAGGCTATGAGTGGTGTTTCGTCGCTGAGAACCTTGCCAAGGGGCAGCGCGATCTGAACCAGGTCATGCAGGGATGGGCAGCGTCACCTGGGCATTACAAAAACCTGATAAGCAATAAGGCGGCGGCATTCGGGTTGGCGCAGGGGCCAGGGCGAATTTGGGCGATGGTTTTGGCCGCACCCTGTTAGCACGAGGCGTGGGCGCATGCATTTTACCTCTGATGTATTAGGACCTGAGGGAAAGTAATCAACGTGACCGGGGTGTGCTTTGAATGCGTTGAACGCTCCGCGGGGAGTTTATTCGGCAAAATGAAAATCTGGATCAGTGACGTTCCCGCCCGTTGACCCAGACCGTTTTTACGGCGCGGTCGTCCCCCATCATGATCGTGGCGAATAGCATATCCCAGACCGAATTGGCATTTGTGCTACGTTGTTCAATGGCGGGGGTGGAAGCAAGGTCAAGTATGGTGATATCCGCCTCGAGCCCGGGGGTGAGGCTGCCGATTTTGTCCTGCAAGTGAAGGCTGCGTGCTGAGCCGGCTGTCGCGAGCCAGATCAGCTGTGCTGCGTGGAGCGGGGTGCCACGTAATTGTCCGATTTCATACGCTGCGGCCATGGTCCGCAGCATCGAGAAAGACGACCCCCCGCCGGTGTCGGTTGCCAGTCCGATTGGGATATGCCGGGCGGCTATTTTGGCCATATCGAACAGGCCCGATCCAATGAATGTATTTGATGTCGGACAGTGGACAACAGCGGCACCGGTTTCTGCCAAGCGGTCAATTTCACGCGGTTCGAGGTGGATGGCATGGCCAAACAACGCACGCTCCCCGATTAGCCCGTGTTCTTCGTAGGTGTCGAGGTAGTCGCGCGCTCGAGGCACAAGGTCGCGGACCCAGGCGATTTCGTCTAGTTGTTCGCTCAGGTGGGTCTGCATAAGACAGTCCGGATGCTCGGCCCAAAGTGCCCCCAAGGCCGCAAGCTGGTCGGGGGTCGAGGTCGGCGTGAAGCGCGGTGTAATGGCATAACGGGCGCGGCCCTTGTCATGCCAACGTTCGATCAGCGTCTTGCTATCATCATATGCTGATTGCGCTGAATCGCGCAGGCCTTCGGGGGCACTTCGGTCCATACATGTTTTGCCTGCGACGATACGTTGACCCCGCTGGACAGCGGCAGTGAATATCGCGTCAACGCTATGGGGTGCGACGGTGGCAAAACTGCATACGGTAGTGGTGCCATGGTCCAGCGTCAGATCTAGGTACCGACCCGCGATTTGTGCCGCATAATCCGGATCGGCCAGACGCATTTCCTCGGGGAAGGTGTAACTATTAAGCCAGTCGATCAATCGCTTGCCCCAACTGGCGATGATCGCAGTTTGCGGATAGTGCACGTGGGCATCGACGAAACCTGGGCAAAGCAACGCATCTCCATAGTCGTGAACGCACGCTTCCGGATGT
The DNA here is from genome assembly GCA_011050655.1 of Roseobacter sp. Lineage (GTDB taxonomy): Bacteria > Pseudomonadota > Alphaproteobacteria > Rhodobacterales > Rhodobacteraceae > Sulfitobacter. Next base: position 2,264 of record DRFG01000218.1, read on the forward strand.
GAGGAACGCAACGCCGCGGCGGCGCCGACGGCAATGATCTTGTCCGCCTTGATCAGCACCCCACCGTCGCTGTCGATCTGCACTGCGTCTTCCCATGACGTTGTCATCGGATTGCCTGAAAAATGCAGGGTCTGGCCCAGCAGAAGATTTGTTTGTGTCATGGCACCTATTCTAAGGGCCATCTTTGACAGGGACAATTGGCTGGTTGCTGATTTTCCTGCCATTGTAACCGTTGCGCGGCCCGCATATGGTCTGAACCAATAGCAAACGGGAGCCGCCATGGTAGACGAAACTCAAGAAGTCGAAGTGGCCGCCGATGCTGACGATGATTCAGAAGCCTACAAGCTGAACAAGCGGGCGGTGGATTCCATCCTCTACGCGGTCGAGATCGACGATGCCGCGAAGCTGACCGAATTGATGGAACCGTTGCATGCGGCGGACATCGCGGACCTTCTTGAGCAAATCAGTAGTTTTGAACGTACCAAACTGATCCGCCTTTACGACCGGGAGTTCGACGGTGAGATTCTGTCGGAACTCGACGAATCTATCCGGGAAGAAGTGATCGGCATTCTGACGCCTGAAGTGCTTTCGGATGCCGTACGGGACATGGACAGCGACGATGTCGTTGACCTGATCGAAGATCTCGAGGATGCACAGGCCGCGTCGATCTTGGGTGCATTGGAAGACGCCGACAGGGTAGCCGTTGAACAGGCACTGACATATCCCGAATATTCGGCTGGTCGTTTGATGCAGCGCGAGGTCGTGATGGCCCCCGAACATTGGACCGTAGGCGAGGCGATAGACCATTTGCGCGCCACCCCCGAAGAGGACCTGCCGGATCAGTTTTATCACATCGTCATGGTAAACCCGCGCTTGCACCCCGTTGGCAACGTGACTTTAGGCAAGCTGATGCGGTCCAAACGCAATACGCCGCTTCGTGATATCCTTGAGGATACGTTTCAGGTCATTCCTGCCCAGCGCGACGAGGGCGACGTGGCTTATGCTTTTAACCAATACCACCTGATCTCTGCCCCCGTGGTAGATGACGAGGGGCGGTTGATTGGTGTGATCACCATAGATGATGCGATGTCCGTATTGGATGAGGAACACGAAGAAGACATCCTGCGCCTTGCGGGTGTTGGGGAAGGGTCGTTATCTGACCGCGTTATTGAAACCACCAAGCAGCGTCTGCCTTGGCTGGCCGTCAACTTGGTCACAGCGATTGCCGCATCGCTGGTAATCGCTCAGTTTGAGGTCGCGATCGCGCAGCTTGTGGCGCTCGCTGTCTTGATGCCGATAGTGGCGTCGATGGGGGGCAATGCTGGAACGCAAAGCCTGACCGTTGCCGTCCGGGCGATTGCGACCCGTGACCTTACCGGATCAAATGTCTGGAGAGTTATCCGCCGCGAATGTCTGGTCGGACTGGTCAATGGGGTGATATTTGCTGTCATCATGGCGATCGTCGGGTTTATCTGGTTTGGGTCGCCCGCCCTTGGCTATGTCATTGCGACGGCGATGGTGATCAATATGGTGGTCGCCGGTCTGGCGGGTACCGGCATCCCGATCTTGCTGGAGCGTATCGGTGTCGACCCTGCTCTGGCCTCAGGTGCATTTGTAACGACCGTGACTGATGTCGTTGGGTTCTTCGCCTTTCTAGGGCTCGCGGCGGCTGTACTTTTATGACCGATCTAGCGGCTGTCAAAGCCGCTGCCCGCAAAGCGGGGTTTGCCCGCCGAAAACCGCTGTTTAAAGCGGCAACCGCCGCGCAAGCCGGATACCTGAGTGAGGTTTTGGCAGGCTATCGCGGTGTGCCTTTGTCGGGCTTCATGCCGATCCGGACCGAAATTGACCCGCGCCCCGCCATGGCCGAAGCGGCGGCGTATGGTCCTGTAGGCGTGCCGGTCATTATCGATGCTGCCCAACCGTTGCGGTTCTCACGCTGGTCGCCTGATGCAATTCTAGTCAGTGGCCCCTTTGGAGCGCAAATCCCGCAGATCGAAGATTTCTTCGACCCTGAAATCGTTATTGTGCCTTTACTCGCATTTGACCGCCGTGGGGGGCGGTTGGGCTATGGCGGCGGCTTTTATGACCGCACATTGGAACAACTGCGGGCGCGCCGCGCGACGCTTGCCATTGGGTTTGCCTTCGCTGGTCAAGAGGTCGACGTTCTGCCGCTTGAGCCAACCGACCAGGCGTTAGATATGATCGTAACCGAGACAGGGGTGATCGAGGTAGCAGCCAACCGGGGTTGAAATCTCAAAAACCGTTTTGCCCTCTTGCCCTTCGCGTCGTCGCGGCCTAACCGTGGGGCATGAAAATACTCTTTCTTGGCGATGTTATGGGCCGTGCGGGACGCCGCGCGATTACGGAAAACCTTTCCCGTTTGCGGACGGAATGGAAGCTGGATTTTATCGTGGTTAACGGTGAAAACGCTACTTCAGGGATGGGACTGTCCGGGATCCACGCGAAGGCGTTGCTGGACGCGGGCGCAGATTGTCTGACCTTGGGCGACCATGCGTTTGATCAAAAGGATATGTTAAGTTTTATAGAACAAGAACCGCGTGTGATCCGTCCGCTGAACTTCTCAAAGAATGCGCCGGGCAAGGGGGCACGTCTGTTCACAGCACAAAACGGGCGCAAGGTATTGGTGACGCAGGCCCTGGGGCAAGTGTTTATGAAGCGGCCCTACGACGATCCTTTTTCAGCACTTGAACCGGTGCTCAAGTCACACCCTTTGGGGGGCATGGCGTCGGCTGTCATCGTGGACATCCACTGCGAAGCTACTTCAGAAAAAATGGCCATGGGGCATTGGTGCGACGGGCGCGCCAGCCTCATCGTGGGAACCCACACGCATGTACCTACCTCTGATGCGATGATCTTGCCCAAGGGCAGCGCATATCTTACCGACGCAGGCATGACCGGTGACTATAATTCTGTCATCGGAATGGAGAAAACCGAACCCCTGCGTCGCTTTGTTACTGGTATGCCCAAAGACCGTTTTACCCCTGCCAACGAAGAGGCGACCCTCAGCGGCGTCTATATCGAAACCGATGACCGTACCGGCAAAGCCACGCGTATCGTGCCGATCCGGCAGGGTGGTAAACTGCAACAAAGCGCGCCGTGACACGACGACAGATTGCGTTTTACACTGCGTTCCTCGCAGTGTTGGGGGCAGGCTGGGGCTTTACGCAACCGATGACCAAGATTGCGGTCAGCACGGGATATCAGCATTTCGGGCTCGTATTCTGGCAAATGGTCATTGGAGCGGTTCTCATGACCGTCGTCAACGCATTCCGGGGCATGCGCTTGCCGATTGGGCTACCGTATATTTCGTTATATCTGCTTCTCGCTATGATCGGCACAATCATTCCCAATACGGCGGGGTACCAAGCCGCGGTCTGGCTGCCTTCTGGCGTCTTGTCCTTACTGCTTAGCATTGTGCCGATGTTCGCTTTCCCCATAGCGTTGGCAATGGGCTTGGATCGCTTCAGCTTTCGTCGTTTGGGGGGCCTAGCGTTCGGACTTGCAGGGGTTTTGCTGCTGGTGGTACCGGGGTCTGATCTCTCGGGGTCGCTGCCAGCATTTTGGATATTTGTCGCGCTGATTGCGGGCCTGTGCTACGCATTAGAAGGTAATATCGTCGCCAAATGGGGCATCCTTGACCTTGACGCCTTTCAGGTCCTGCAAGGTGCCTCGATTACAGGTGCTGTAATCATTCTTCCCGTGACAATAGCGACCGGCCAATTCATCGACCCAACGCCACCGCTTGATAGTGCCCAAATGGCGCTGCTAGCGTCGTCCGTGGTGCATGTCTTGGTGTACTCTGGGTACATGTGGTTGGTGGGGCGTGCCGGGGCGGTCTTTGCTGTTCAGGTAAGCTATCTGGTGACGGGGTTCGGGCTGATCTGGGCAAAGATCATCCTGTCCGAGGCATATGCGCCCACGTTATGGGTCGCCCTCGCGATGATGTTTGCCGGGCTTTATCTCGTGCAGCCGCGCCCGAAGGCAGCGCTTGCCCAAGTTGATCCAATCAGCGACACTGACAGCTGAATTTCACCTGCCTGTGCTGGACATACTTGAATGGATTTTCTGAACCTTTCGCAAGGCTCCTCTGCAATCTTGGCTTTGATCGTCGTTGTTGTGATGTTGGTCATGTTTGTGCGCGAAACGCTGCCCACCGAAGTCGTCGCCCTGGCCGGAGCCGCAGTCATGTTGGCGCTCGGCATCTTACCTTATGACGACGCGCAGGCGGTGTTGCAGAACTCGGCCCCTTGGACTATCGCGGCGATGTTCATCGTGATGGGTGCGTTGGTGCGTACCGGCGCGTTGGATGTCCTCACGCGTTTGGCCGAACGCTATGCCAAGACACATCCCAAGACCGCAGTGGTAGGGGTAATCATTGCCGTCATGGCGGCGTCAGCGATCATGAATAACACGCCGGTGGTCGTCGTGATGATTCCTGTCGTCGTGCAGCTTAGTCAGACATTGGGCACAAAGGCATCCAAGCTGCTGATCCCACTAAGCTATGCTGCGATAATGGGGGGATCTTTAACCTTGATCGGTACCTCGACCAACCTGCTGGTGGATGGCGTAGCCCGTACCCAAGGGCTGGAACCCTTCGGTATTTTCGAAATTATGCCGATTGGTTTAGTCGTCTGTACGTGGGGACTGATCTACATGGCGGTATTTGCTCCGAAACTACTCCCGGCCCGTGACAGCATGGCGAATATGCTATCGGACCGCTCCAAAATGAAATTTTTCACCGAAGCCGTAATTCCGCCCGAATCCAACCTGATCGGCCGTGATGTAACTGACGTACAGTTGTTTAAACGCGAAGGCGTGCGATTGATCGACGTGGTACGCGGCGACCAGTCATTGCGCCGCGACTTGTCGGCTGTGCAGCTTCAACTTGGTGACCGAGTGGTCTTGCGCACCCAAATGACAGAGTTGCTAAGCCTTCAGGCGAACAAGGAACTCAAGCGTGTCGATCAGGTGTCGGCAGTCGAAACATCAACGGTTGAGGTGCTGATTACGCCGGGCTGCAAGATGGTCGGCCGTTCCTTGGGCGCGTTGCGCCTGCGGCGGCGTTATGGGGTCTATCCGCTGGCGGTACACCGCAGAAACCAAAACATAGGACGGCAACTCGATGAACTTATCGTCAAGGTCGGCGATACCCTTCTGCTCGAAGGGGCTATGGCCGACATCCAGCGACTCGCATCTGACATGGATATGGTGGATGTTTCCCAGCCCTCAGCCCGGGCGTTTCGCCGGGGCCACGCACCGATCGCAATCGCAGCGCTGATTGGCATCGTCGTACTGGCGGCTCTGAACGTCGCACCGATCCTGCTGCTCGCGGTACTTGCGGTGGCACTTGTGCTCGTCACCGGGTGTATAGACGCTGAAGAAGCCTTCAGTTTTATAGACGGTCGTTTGCTGGCCCTGATCTTCTCGATGCTGGCCATTGGCGCTGGGTTGCAGAATTCGGGGGCGATTAATCTTATCGTAGATAACACGGCCCCGTTTCTTAGCACATTATCGCCTTTCTATGTGATCTTCGCGGTGTTCTTGCTGACCACGACACTGACTGAAATCGTGTCGAACAATGCCGTCGCCGTTATCATGACACCGATAGCGATCAGCCTTGCCTCGGCGCTGGGCCTAGATCCACGTCCCTTGGTCGTAGCTGTGATGATCGCCGCCTCATGCGCGTTTGCCACGCCCATCGGTTATCAAACCAATACGCTTGTATATGGTCCGGGCGGGTACCGTTTTACCGATTTCATGCGCATCGGCATACCTCTGAACCTGACGATGTCGCTGCTGGTTTCCGCTGTAATCCCGCTCATCTGGTAAACCGACCAACACCTTCCGAATGGATTAAAATCCCGGGGGTCCGGGGGCCGGCCCCCGGTTTTCTCAACCCGCTCTACAAGGGCCAGAATACCAAGATCGCCGGGATGGATACGGCGACGACAATGATCTCCAACGGCAGACCCATTCGCCAGTAATCGCCGAAAGAATACCCACCCGGGCCCAATATCAACGTGTTGTTCTTATGTCCGATAGGCGTGAGGAACGCGCTCGACGCGGCCACGGCGACCGCCATCAGGAAAGGATCAGGCGATACATCCAATGTCTGCGCCATCTGGATACCCACAGGGGCCGCGACGATCGTGGTCGCTGTATTGTTCAACACATCCGACAAGGTCATGGTGACGATCATCAATACCGTCAACACCACCCAAGCGGGCATTCCCTCGGTCAGCCCAACCAACGCGTTCGCGATCAATTCGGTCCCTCCCGACGTCTCAAGCGCTGCGCCCAACGGGATCATGGATCCTAGCAAGACGATCACAGGCCATTCGATATGCGTGTAAAGCTCTGACAGGGGTACGATCCGGGCCAAAACATAGGCCACCACGACAAGGCCTAAGGCCACTGGCAGATAGATCAGCCCAAAGCTGGCCGCAGTGACGCCGCCACCGAAAAGACCGATCGCCAACCAAACCTTGCTGTCCTCTGTCACCGCCAGGCCGCGATCAGCCAGGGGCAACACCCCAAGCCATTCAACCACATGAGCCGCTGTATCACGCGGCACCAACAACAACAGGATATCACCTGCCTGAAGCTCGGTCTTGCGCAGTTGAGACGTGATGCGCTTTCCCCGGCGTGATATCCCCAAAAGCACCGACCTTTGCCGCCAAGAAAGACCGACTGCCTGTGCTGATCGGCCATGCAGCCGTGAATCAGGGGTGACCACCACCTCGACGATCTCAACGCCCTCTCCGCCAGCCTTGAGCAACTCCTCGCGATCGGCGTCGGTGACATTTAGGCCCAAGGTGGTGCGAAATTCGTCCAAAGCGTCAGGGGTTGCTTCCAACACCAGTGCATCACCTTGCTTGAGGGATACGTTGCGCGCTTGGCCATACACCCGATTGCCTTCGCGAATGAGGCCCAGAATAACGACGTCGGCCTTATCCGCGACCTCCTGTAGCTCTGCCAGACGTTTGCCAATCTGCGGGTTACCCTCGGGTACAGTCAATTCAGCGATGTATTGCGAAAGATCTTCTGGCTGCAATGCGTCGTGTTCACGCGCAGGAATGAATCTCCACCCGATCAATGCGACAAAGGCCAGCCCGGCAACTGCCGCGATTCCTCCTACTGGGGCAAAGTCGAACATGCTGAACGGAGCACCCAGCGATTCTTGCCGGATCGAGGCGATGATGATGTTGGGCGGGGTACCTATCAATGTGACCATGCCCCCAAGGATGGTTGCGAAGCTTAGCGGCATCAGGCTCAGTCCTGGGTTGCGCTTTGCCTTGCGGGCAGTCTGAATATCGACAGGCATTAGCAGGGCAAGTGCAGCAACGTTGTTCATGAAAGCAGACATCACCCCGCCGATCACGCCCATCAAAGTAATGTGTGCGCCCAAGCTACGCGAGGCATCTACCAGCGTTCGTGTGATCAGTAACACAGCACCCGATCGTACCAGACCAGCCGATACAACGAGCACCAGCGCCACGACCAGCGTTGCGGGGTGGCCAAAGCCATCAAAGGCATTCTTGCTATCGACAACACCCAGTACCACGCCGATCATAAGCGCGGAAAATGCCACCAGATCATAGCGAAACCGCCCCCAAAGTAGCATACCGAATACGGCTGCGAATAACGCAAAGAGAATAATCTGGTCTTGGGTCATGGGGCTTCACTCTGAAAGGATTACGTGGATCGCCTTAGCAGCCAGATCAAACCATGTCTGCCTTAAACGCAGGACCGCTTCAGGATTGACGACGGGGCAGGTGAGGCTTGGCCGTGCTTCGGGGTGGCTTGTTCAGCGCCGTGGGCTGGCATATAGAGAGCCAATTCTAGCTTTTAACACATGAGGTCACCATGGCAGGTCACTCAAAATGGGCAAACATCCAGCACCGTAAGGGGCGCCAGGACAAGATCCGCGCCAAGGTGTTTTCGAAGATGTCCAAAGAAATAACGGTTGCAGCCAAGATGGGCGAACCGGACCCTGATAAGAACCCGCGTTTGCGTCTTGCGATTAAAGAAGCAAAATCGGTCTCGGTGCCGAAGGACGTAATTGATCGCGCAATCAAGAAATCTCAGGCCGGGGACGGTGAAGATTACGAAGAGATCCGGTATGAGGGTTACGGCCCCAACGGCGTCGCCGTTATCGTCGAGGCGATGACCGATAACCGCAATCGCACGGCGTCTACGGTACGTTCCACCTTTACGAAGAACGGCGGAAACCTGGGCGAAACTGGCAGCGTCGGCTTCATGTTCGACCGTAAAGGCGAAATAACCTATCCAGCCAGCGTTGGCGATGCGGATACCGTGATGATGGCGGCGATCGAAGCAGGCGCGGAAGACGTCGAAAGCTCGGAAGACGGGCACGTAATCTGGTGTCTCGACAGCGACTTGAACGAAGTCGCGACTGCCTTGGAGACCGAATTGGGCGAATCCGACAGCACCAAGCTGGTCTGGCGTCCGACGACGACGACCGAGATGGACCTCGAGAGCATGGAAAAACTGATGAAGCTTATCGATGCGCTGGAAGACGACGATGATGTACAACGGGTTACCAGTAACTTTGAAGCCTCTGACGAAGTGATGTCACAGCTCTGAACCTCGATTAGGCCCGCCACCCGCGTGGTCGATTGGCATAGAGTTTTGCGCACTAACGAAAAAAAACCGCCCCTAGCTGAAGGGGCGGTTTTTTTGTGCTGCACTGTTAAAACTGTAAGACAGTTCCTAGCCGAACAGGCGGGACATTCGAAAGATGCTGCCTACACCGCGCTTATTGGTGCGTGACCGCGAAGGTTTCTGAATGTCTATGGTAGCAAGAACGCGTTTAACATCGTTCAAGCGTGCCAGTGCTTTCGATCCGCCAGCGCTGGCTTGGACCCCTAGTATTTTTGATTGCGTATGAAGCGCTGCCTCAATCAGGGCTAGCTCGTCTTGGCTGATTTCCAGCTTCTGTTTTGCGTCTAACATGACTCGTTCCTTGCTTGTATGCGGCTCAGATAGGGGCTGTGCTTCGGTTTCGCCAGTAGTTACGGCGCTGTTCACGTATTTGTTTCACGTTGCACCGAAATATTTCCGTCGCTCTTTTCGTGGGCGACGTGTAAAGCGCGGGCTTCACCAAGGGTTTATCGTTGGTCCAGCCACGCCACAGGTTTAATATGATATCTGCATTCCTGCCTGGCTTTGCCCTGAGTTTGACATTGATCCTCGCTATCGGGGCCCAGAATGCATTCGTCCTGCGGCAGGGCCTGAAACATCAGCATGTATTTTGGGTCTGCGCGACCTGTGCCTTGTCCGACGCTTTGTTGATTGCAGCAGGGGTTGCCGGCTTTGGTACACTTGGTGTGGCGCTTCCGTGGTTCGAGCCGATCATGCGCTACGGGGGGGCCGCGTTCCTAATTTGGTACGGGGCGCAGAATGCTTTGTCTGCTTGGCGCGGGGGCGAAGCGCTTGTCGCCGATGGGGCGGCCAGTCGAAGTTTGCATCACACAATCCTGACGTTGTTGGCGCTGACCTGGCTCAATCCGCATGTCTATCTTGATACGGTGGTCTTGCTGGGGTCGATCTCGGCGCAATACCAAGATCGGCTGGCATTTGGTATCGGCGCTGTCATGGCAAGCTTTATCTTCTTTTTCGGGCTGGGATACGGCGCGCGCCTGTTGACGCCTCTGTTTGCAAAGCCTCGCAGTTGGCAAATCCTGGATATGTTGATTGCCCTGACCATGTGGGTGATTGCGGTGAAACTTCTGTTGATGTGACCTTGCTCTTGGGGGCGCATTAGGAAATGTTGCAGTCATGACCAC
>DRFG01000219.1 GCA_011050655.1 Roseobacter sp.
GATCCTATTATCCTTGAGCTTCTTTCGCACTTCGTGGAGTCGATGACGGATCATAAACTTGTCACAGCGTCCGGCGCTGACGAAGCTACTAAAGTTATGCAACAAAATGCACGTGCACCCTTTGATAGCTTCTTGTTGGATATTCAGATGCCCGGCACCGATGGCGTGACTTTGGCGCGCCAAATCCGATCAATGGATAGCTACATTGATGCGCCAATCTTGATGCTAACAGCTATGTCTGAAAAGTCATACATCGATGCCGCGTTCTCGGCTGGGGCGACTGATTACGTCACGAAACCTTTTGAGATGACCGAACTAAAGGCAAGGCTGGCACTGGTTGAACGTGCAGTAGATGCGCCATCACGCAAGACAGGCAAGGTTTTTGCCGCCCAAGCGATCAACCCACAGGGCAACAAGGCAGTGGGTCCGGTGCAGCTCCACGAACCTGTGTCGATCTATGACGTGAATAATCTAATCGAATTCATGGCTTTGGAAAACTACATGCAACAACTGTCGCGAAGCGACCTGTTTGGTTCGACTGCATTTGCGTTTACCATCCGGGATATCGAAGGGTTTCACAACACGATGTCACCATTCGAATTTTGCAGTATGCTAAGCGACGTAGGCGAAACAGTTTCGGATACTTTGCAAGGCTGCCAGTTCCTGATGGCCTATGCTGGAAACGGCACATTTGTCTGCATTGCGGAAAGCGGGTGGCGCCCCCAGCCCAACACGCTGGCCAATAACGTCAACCTTGGTCTGGCGCGCACCGAATTATTCGACAATAATGGTAAGCAGATCAAACCGCGCGTATGCGCAGGGTCGGCAGTACGCTTGATGTGGAAGAACAGCAGCTCTGTGATGGATGCAATATCCGAAGCACATGCTTCGGCAGAAATGGCTGCCGCCGACTTTGCACGCGCCCAAAAAGACTTTTGGTATGTGGGACGTACAGCATGATACAGCAAAAACTGGAACTTCCAGGCATTGAGCGAATACGCATACGCTTTCTACAGATGCTATGCGACCGCCAGTTCGCTATCGCCGAACATGCATTGGCCGCTTGGGAAAGCGATTCAGTGGACGTAATTCATAGCAATCTCATCTCTGCCCGGACGCTTTTTCACCAGATTGCGGGCACCGCCGGTTCTCTGGGTTTCGAGAAATTGGGTGACGAAGCGCGCAACAGTGAGATCGCGATAGACAAACATCTTGAAAGTGCGCAGGCTCAAGTGGCGTCATGCCCTTCCGAGCTGATCTTTGGTATGGACGATTTTTTGAAAATCTCACAAGCATTGATCGAAGAAAACTCAGAACTCATCAACGCATGAAGCAACGCTGTTTTTAACCAGCGTTGCTTGAATGTTTACCCCTAACAATCGACGCTCTAGAGCGTGTGGATCAATTGCGGGAAAGCACACTGGCCGGGCGGGCTTTGGCCAGCGCACTGGTAATAAACCCTGCCAAAACCGCTTTTATAAAATCTCCTGGAATGAAAATCGCGACCAGAACTGTGGATTCCACCAGTGATTTGTCCAATGCAATGGACAGGCCGATGATACCAAAGACATATAAGACTATGATGCCGCCAACGACCGACGCGACGCCGGCCACAATCGTCAATGACGGACCGCGCCATTTTTCGACGATCCACCCGGTCACGAACGCCGCGACGGGCCAGCCGATCAAAAAGCCCGACGATGGCAGCATGAATGACCCAAGGCCGCCGCGCCCGCCAGCCAAAAGGGGAAGGCCAATAGCGACCAGCACCAAGAACAACAGCACGGCCAGGGTGCCACGTTTCGCCCCAAGCACAGTACCACATAGCATGACGCCCAAGGTTTGTGCCGTAATCGGCACCCCAAACCCAAGCGAGAATTTCGGGATCAACGCCAACGCGGCAATCAGGGCGGCAAACAGGGCCACGAGGGTGAGGTTACGTTCCATTTAACGTCCTTATCATTAAGTTTGCCACTGTATCTTACTGAACGTTACCAAAGACAACAACGACGATAGGCACCGCAGGAATTATTTACCCACCGGCGCGGCACAGGCGAGCATCGCTGACACGTCAAGGTGTTCCTCCATGTGATCGGCAAGCTGATCCAATGTATCCTCGACAAGCTGACTGTACGCGGTCCCGCCACTGCTGACCCCCATGTTTTCCAACCATGCGGCGCGGAAAGTATCGTTCGTGAACAACCCATGCAGGTAGGTTCCGGTAATCTGACCACCTCTTGAATGCGCCCCGTCTGCGATACTGTTAATTGTCGCGAACGGACGTTTACAATCTGGCCCTACGGTCTGGCCGATATGTATTTCATACCCGTCGATCTGCGCCCCCGACGCGCAATGAACCGCTGTAACTTTAGTCAAGGTTTTGTCGCTGGCCATGCGGGTTTCAACGTTCAGAAACCCAAGCCCCCGATCACGCCCCATAGCGCCATCAAGGCCGCCGCTATCGTCGACTATATGACCAAGCATCTGATATCCTCCGCAAATCCCCAACACTTTCCCGCCCCGGCGCACGTGAGCATGCAAATCGACGTCCCAACCTTGCGCGCGCAGAAAAGCAAGATCACCCCGAGTGGACTTGGTCCCCGGCAAGATAATCAGATCGGCGTCGGCGGGTAAGGGTGTGCCCGGCGGTATCATTGATAACCGCACAGAAGGCTCAGCAGCGAGCGGGTCAAGATCGTCGAAATTCGCAATGCGTGACAGCATCGGGCACACAATGTGAAAATCCCCTGTCATCGAAGGTAGGGCCAAATCCACCGCATCCTCAGACGGTAACCGATGGGCGGCATTGAACCAAGGAAGGACCCCAAAACCGGCCCATCCGGTGCGGCGGATGATATCCTCATAGCCGTCGTCAAAAAGCCTGACCTCTCCACGGAACTTGTTGATTATAAAACCCGCGATCATAGCGGCATCTTCGGGATCGATCACTGCCTGGGTTCCGACAATTTGCGCAATGACCCCGCCCCGGTCGATATCACCCGCCAAGATCACCGGCACCCCCGCTGCGCGGGCAAACCCCATGTTAGCGATGTCGCCGTGCCGCAGATTGGTTTCGGCCGGGCTTCCCGCACCTTCGACGATGATCAAGTCGGCGGTTTTGCTCAAAATCGTGAAACTCTCTAACACTGGGGCCAGTAGCGACTCGCGTGCGCCGCCAAAATCCCGAGCATTTAAACGACCCCGCATTTGACCCTGTACAATAACCTGAGACCCGGTATCGCTTTCCGGTTTCAGCAAGACCGGGTTCATATGCACTGAAAGGGCGCAGCCGCATGCGATCGCTTGCAACGCCTGGGCCCGGCCGATTTCGCCCCCGTCATCAGTAACGGCTGCATTATTCGACATGTTTTGGGGCTTGAACGGAGCAACCGATATACCACGTCGCAGTGCAGCGCGACATAGGCCAGCCACCAACATTGACTTGCCCACGTTCGATCCGGTTCCCTGTATCATTAGTGCGCTGGCTGGCATTTGGACCCTCGTATCAATCTGAAGATCTTCGTGTCACTCTGGACAGAATTGGTCAAGAATAGTCAGCTTCACGGTGAAATTTCCGTACGAAAATACACTGAACCAGTTTCATTAGGGAACAACGATCCTGAGCAGCTCCATTCCAGCGACCCTTCGTA
>DRFG01000220.1 GCA_011050655.1 Roseobacter sp.
AGCGACGTAGGTGAGTCGTGAAGAGGCTGGCAGCGCTGATTTTGCTGATACTTTGGGGCACGGCCCCTTTGATGGCGGAAACCTGCGAGACCATGTCATTCAGAGAGAATAGTTTTGACATCTGCACGGTCGATCTGACCAAAGATACGCTGGAGCTGTTTTTATATGCGGGCGACGGCAGCCCGTATGGGTATTTCAATACTTTGAACGCTGCACTTGAAGCCGAAGGCAAGAAGCTGGGCTTTGCCATGAATGCGGGGATGTATCACGATGACCGCGCGCCCGTGGGGTATTACCTTGAAAACGGTACCGAATTACAGCGGGTCATCAGCAGTGAAGGACCGGGCAATTTCGGGCTTTTACCAAACGGTATTCTGTGTTTGCGTGGCAACCGGGCCGATGTGATCGAGACAAAACGGTTTTTACGACAAAGTCCGGACTGTCAAAGCGCCACGCAGTCGGGACCTATGTTGGTCATCGACGGCAAGCTACATCCACGGTTTCTGAAACGCAGTACATCGCGTTATGTGCGCAACGGCGTGGGGACCAGTGAGGATGGTACCCGAGCGGTCTTTGCGATCTCGAACAATACGATTAATTTCTATGACTTCGCGTTATTTTTTCGTGATCATCTGAAGGTGCGGAATGCGCTTTATTTTGATGGCAACATCTCGAGGATGAGGGCACCATCGTTGAGTCGGAATGATCTGGGTTTTGGTGCCCTGGGGCCAATTATCGGCGTCGTTACTGAAAAGTAGCCCCAAAGAGAAAAAATTTTTGGCCTTCGGCGAGGATTTTCATCCATTTGGAACAAAGCCTGTATGGGCATTGGTGCCTGGACTTTGATAGGACGCAGGCAAATGGACAAAGGCAGAAAAGATGGCACGCAAACGTAAGGGACGCGATATTTCGGGGTGGCTGGTCGTTGATAAACCCGTCGGCCCGACATCGACCACCGTGGTCAACAAGGTTCGCTGGGCGCTCAATGCCACTAAGGCTGGCCACGCCGGGACACTGGACCCTGACGCGACAGGAGTTCTGGCGATTGCTTTGGGGGAGGCAACCAAGACGGTACCCTACATCACTGACGCACTGAAAGCCTATGAGTTCACAATCCGCCTTGGGATTTCAACCAATACCGATGATGCGGCAGGCGAAATCCTAGCGACTACCGAGGTACGTCCGACTGATGAGCTGATCAAGGAAGCGTTGACACGTTTCATCGGTGACATCCAACAGGTTCCGCCTCAATTCTCGGCGGTCAAGATTGACGGCCAGAGAGCCTATAAGCGTGCGCGCGACGGAGAAACCATGGAGCTTGCCGCCCGGCCCCTTTGGGTCGAAAGCCTGTTGCTGATTGACCGCCCCGATGCTGATCATGTCACCCTAGAAATGGTATGTGGAAAAGGCGGCTATGTCAGGTCCATTGCCCGAGATCTTGGGCAGGTTTTGGGGTGTCTGGCGCATGTACGCGATTTGCGGCGCGTTTGGTCCGGGCCGTTCGAGGTAGCACAATCTTTGACGATGGAGCAGATAGAAGCCATGGCACGGACGGAGTCGCTGGACACCCATTTGCTGCCTCTTGAGCACGGGCTTCAGGATTTGCCCGAAGTCAAAGCAACCGCACAGGGCGCGGCGCGCCTGCGAAATGGCAACCCTGGCATGGTCTTGGCGAACGATGTCGAATATGGTGATGAGGCGTGGGCGTCTTTCGAGGGGCGAGCAGTTGCGGTAGGTCGCTACAAAGCAGGCGAATTGCACCCGACCCGAGTATTCAACGTTCCGCAGCAACCATGATTACGCGCTCCCATACCAAAGATGATGCACCTTCGACAGCGGTCTATTCAGATTGCGAGCGATATCGCTACAGCCTCACGCGCACATGGGATCCAGCAACTCCCAAAGTATTGTTTGTCATGCTTAATCCGTCACGGGCGACAGAGATCGAAAACGATCCGACCGTGGAACGGTGCGAGACGCGGGCTCGTACGCTTGGTTATGGCGCGTTTCAGGTGGCTAATATCTTTGCCTGGCGTGAGACTCATCCCCGATTGATGCGCCAAGCGGCCGAGCCGATCGGCACCGAGAATGACCACATGCTGAGCAATGGCGTTATGTGGGCTGATAGCGTTATTGCCGCCTGGGGGGTTCACGGCACCCACCTCAACCGAGGAAGCGACGTCATCCGTCTGATGGTATCCTTAAAAGCACCGCTGTATCACCTAGGGCTTACAAAGGCCGGACACCCTAAACACCCGCTATACATCAGCTATGCTCAAGAGCCAGTGGCTTGGCGGCCTTAGGCTGGCATTAACTCCCCTGCGGTAATGCTTTGCAGGCCTCGTAGTCAGGGGCATGTGTTTGCCCAACGCTGCGCATTTCATACATTTGTTTTGGTGGTGGTACACATGCTATTTTTGGCAGGCCTTATGGGAATTATTACAGTCGGCGCGGTCGCCTTTATTGACATAGAGCTAGACGAAGACACGGGCAGCGATACACCGGAGCCGCTTTCTCCTATGCGCGGCGATGTCATTTCAGGCACTTCTGAAGCAGATGAATTAATCGGCACGTCGAACGATGACCAAATTGGGGGGTATGATGGCAATGACACCCTCTATGGCAATACCGGTGAAGACCTACTCTGGGGTGACGCCGGGAACGACACCCTCGACGGGGGCGCAGGTGATGACCTGCTGCACGGGGGGGATGGCTCTGACATTGCAAACGGTCAAGCAGGAAACGACAGACTGTTCGGACACAACGATGCCGATACGTTATTTGGCGGCTCGGGCGATGATACTGTGAACGGGTCAGCCGGAAATGATGTGCTTTTTGGTGACCTAGGGAATGACATTCTCTCGGGAGGGTTGGGCAACGACGCATTATCGGGGGGCCACGGCGTAGATACCCTGTTTGGAGGGTGGGACGATGATGTCGTGGACGGTATCGCGGGCGAAGGGGCTGATACCGGACAGGATTTTCTAAACGGAGGCGGCGGCAACGACACCATCATCGCTGGTCCGCTCGACATAATCACCGGAGGCGAAGGCGCTGATGACATTCTATTAACGGGGCTTAGTACGGATCTTCCACCTGTAAGCATTTTGGATTTCGAAATTAACGAAGATAGTCTGTTGTTAATTTGGGACGAGGAACAGTCCGATGGCACCCAGCCTTTAATTGAAGTTTCTACCGATCCCTCCGATCCTCAGCAGAACTTGGTGTTTATGGATAACCTTATGGTCGCCACGGTCAAATCTGACGGAATACTGCTCGCCTCGGATATATCAGTGGTGCCGTTAAAGGCCGCGATTAGCGCCGGTCTTATCAACTAGTGATTTCAAACGGTGCCACTACAGTTTCTCACCTGACGTATCTGGGAATGGTCAATGAACCTTTGCCAACCAGATAAAAACTGCCTATACGCGCGCCATCACCCGTTGATTCACCTCGGCGGACGATGCTCCATGGGCCTGTGCTGGACGACATCCCGGCCTGTGCCATCACTTTAACCTTTTGAAAAGGAGACCCCGATGTCGATTACGCTAGAAGAAAAAGCACGCGTCATGAAGGAATTCGGCACCAAAGAAGGCGACACCGGTTCGCCTGAAGTGCAGATTGCCGTTCTGTCCTCACGCATCGCGACGCTGACCGAGCACTTCAAAACCCACAAAAAAGACAACCACGGTCGTCGTGGACTGTTGAAAATGGTTGCGACACGCCGGAAACTACTGGATTACGTTAAAGGCAAAGATGACGCACGTTATCAAGACCTGATCAAACGTTTGGGCCTGCGTCGCTAACCAGCACTGCACCGCCACTATGAAAGACCGCGCCTTGGAAACAGGGTGCGGTTTTTTCATTTACCTCTGGACCTTGCCTCCGATACTGCAGCTATCGAGGATGCGTCATGTCGATCCAACTGCGAACACTCACCCCGCAAGATACCGTAGCGGCCGCCTCGATTTTCTTTGCTGCGGTGCACGAGGGCACGGCTGATGTGTATTCGCAAGAACAGCGCCGCGCCTGGGCCGGGGACCAGCCCGCGCCGCAAGTCTGGCAACACCGCTTTGATACCATGGACGGAGTCGCGGCGACCAAGGGCAATGCCATGGTCGGCTTCATGACGATCGATGCGGAGGGCTATATCGACCTTGCCTTTGTTCACCCCGATTACATGGGTACCGGCATTGGGCGCGTAGTTTATCACGCGATTGAGGATCGGGCGCGAGCTTTGGGCGTGCGACAGCTGACAACCTATGCCAGCGAGAAAGCGAAACCTTTTTTCTGTCGGATGGGGTGGTCCGTCGAGGCACCAAACACAGTGACCAAAGGCGCGGTGTCCTTGCGAAACTACAAAATGTTCAAAGCCTTGCCTGGCGGCCCAGCATAAGAGCGATTTCAACCTCTGACCACTGCTCTTGCACAGGCGTCACAACACCTGCAACGCTTCCCTTCCCATCGTACGCAAACTAATGTATGGCCGCACAATCTGAAAGCCGGCGCCCGGACTCCAGCGCCCGACAAAGAAGATACCGGAGTCAGGGGGAATATGCCCCCTACGCAAATGGTCCCGTGCGGACCGAAACAGGAAACGTAGATGTTTAATGTAACGACAAAATCCATGCAGTGGGGCGAAGAGACGCTGACACTGGAAACAGGCAAAGTGGCCCGTCAGGCAGACGGTTCGGTTATCGCGACACTGGGCGAAACCAGCGTCATGGCCAACGTCACTTTTGCGCGCCAGCAAAAGCCCGGTCAGGACTTTTTCCCGCTGACCGTGCACTATCAAGAAAAATACTATGCCGCCGGTAAAGTGCCGGGTGGCTTCTTCAAGCGTGAGGCCCGCCCCACCGAGAAAGAAACACTGACCGCCCGCCTGATCGACCGTCCGATCCGTCCGCTATTCGTTCCCGGCTTCAAAAACGAAGTTCTGGTGATGTGTACCGTTCTGTCGCACGATCTGGTTAACGATCCCGATATGGTCGCAATGATCGCGGCATCCGCTGCGCTGACCATTTCCGGCGCGCCATTCCGTGGCCCGATTGCCGCGTGCCGCGTTGGTTTTGAGGGTGGCGACTATGTTCTGAACCCAACAGTCGACGACATGCAGGACCTGCGCCTGAACCCAGAACAGCGTCTTGATCTGGTTGTCGCTGGCACCAAAGACGCCGTGATGATGGTTGAATCCGAAGCATACGAGCTGTCGGAAGAAGAAATGCTGGGTGCAGTGAAATTCGCGCACGAGCAGATCCAGCCGGTTATCGACTTGATCATTGATCTGGCCGAAGACACCGCAAAAGAGCCGTTTGATTTCCAGCCGGTTGATTACTCTGACCTGTCCGCCGCTGTTAAATCTGCTGGCGAAAAAGAAATGCGCGCTGCCTTTGCCATTGCGGACAAGCAAGAGCGTACTGCGGCCGTTTCGGCAGCCCGTGACACGATAAAAGCGGCGCTGACCGACGAGCAAAAAGACGATGCGAACCTTGGTTCCGCGTTGAAAAAGCTCGAAGCGTCAATTCTGCGCGGTGACGTTGTCAAAACCGGTACACGTATCGACGGCCGCAAGACCGACGAGATTCGCGATATCGTAGCCGAAACCGGCATCCTGCCACGCACCCACGGTTCTGCGCTGTTTACACGCGGCGAAACCCAAGGCTTGGTTGTGACCACTCTGGGCACCGGCGACGACGAGCAGTTCATCGACGCGCTGCATGGCAACTTCAAATCCAACTTCCTGCTGCACTATAACTTCCCTCCCTACTCGGTTGGTGAAGTTGGGCGCGTCTCTGGCCCGGGCCGTCGCGAGATCGGTCACGGCAAGCTGGCCTGGCGTGCGTTGCAGGCGGTTCTGCCAGCCTCTACTGACTTCCCATACACCATCCGCGTTGTGTCCGAGATCACTGAATCGAACGGCTCTTCCTCGATGGCGTCGGTTTGCGGTGGCTCCTTATCCATGATGGACGCGGGCGTACCTTTGAAAGCGCCAGTCGCGGGTGTTGCAATGGGTCTGATCCTCGAAGAAGACGGCTCCTATGCGATCCTGTCCGACATCCTGGGTGACGAAGACCACCTTGGCGACATGGACTTTAAAGTGGCCGGTACCGAAGCAGGTATCACGTCGCTGCAAATGGACATCAAGATCGCAGGCATCACGCCCGAGATCATGGAGAAAGCCTTGGCCCAAGCCAAAGCCGGCCGCGTTCACATCCTTGGCGAGATGAACAAAGCACTGTCCGGCGCGGGTGAATTCTCGGTCCACGCACCACGCATTGAAACGATGCAGATCCCAACCGATAAGATCCGTGAAGTTATCGGTTCCGGTGGTAAAGTGATCCGCGAAATCGTTGAAGTGTCCGGTGCAAAGGTCGACATCAACGACGAAGGCATCATCAAGATTGCATCGCCAAATGGTGAATCGATCAAGAAAGCCTATGACATGATCTGGTCCATCGTGGCCGAGCCTGAAGAAGGTGCGGTTTACACCGGTACCGTCGTCAAGATCGTCGACTTCGGGGCATTCGTGAACTTCTTTGGCAAGCGCGACGGTCTGGTCCACGTATCCCAGATCGAAAACCGCCGCCTGAACCATCCTTCGGATGTTCTGAAGGAAGGCCAGGAAGTGAAAGTCAAACTTTTGGGCTTTGACGATCGCGGCAAGGTTCGCCTGTCGATGAAAGTTGTTGATCAGGAAACTGGTGAAGAAGTCAAAAAAGAAGAAGAAGGCGCAGAGGAGTAATCCTTAACCGCTTTTGAAAACGACAAAGCCCCGGTGGAAACACCGGGGCTTTTTTGTGAAGAACGCTAGGCCGAGAGAGGGTGGATGCCCGGTGGTGTGGCGGCTAAATTACTAGCAATCACTGCCGATTTCGTTGCTTTTCTCAGAAAGTAATTCAGCAACGTTTGCCTCCAAAATATTGTAGCTAATGTTCCCAAATAGCATCTGGCGCCCTTCGCTCAGTATGTAGGTCGGGCTGCCCTGAACACGTAAAGATTGCGCAAGCTCGTAGTCGGCGGTCAATTTCGCAATGGCTTCGCCCGTCTCAATTTTTTTGAGAACCTCGTCAAATGCCACACCGATCTTCTCGCTAATCGCTCTCTGAACGGCCCAATCGGAAATGTCTTGGGCCTCGGCAAAGAATGCAGATCGAAGCTCCTTGGCCGCCCTGTTCGATAAACGGTCGAAAAACTTCCCCTCGGGTGCCTCGTGTTCAAGCAGCTCAATCGCCTTGATAAATAAATGTGGGCTTGCCGAGGACTTGGGCTGCACCTTTGACCAGACATCATCATGAATGATGACGTTGTCGAAACTGCTGGCAGCGGTCTTAACGTGATCGGCGTATCCGTCAAAGCCCTCCCGGTCGCGCCACGCATTGATGATTTTGGTTTGTGTATCGGGGAAAACAGAACAAAAATGTTCTTCCACATCAATCATGTCATCGAACTTTTCGAGCAACTTAAAATGGCTGGCTTGTCCAATATAGGCCCAGACGCAAAGAACGTCGGAAAAGTGCACGATCTTTAGTGCAGACATAGGATCATTCCTTGGAAAAGTGGCGTTTCGGTACTGGCCATAAAGCAACCGACCTCTCCAAACAAATTGAAACGGGATTATCGCTTTAGTGGCGTCGACAGGCTACAACCATCACTTTAGATTAGTCCACCCACCCGGCACCCGCTAGTGCGAGTGTCCGTGCCCGCCGTGGTCGTCTTCGTCCAATGATCCATGAACAGCGAACTGATCGATCCCGGCATCTTGTGGTTCGATAAACCGATACCCTTCGCGCACTCCACTTTCAGTAAGCTCCCGCGCAACTGTTAACAGCGTATTTGGGGCATGCTCTGCGCAAATTTCCATCATCTGGCTCACCTCTTCTTCGGCCACGGGCCGGGCAGCTTCAGACGACGGGGCACCGTAAATCTCGACGAAATGCCTGACCAGTTGTCGCGTGATCGCTTCGACCTCGAACGGCTCGGCCTTGGTCACGGCAACGAACGTCACGCGTCCAAAGGTTTCCACGCCCATCCAACCATTGGCAAAGGCTTGACGGGCTTTTCCGGTTAAATCGCCTTCGGACCAGTTTGAAAACTCAAACCCCCCAGACACGCACCATTCGCCGGTGCGGGCGGGAACATGGAATACATTGCGATCGCTTTCGTCAAAATGGATCGCGCGGGCGAGATAAAGGTCGCTCATGAGGCAGGCTCCAACAGGTCGGTCAAGGGAATAAGCTTAGTGGTATCGTCGGTTTTTAGCAGCAGACCAAAATTTTCATCGACACCGATGAAAACACCGGTCGTGTCAGCCTGAGTAACGTTCTTACCCATTCCCCAAGCCAGCCCCGACCAGTATTTGTGTATGGGTCCTGATCCTTCTTCTGACCAGCGGTGCAGCATAACCAACGTGTGCCGCGCCCACGCCTCGAGAAGCGTCGCTGGGTTCACATCGGAACAGCCTTCGCCGTATAAGGTGGTATCGTCAGGCGTGTCGCCGGGTGTGTCGCTTTGCGGCAAGATGTTTATCGAAAAGCCCACGACCAGCCAATCAGGGATCTGGTCTGGATCAGGGTCAGATGCTGCCACACGCATATGTCCACACACCGCACCATTCAGTCGCAAGTCGCCATTCCACGCCAAATGCAATCCGACCTCGGGCGGGGCCAGAGCCCCAAGGGCGCTTTGAAAGCCAACCGCACAAAGCGGCAGCATCGCAATCGCCGTGGACAACGGGACTTCGGGTGCGAATACAATGGCAGCCTCTAGAATGCTGGGCCCCAGATCGTAAAGCACCAGTCCCGCATCGCAGCCCCGATGCGCCTCGGCACAGGCCTGTGCAAACGGGCTGTCAGATTGCAACCCCTTTAGCAGTGGCGGTAGTACCGGGGCGTCAGTCATGCGTGGCCACTTTCGATCAAGGCTCGGGCGACCATTCGGAACGCTTCTGCCTGAACACTTTCAGGTTTCGACACCACAATCGGTGCCCCGCCGTCAGCGGCGACCCTAATATCCAGATGCAGCGGGATTTCTGCCAACAAGGGCACGCCCAGCTTTTCGGCCTCGGAAGCGACACCGCCGTGACCAAAGAGATGTTCTTCATGACCACAGTTCGAACAGATATGCGTGCTCATGTTTTCGATCATGCCGATAATCGGGGTCTTGAGCTGGTTAAACATGTCGATCCCCTTGCGGGCATCTAACAGCGCAATATCCTGTGGTGTACTAACAATGATCGCGCCATCCAAATGCGCCTTCTGCGCAAGGGTCATTTGCACGTCACCGGTCCCTGGGGGAAGATCGACGATCAACACATCCAAGGCACCCCATTGCACCTGCATCATCATCTGCTGCAACGCGCCCATCAACATGGGCCCACGCCAGACAACCGCCTGATCGTCATTGGTCATCAAACCGATAGACATCATTGTCACGCCAAAGTTGCGCATCGGCAGGATCGTCTTGCCGTCAGGTGACGCGGGCCGCCCAGACACACCAAGCATACGAGGCTGCGAAGGCCCATAGACGTCTGCGTCCAACATTCCGACACGGCGGCCTTCGGCGGCCAACGCACAGGCGAGGTTCGCAGCGACAGTGGATTTACCGACGCCTCCCTTGCCCGACGCAATCGCGATTATTCGGTCGACACCGGGAATCTTTTCTGGACCGGCAGGTTCGGATTTGCGGCCCATCTTTAGATCCGGGGGCGGCGCTTGCTTGGAATGCGCGGTCAACACTGCCGAAACTGCCGAAACCCCTTCCATCGCCTTAACGGCGGCATCGGCTTCATCGCGCAACTTGGCATAAGCGTCGGCATGGGAGGGGTTCACCTCAAGCACAAAGCGCACTGTCCCTTCGTCGACAGTCAGCGCCTTCACCAGCCCCAGCTCTACGATGTCCTTACCCGAAATAGGGTCTTTGAGGGTCTTCAGGCGGGCCAGAACGGCGTCTCGGGTAATGCTCACGCCTCTGACTGCCCTTGGATTTTTCCGGTGACGACGTGCTCTATCTCGAGCCCTTCAACGGTCAACACAACCTTGGCCTCGAAGGTTTTTCCTTCGGTGTTTCCCTGTTTACGCATCGCGTCTTCGATGGCCTGTTGCGAGGTAACGCCGACCTGCTTCAAGAATTTACGCATGGACATATTGAACTCTTCGCTCATGATCTTCTCCTGGTTTTTATTGCTGACATTGGCGAAGGGCCTAGTGGTCTTTTCGCTTGCTGAAATAGTCTTCAGACGTGCGTACCCTAGGGCGTTCCTTACCGGCCAGCGGATTATTTTGCGCGTGATACTGCGCGTTGACCCGGCAATTGTCGCACATCTGGATCATCTTCGCCGCTTCGGACGAAGCAAACATGGCGTGCTTGCCTGCCAGTTTTTCGGTGATCTTTTCCACCGTTGATTTCACCCCGAACAACGACCCGCATTCGATACATGCAAAGGGTTCCTCTTCGTGTACCACGATTTGTGTAAATGCCTCGTCGGATAAATTAAGCTGCGGTTTCAAGGCAATAGCGTTCTCGGGGCAAATGTTGGCGCACAGGCCGCATTGCAGACAGGCGTCTTCCTGAAAGCGCAACTGAGGCAGATCCGGGTTATCCCCAAGCGCACCTGACGGGCACAACGAAACGCATGAAAGGCACAGGGTGCACGCATCGGTGTCGACCAGCACGGCACCATAGGGTGCCCCGGCGGGTAGTTCGATCATCTTGGCATCTGGTTGTAAGGTTCTTCCTGCGAGCCGCGCAACCTGACGACGCGACCCCATAGGCAACAACGTTTCATGTTCGGGCTGCAAGGCGTCCGTATCTAGTGCCGCTTCCAACGCATCAGGGTCTGACACCTGAAGCAGACGGATCGCATCGCTACCGCTAATAGCGCGGGCTATCTCGGCCTGAACCTCGATCACATCGCGTTCGGTTTTGGGGGACAATAAAATATCGACATGACCAAAACCACAGCCCAGCGCCGCGAGCATTTCCGCATGACCGAAACCGGCCAAAGCATTGACGGCAAACGGGATGACGTCTACCGGCAATCCTGCGCCATACCGCGCAAAAAGCTGCACCATCTCTAGCCCGTGTTCTTCGTCGTGGACTAGCAAACGGGGTATTTTGCCACCGGCCTTGCGATATGTAGAAGCTAGCGTAGAAAGCCGCCTGAATAGCGTATCCACCGGCGGGGCATCAAAAGTAATAGCCCCAGACGGGCACACCGCCGAACAGCTACCACAACCCGCACAGATGAGCGGATCAATCGCAACATGGTCGCCAGCAGACGTGATAGCCCCCGTCGGGCACAGGTCCAAGCAGTTCGAACAAGCAGGTTGTTCGGCCCGCGAGTGAGCGCAGAGATTTTCAGCCAGACGCACATATAGCGGTTTCTCGAACGTGCCGATCATCTGCATCGCTTGCCGTACGGCATCCGCCACAGCGTTCGAGCTGCCGGGATCGGCGCGCAGATAGCCGTCGCGCTTGTGAGGTGCAGGGAACAGGGACATGTTACCGCTAAGGTCCAAAATAATGTCACACTCAGATACCGCGCCGTCACGCTGGGGCGTAAACCCCGGGGCACCACGTCCGCCGGGTATTAGCATCTCGAGTTGATCAAACGTTACCGTGAAGTTGCCCAACGACCCCGAAACTTTGCGAAGTCTGCCCCGCACCACGTCATACCGAGGATCGGCGGTGGCATCTGCCCCTTGATCCAGCAGAACGGTAATCGCAAGCGTATCTGCCAATTGCGCTGCCACTTCGATGGCAAGATCGGGCGGAGCAAGCAGCAGACACGTGCCCTCAGATGACACATCAAGCACGCGTGGTGCCGGGGCAGGTAGATGCGCTTCTGCAACCAGCGCAGCCATTTTCGGGGCAGCGTCCCCCTTGCCCGAATGCCAGCCTGCACGATCACGAATGTCGACAAACTCGGGCATCTCTGCTTCAATTTCTACCGAAAGGTCTTCGAACCGGCGGCGTTCTTGCTGGCAAGCGACCGTGACGTTACCCGCCTTGATAGCTTCGGCAGCGATACCGATCTGATCTGTACATAAGCAGCTATGTACTTTTGAGCACGTAAGACCAGTTGTCTTGGATAACGCGTCCACGTCGATTTTCTGACTGCCTAAGCAATCGCAAAGTAAGAGTGATTTGTTCATGGCTCCCTCGTGACAACTTGGAGATTTGGCGGCTGTGCTGTCATCATTCGCCGGCCAAGCTAGAGATGTTCTGCGCCCGCCGCAAACCCCAAATTAAGTATCGTTTCCGGAGAATCAATATTCGCAGGTGCAGCGGAATTTATCCAATAAAAACAGTCAGGAATGCAATTCACCCTGACAAAGCTCAAGATATGCGACCTAACGTCACTGCTGCGCTGCAACATATGATGATAAGAACACTCACTAAACAGATTTTGCTTTGATAACGCTGCGGAATACGTCAGTATACCGCCACGCAGGCATACATCATCTTTCAGGGTTCCAGTTGAACGCAATTCTCAAAACAGCACAATCCATGCCGGTCGGTGTGGTGCTTCGCAAATCGCCCGGGGTTACCAAGTGGGCGA
The DNA here is from genome assembly GCA_011050655.1 of Roseobacter sp. GTDB lineage: Bacteria > Pseudomonadota > Alphaproteobacteria > Rhodobacterales > Rhodobacteraceae > Sulfitobacter. Next base: position 12,560 of record DRFG01000220.1, read on the forward strand.
AATTTGTGTGGCGTGCGGTCTGCGTTTTGCCTGGTGCAGCACCGGCTGACTGGAAGCTTTTGCGTACCGAAGGCAACGTTTCGGATTATCACGCGGCGACCGTTCCTTTAACGCTCTATCGCTCCGATACCGAAGCGTACGCGCACAGTCTTGCCGCAAATGTTCCTTGTCTCTATGTGATTTGCCGTGACACGCAAGAAGCTGACAAACCGCTTGATATCGTCACAGTTACCGCATCGCCTTATGAGGCACAGGATTACAGCGACAACGGTGAGGATATCGTCGAAAAAGTTATGATTCCTCCTCAGGTCCTTGCTTGGATCTCGGCTTATCTGGACGAGCACCACGAAGAAGAAGCCTTTATTAAACGCCGTCGCGATGAACATCGCGAACATGAGCAAGACGGCGTTGGTGACTCGCGTATTTCGCAGACAACCGACGTATATCGTGCGCCCCGCAAGACAAGAACGGGTTCCGCGCAATGACCCGTCGAGCCTCATTCTGGGAACGCCGCCGCGCTGGCGTAAAGGCCGAAGAAGCATCGGTCCAGCAAGCCGCTGAAGAACAGGCACTCGCTGACCAGCAGGTTTTGATTGCCGAAAAGTCTGACGAGGAACTGTTGGCCGAATTCGACCTTCCTGACCCAGACACGTTGAAAGCCGGTGACGACTTCACGGCATTCATGGCAAAAGCGATCCCGGATCACTTACGCCGTCGTGCGCTACGTAAGCTTTGGGTGTCCGACCCGGTACTTGCCTGCCTTGACGACTTGGTCGATTACGCTGACGATTACACCCAAGTATCGGCCGTCACCGACTTTACCACCAGCTACCAAGTGGGAAAAGGCCTGCGCGAACATATCAAGGATGTGGCGGTCAAATCGGCAAAGGCATCGGCTCCAGATGCACCCCTTGTGGGCACGCCCGAAGAAGTGGCTGCTATGGTGCAGCCTACACAGACCTCGGTTGCTTCGCCTGTCGAAGAAACCGAGCCCGCCCCAGGACCTGACGCAGAAATCGAGACAGATGCACTTGATGCTGTACCGGATGATGTGCAATTGCCACCGCGCCGTATGGCTTTCCATTTCGAGGACCAAAACTCATGAATGTCACCGCCGAAGTCGCCAAGGTTTCCCCGGAAGATCGCCTTCGCGCTGATCTATACAATTATCTAGGCGTAATGCTGGCACGGCCAGCCGAAGAGGCGATGCTGGACCAGACCGCTTCGTTGACCGGTGACGCAAGCGCATTGGGCGAAGCGATAAACGGTTTGGCACGTGTTGCAAAAGCCGTGACGCCCAAGCAGGTCCAAACGGAATTCGACGCGTTGTTCATTGGTCTGGGCCGCGGGGAACTGCTGCCTTACGCCAGCTATTACCTCACTGGTTTTCTGAACGAAAAACCGTTGGCCACACTGCGTACAGACATGTCGGCGCAGCGCATATCTCGTGCGCCCAACGTATTCGAACCCGAAGACAACATCGCGTCGCTCATGGAGATGATGGGCGGCATGATCGTAGGTCGCTTTGGTGATGCTGCCTCTGACGCTACTCAGCGGGGATTCTTCAACAAACACATTGCGCCATGGGCTGGTCATTTTTTCACCGACCTGCAAAGTGCTAAAAATTCTGTCCTCTATGCCGGCGTCGGTGCAGTTGGCAGTGCCTTTATGGACATCGAACGCGAAGCTTTTCGTATGACTGCGCGTTAAACCCGCGCCATTAAACGCGGGTCACGCCCGCACAACCAAGGAAAGGGATTAAACCCATGACCCAGGAAACCACCGGCACCAATCGCCGAAATTTTCTAAAACTGGCAGGTTCCGCAGCCCCAGCAGCGGCCGTGGCCGTTGCTGCCAGTGGCACTTCGGCAGAGGCGCAGCCCGTCGATTTACAATCTGATACGATGCAGGACACTGCACATACGCGCGCGTATTTTGAAAGTACGCGTTTCTAATCAAACGAACAACTCTGCGGGTCTAACAAGCGCATTGAAAAAACAGCCCCGACCTGAACCAATTGTTCATGACACGCGGGCTTCAAGGGAGAGTACTATGCTTCGGAAAAAGACGAACGGGGTTGCACGGCGGCCCCAAAGAACTGGCATTGTGTCCGATATCGCCGAAAGATCGGTCGACCGTCGTTCATTTTTGCGGGGCTCGGGCCTTGCTATCGGCGGTTTGGCAGCAATAGCCGCAACGGCGGGCTCTGTCACTCAAGCCTCGGCGGCGTCAGCGGTTGATGGTGCGGTCGACACGATCAAATCGGTCTGCACCCACTGTTCGGTTGGCTGTACGGTCATCGCAGAAGTTTCAAACGGCGTCTGGACCGGTCAGGAACCCGGTTGGGACAGCCCGTTCAACCTTGGCTCGCACTGCGCCAAAGGCGCTTCGGTACGCGAACACGCTCACGGAGAACGCCGCCTGAAGTACCCGATGAAAAAAGAGGGTGGCCAATGGATCCGCATTAGCTGGGAACAGGCCATCAACGAAATCGGCGACAAGATGAACGTGATCCGCGAAGAAAGCGGCCCGGATTCTGTCTATTGGCTCGGTTCTGCCAAGCATAGTAACGAGCAAGCTTATCTGTTCCGCAAATTCGCGGCATACTGGGGTACCAATAACGTTGACCACCAAGCGCGGATTTGCCACTCGACCACCGTTGCGGGCGTAGCCAACACATGGGGCTACGGTGCCATGACCAACAGCTACAACGATATCCACAACAGCCAAGCGATCTTTGTAATCGGTGGTAACCCTGCCGAAGCGCACCCGGTTTCCCTGCTGCACTTGCTGAAAGCGAAGGAAGAAAACAACGCGCCCTTGATCGTGTGTGATCCTCGCTTTACCCGCACCGCTGCACATGCCGACGAATATGTACGCTTTCGGCCCGGTTCGGACGTGGCGCTGGTTTGGGGCATCTTGTGGCACATCTTTGAGAACGGCTGGGAAGATAAAGAATTCATCCGTACCCGCGTTTGGGGCATGGATCAGATCCGCGACGAAGTTGCAAAATGGACCCCCGAAGAAGTTGAGCGTGTTACAGGCGCGCCCGGTTCGCAGCTTGAGCGCGTTGCACGCACCTTGGCCAACAACCGTCCCGGCACTGTCATCTGGTGTATGGGTGGCACGCAGCACAGCAACGGCAACAATAACACCCGCGCCTATTGTATCTTGCAGTTGGCCTTGGGCAACATGGGCACCGCCGGCGGCGGCACGAACATCTTCCGCGGTCACGACAACGTCCAAGGCGCAACCGACCTTGGCGTTCTGGCAGACACGCTGCCCGGTTATTACGGCCTAAGCGCAGGTGCTTGGGCGCATTGGGCACGTGTGTGGGAAGAAGACCTGGACTGGCTCAAGGGTCGTTTCTCTGATGCGTCCTTTAACGAGACCTCGATGATGAACCTGACGGGTATTCCCGTTAGCCGTTGGATTGACGGTGTGCTGGAAGACAAGGAAAACATCGACCAGCCAGACAACACCCGTGCGATGGTTCTGTGGGGCCACGCGCCCAACTCGCAGACCCGTCAAAAGGAAATGGTCACCGCGATGGAGAAGCTCGACCTGATGGTCGTAGTAGACCCCTACCCAACTGTTTCGGCAGTCATGCAAGACCGTCAAGACGGCCTGTACCTTCTCCCCGCTGCGACACAGTTTGAGACACGCGGTTCTGTAACCGCCTCGAACCGTTCGCTGCAATGGCGAGATCAGGTTGTCCAACCGCTGTTTGAATGCAAACCAGATCACACCATCATCAAGTTGTTCGCTGACAAGTTCGGATTCAGCGATCGTATGTTCAAGAACATTGCGATCGAGGGGGATGAACCCGTGGTCGAAGACATCACCCGCGAGTTCAACCGCGGTATGTGGACCATCGGTTATACTGGCCAAAGCCCAGAGCGCATGAAAATGCACATGGCGAACCAGCATACCTTTGATCGCACAACGTTGCGTGCCATGGGTGGGCCCGCCGACGGTGATTTCTACGGCTTACCATGGCCTGCTTGGGGCACACCCGAAATGAACCACCCCGGCACTGCCAACCTTTACGACATGTCCATGCCTGTCGCCAAAGGTGGCTTGACCTTCCGGGCTCGTTTCGGGGTCGAACGTGATGGTGAAAACCTGCTGGCCGAAGGCGTGTATAGCCAAGGGTCAGAGATCAAGGACGGCTATCCCGAATTCACCATGGCCATGCTCAGAGAGCTGGGATGGGACAGCGACCTGACAGATGACGAAATGAACGTTATCAATTATGTCGCGGGCTTCCCCGAGGGGCGTCCTCAGGCCGATGAAAAGCCTACGGAAGAAGTCGGAGAAACATCGCAAACCGGCGAAACACCGTCTGACTATTCGGCTAAAACCGGGGGCGTAAACTGGAAGACCGACCTTTCCGGCGGCATTCAGCGCGTTGCGATCAAGCATGGTTGTGCACCCTTTGGCAACGCCAAGGCCCGTGCCGTTGTTTGGACCTTCCCCGATCCGGTTCCGCTTCACCGCGAACCACTTTATACCAATCGGCGTGATCTGGTCGCAGACTATCCAACCTACGACGACAAGAAGTTTTGGCGTGTACCCACGATGTACAAATCCATTCAGGAAAACGATTTTTCCAAGGATTACCCGATAATTCTGACGTCTGGTCGCTTGGTTGAATACGAAGGCGGTGGTGACGAAACACGGTCCAACCCTTGGTTGGCAGAGCTTCAGCAAGACATGTTCGTCGAGATCAACACCCGCGATGCCAACAATCTGGGCGTCCGTGACGGCGCACAAGTCTGGGTTGAAGGCCCAGAAGGCGGCAAAGTGAAGGTGATGGCCATGGTAACTGAACGAGTGGAAAGCGGCGTTGCATTTATGCCGTTCCACTTTGGCGGCCACATGGAAGGCGTCGACCTGAGGGACAGATACCCTGACGGAGCCGACCCTTATGTGCTAGGTGAATCCACCAATACGGCACAGACATACGGATATGATTCAGTAACTCAGATGCAAGAGACCAAAGCGACCCTCTGCAAAATCTGGACAGCGTAAGGAGACCAATAAGATGGCAAGAGCAAAGTTTCTCTGCGACGCCGAACGCTGCATCGAATGCAATGCGTGCGTCACGGCCTGTAAGAACGAACACGAAGTACCGTGGGGCATCAATCGCCGCAAGGTTGTCACCATTCAAGACGGCAAGCCCGGCGAACGGTCCATATCAGTTGCTTGCATGCACTGTTCCGACGCGCCGTGCATGGCCGTTTGTCCGGTAGACTGTTTCTATCAAACTGACGACGGCATTGTTTTGCACTCCAAAGACTTGTGCATCGGCTGCGGTTACTGCTTCTACGCCTGCCCGTTCGGCGCGCCGCAGTACCCTCAGGCTGGCAACTTTGGGTCACGTGGCAAGATGGATAAGTGTACCTTCTGCGCCGGCGGCCCCGAAGAGAATAACTCCGAAGCCGAGTTCCAAAAGTATGGACGTAACCGGATCGCCGAAGGCAAGCTGCCTATCTGCGCCGAGATGTGTTCGACCAAGGCCCTGCTAGCAGGCGACGGAGATGTCGTATCAGGCATCTACCGCGAACGTGTTGTAGCGCGTGGCTTTGGCTCAGGTGCTTGGGGCTGGGGTACGGCGTACGAGCGTAAAGGCGGCTAAGGCCCCTTTCGCACAATAATGCGTTCCTTGGCCCGCTGGCACATGCTGGCGGGCCAATTTATCTTTATTATATCGGAGGTCCCGATGACATTGCTGCGCATCCTGTTGCCCCTCGTTTTCCTCGTTTCATTTGCTGGCCTGTCGGCCGCGCAGAATACCACTGAAAACACGGTGGGAATTCAACCCGGCAAACAGTCCCTTGCAGACATCCTTGCCCGTCAACGCGGCGAAGAGGTTCCCTTTGGCGCTCAAATCCCGCTTCCCATAGAAGAGGAAGCGCCCCCAATTTCCAGCCAACTCGGAACATTGGGTGGTGCCTCTGACGCTGATCTGTGGCGCGACATTAGAGCCGATACAGGGAGCTCGATGTCAGCCAGCATCCGGGGTCCGGCTCCTACCGTGCTGATGCAGGAAAGCGGCATTTGGTGGCTAGACTTTCGACGTGGCCCGCTTCTGACCTACGGAAGCGCCGCGCTTGCGGTCACCGTTGTCCTGCTGGCGATTTTCTATCTGATCCGAGGCCGCATTAAAATTGAGCATGGGCGCGCGGGGATCACCATTGCGCGTTTCAAGTTCATCGAACGCTTTGGCCACTGGCTGATTGCCAGCTCGTTCATCTTGCTCGCGTTGACGGGGTTGATTTCTCTTGCTGGGCGTAAGTTGCTGATCCCAGTTTTCGGTCTCGAGGCGTATTCGGCATATGCGACTGTAGGAAAGTGGATTCACAACAACGTCGCATGGGCCTTTATTCTGGGCTTGGTAATGGTGTTCGTCATGTGGATCGCACACAACTTACCTGACCGCACCGACATAAACTGGATCCTCAAGGGCGGCGGCATCTTCGGCAAGGGTCACCCCCCTGCCAAAAAGTTCAACACCGGACAAAAACTGATTTTCTGGGCTGTCATTATTCTCGGCGGATCAATTTCTATATCCGGCTTGTCTCTGCTGTTTCCATTCGAAATAACGATGTTCGGTCCCACCTTTGCCAAGCTCAACGATATGGGTGTACCGCAACTACTGGGCTTTGGTCCGATCGAGGCTTCATTGACGCCCCAAGAAGAAATGCAGTACGCCCAACTGTGGCATGCGATTATCAGCTTTGCGCTGATGGCCGTAATCCTCGCGCATATTTATATCGGTACGCTAGGCATGGAAGGCGCATTCGAGGCGATGGGTTCCGGTGATGTCGATCTGCAATGGGCCCGTGAACACCATAGCATCTGGGCAGAAGAGGTGGTTGCCGACAAAAGCAAACCCGCCTCTGGCGCGCAGCCGGCCGAATGATATGAAGTATTATCAGCCGTTCCGTAACCTGCGTTCAAGCGCACAACAGCGAGGTTCCAAATGAAGGCTTTCCTAGCAGCCAACGTGGCCCTGATCATCATCGCGTTCGGGGTGAACCTCGCGCTCGACAATGCAGGGTTTTCGTCTGCCAACATGACTTCCGACAGAAATGTACGACTGGGCGACTGAAGACAGTAAATAATGAGTATCCAAATCCACGCCCTGCCCAATGAATGACATCTGGGCAGGCCTCACTTCTGCATTCTGGCTAATCGCGACCGGCGATGCTGACCTGATTGAGATCACTATGCGGTCCCTTCAGGTCAGCCTGTCAGCTTTATTTATCGCGTCACTAATTGCATTACCGCTCGGGACTTGGCTGGCGATCCGCCGGTTCCGGTTCCGACGGACTGCAATCGCAGTGCTCAACGCCATGATGGGCCTTCCCCCTGTGGTCGTCGGCCTGATTGTCTATCTGCTGCTGTCGCGCGCAGGACCATTCGGCGTTTTCGGGCTATTGTTTACCCCGACGGCCATGATTATTGCACAGGTGGTCATCATCACGCCACTAATAGCGTCTATCACCCATCAGGCCATGCGCGACCTCTGGGCCGAATATCACGACTTGCTTATATCTCTTAATACAACGCCGATGCGCCGTATCCTGACATTGATCACCGATGGGCGGCGGGCACTGCTAACCGCGGCATTGGCCGGATTTGGCCGTGCCATAGGCGAGGTCGGCGCGATTATGATTGTGGGTGGGAATATCGACCATGCCACGCGGGTGCTAACCACCGCTATCGCACTTGAAACCGGCAAGGGCGATTTCGCCTTGGCTTTGGGACTGGGTTTTGTCCTGATCGGGTTAGCGCTTTCGGTAAACTTGATTATCCACGCCCTGTCCCGCACGGAAAGAAGAGGTAGATGGTGACCACCGTTTTACCCGTGCACATGCGTGGCGTCAGCATAACAAAAGGTGGGAAAAACCTCTTGGGGCCGATCGACCTTACCTTGGGGGCGTCCGGCTTCACTATCTTGTTAGGCCCGAACGGAGCGGGCAAAACGACGTTACTCAAGGCTTTGCACGGGCTGGAAAGACTAAACACAGGTACCGTCACTTGGTCGGCTTCCGATAACGTGGCGCGCACCAAACAGGCCTATGTGTTCCAAAGCCCGGTTATGTTGCGCCGGTCAGTCCGCGCGAACCTTGCCTACCCCCTTAGTATCC
>DRFG01000221.1 GCA_011050655.1 Roseobacter sp.
CAACGTATAACTGAATTCATCAGCGCCCCACGACGTGACGGTCGCTGATTTCATTTTGCCAAATAAACTCAAATCCAACAGTGACGTGCAAAATTAACGGTTCTTAAACACCCTGTACCTACGCCTTAACCATTCGTCCCGACAAAGGCTTCACATGATTTCTCGTGCATACACTGTTGCCTTTCATGGGGTTGATGCGCGGCTTGTAGAAGTGCAATGCGCGGTTTCAGCAGGGTTACCGTCATTTTCGATCGTAGGGTTGCCCGACAAAGCAGTTTCCGAAGCACGTGACCGCGTTCGCGCGGCCTTGTCGTCAATGACCATCGCACTTCCCAGCAAACGTATAATCATCAATCTAAGCCCAGCCGACCTCCCCAAGGAAGGGAGCCACTTTGACCTCCCGATCGCCCTGTCATTACTTGCTGCAATCGACATTCTGCCTCGTGACATGGTGCAGACATTTGTGGCATTGGGCGAACTTTCTCTGGACGGCACATTGACCCCCGTCCTGGGGGCACTGCCTGCCGCAATGACAGCCGCAGAACATCATAAAGGGCTGTTATGCCCCGCGGCTTGCGGTGCCGAAGCTGCTTGGGTAGGCAACACTCAGGTAATCGCTGCGGCCTGCTTGCGTGATGTCGTACACCATTGTACCGGGCAGACCCCCCTCGCAGCCGCGACACCGGGCGAAGCGCCTTTGTGCGCCTCGCAAAAAGATCTGCAAGAGGTCAAAGGACAGGAACGTGGAAAACGCGCGCTGGAAATCGCAGCGGCAGGGCGTCACCATCTTATGTTTGTCGGCACGCCCGGGTCTGGCAAATCAATGCTGGCAGCACGTCTGCCGACCATATTGCCGCCCCTTTCACCACGCGAGGCGCTTAGTACATCCATGATCCATTCTTTGGCGGGGCTTATTGACGAAGGCGGTATCTCGCGGCACCGCCCTTTCCGTGAACCACATCACACCGCGTCAATGGTCGCTATTATCGGTGGGGGGCGACATGCTAAACCGGGCGAAGTAAGCCTCGCCCACAATGGCGTTTTGTTCATGGACGAGCTTCCCGAATTTCCTCGCGCGGTTCTGGAAACTCTCCGACAACCTCTGGAATCCGGTGAAGTGACGGTGGCGCGGGCCAACGCCCATGTAAAATATCCTTGTAAATTCATGTTGGTCGGTGCGGCAAACCCTTGCAAATGCGGTCACCTTAACGATGCCGCACGAGCATGTAGCAGAGCGCCTAAATGCGGCGAAGATTATATGGGGCGCATATCTGGTCCGCTTATGGACCGATTTGACATGCGGGTGGATATCCCGCCCGTCGCCTATACCGATCTGGATCTTCACGACGGAGGGGAGGCATCGGCTGCGGTCGCCGCGCGTGTTGCGATGGCCGTTGAAAAACAGGCTTCCCGTTTCAAGTCATTTCCTGACGTCAGTCAAAACGCAGATGCCGACGGCACCCTTCTAGAAGAAATCGCAACGCCGGATACCGAAGGTCGCGCGTTACTACTCCATGCGGCAGCGCGGTTTCAGCTATCGGCCCGTGGGTATCATCGCGTTTTAAGGGTGGCTCGAACAATTGCGGATCTGGATAGTTCAGCCGGCATTCGCAAACCCCACGTGGCCGAAGCGCTAAGCTTTCGCTTGCCGCAAGGTACCATCGCATGATCCAAAGTCGGGCGGTAAAAGGATCAGGTCAAAGCACAGCATGGAAAATACATGCGCCCACTGTATGGGCAGCGACACACCATTTCGCTGGCCGTTCTCTTTAAATAGATAACCGCAAAAGACACTGCTCTGTCGGTCCTACGATTTAGCTGCGGCGGGCCTCGATTGCTTCCCAAATCTGCGCGGCGATATTGGTACCGTCAAAGCGCTCCAGTTCTTGGATGCCCGTGGGGGACGTCACATTGATCTCAGTCAGGTAATCACCGATCACGTCAATACCGACAAATATCTGACCTTTTTCCTTTAACCGAGGCCCTATCCTTGCACAAATCTCAAGGTCACGGTCAGTCAGGCCAATTTTCTCGGGGCGCCCGCCAACGTGCATGTTGGATCGCGTTTCGCCTTCTGCCGGTACGCGGTTGATGGCACCGACGGCTTCGCCCTCGACGAGGATAACGCGTTTATCGCCTTTTGACACAGCGGGCAAAAACTTCTGAATGATCAATGGTTCGCGTGAAAAGCTGGTAAAAAGCTCGTGTAACGACCCCAGATTTCGATCATTGCCATCGAGGCGGAAAACGCCTGCCCCACCATTCCCGTAAAGAGGCTTGAGTATCACATCCCCATGCTTGGCCTTAAATGCTTTTATCGTATCAATATCACGCGCAATTGTCGTCGGCGGGATTAAGTCAGGAAAATCCAGAACCAACAGTTTTTCCGGATAGTTGCGGACCCAGAATGGATCATTCACCACCAAGGTTGTTTGCTTCAAACGATCTAGCAAATGTGTCGACGTGATATAGTGCATATCGAAAGGTGGGTCCTGCCGCAGCCACACCACGTCGAAATCCGATAGATCAACTTCGCGTTCCGGGCCCAGCGTTGCATGGTCGCCCTGAACACGCTGCACGGTCAGATCATGCCCACGGGCGGTAATACGCCCCTCTTGGTAGGCCAGATGGTCAGGCGTATAATAAAAAAGCGAGTGCCCGCGTGCCTGCGCTTCTTCCGCCAATCGGAAACTACTATCCGCGTTTATATTTACGGCCCCGATCGGGTCCATTTGAAAGGCAATTTTCATAACCGGTCTCCGTGCTGTTCATCTTTAGATGGCGCAGAGACGCACAAGGTGCAATGGCTCAGTCATATCCAAAAGCGTTTTCAAGAATTTGAACATTCCCTGTGTGGTCGACTAACGCCACATCAAACCGCATATCAGTCAGGCTGCCCCTCGGCTCGTTGCCGATGAATTCTTCAGCAGAACAGCAGATGCGCCGCATCTGCTTGTGGGTCAGCCGCCGGGCTGCCTGTTCAAAGCTATTACTTTTCTTGACTTCGACAAATACAACGCCATCGTCATCGCGCATGATCAGATCGATTTCGCCGGCTTTCCCCCGCCACCGTTCATGCGCCAGCACAAACCCGCGGCGAAGGTAATCTTGGGTGACTGATATTTCCGCAGCGCGCCCCGCGTGGTAAGATACTGCACCGCGCGCTGATTTCGCCAGGGCTGTGGGACGGATGGTCAAGTTGTATCTTCCTTCCCCAACTTTAGCGCCGATTGATAAACCTGCCTGCGCGGCACATCATGTGCCTGTGCAACCATGTCGACGGCATCCCGCATCGACATCGTGTTCAATGCAGCCTCAAGATCCGACGTTAGGTCATGTTCGCTAATTGTCGGTAAACGACCTCGATCAACCAAAACTACGATCTCGCCTTTTGGCGTTTTCTCGGCGTACTCATCGCGCAACTCGACCAATGACCCGCGTCGTATTTCCTCGAATTTCTTGGTCAGTTCACGACATACAGCAGCCGAGCGCTCGTTTCCCAACGCCTGTGCCGCATCCCTCAGCATTGCCCCTACACGTTTGGGTGATTCGTAAAATACCAGCGTTGCGGGTATATCCCTTAGCTTTTGCAACGCAGCTAATCTTGCTCCTTTTGCGTTTGGTAGAAACCCCGCAAAGAAAAACGCATCCGTTGGCAACCCGCCCAAAGCGAGCGCTGTCAGTACGGCGGACGGACCGGGTGCACATGTAAGCATCAACCCCGCCTCAGCGACCGCCCTTGACAGCTCAAAGCCGGGATCGGCGATCAGCGGCATGCCTGCTTCCGACGCATAGGCGACAGATTGCCCATCGCGAATTGCTCTCAAAAGTCGATCTTGAGCATTTTTCCCCGAGTGATCATGCAGGGCCACAATTACACGCCCACCGAGAGGGACGCCGTGAATATCCATTAGTTTTCGCAAGCTGCGCGTATCTTCCGCGGCCAATACTTCAGCGGATGCCAGTACATCTAGCGCGCGCAGGGTGATGTCTCTGGCGGTGCCGATAGGTACCCCGACAAAATAAAGCCCTGCCGCGAGGGGTATCTTTTGGTAATTCAAGCTGGACCCGCCTTTCGCACCCTCTATGATCGGTGCATATATTCATGGGTCAACGCCTCCGACCCGCCACATTTTGGAGTGACGCTGTTATGATTGCTGTTTTCGAAACTCTTCGCAAGCCGTTGCGGCTTTTGATCTTGCCCTTGGTTGCGCTGGCCCTGACCGCCTGCGAACCAATCATTGCAAGCAATATGGGAGGCGTCAAAGGCCCCAAAGTAGATACAAGCAAACCCATACCGGTCGCCCTGCTTATTCCTCGAGGAGGATCGGCCGCCGACAACCTACTCGCTCAAGAGCTCGAAAACTCGGCGCGCCTTGCCATTCGTGATCTTGGCGGCGTCCAGATTGATTTGCGGGTATATGGCACGGCTGGCAATGCAGCCCTTGCCAGCAAAGCGGCCTCGCAGGCAGTGACAGACGGAGCCCAGATCATTGTCGGGCCGCTCTATGGCGAGGCCGCAAATGCCGCAGGCAACGCGGTTGCTGCACAGGGGGTCAACGTATTATCCTTCTCGAACAACTCTAGTATCGCAGGCGGCAACGTCTTTGTGTTGGGTCATGGTTTCGACGACACCGCCAACCGGTTGGTTGGCTACGCTAAATCGGCTGGAAAAGACAGGATACTGGTTCTTCACGGTCAGGATCTGGCGGGTCAGCTGGGTCGTGACGCCATCCTCAACGCCATAGCTGCAAATGGGGCTACTTCGGCGGGTACCGTTGACTATGCGCTAAGCCAAGACGCCGTCATTGCGGCCGTACCACGGGTAAAGGCTGCGGTAGATGCAAACGGAGCCAATGCAGTATTTCTGACCACTTCATCGGCCAGCGCCCTGCCTCTTTTGGCGGAAATGCTTCCACAGGCAGGCGTTTCTGTCGCGACGACCCAGTATATTGGCCTTACACGCTGGGACATACCTCCGCAGACTTTGGCTTTGCCAGGGGTCCAAGGTGGTTGGTTCGCGCTACCTGACCCAGCTGCAACCTCTACTTTCGCCCAACGCTATTCAGCTGCATATGGCAATACACCCAACCCGATCGCCGGACTGGCGTTTGACGGTATCGCAGCCGTTGGCGCATTGGCAAAATCCGGTAAAAGCGACGCTTTGTCAGCCTCACGACTTACACAGGGTGCAGGCTTTCGCGGGGCAAGCGGCGTTTTCCGCCTGAGACCCAATGGCACGACTGAGCACGGGTTGGCGGTCGCGACGATCCGTAACAAGCAGGTCGTTATCATAAGTCCTGCACCTCAATCGTTTGGCGGTGCCGGCTTCTAGGGAACTCCCCGTTGGTAAAACCACTCATTACGCAAGCAGAATCAGGTGAGGCGACAGCGCGTCACCTGATTAGCGCACCCGAGCTTATCTTCGACGAGGCCGCGATCAACGAAGCGCTAACAACGGCGCTTGCAGGGCTGAGCGACAAGAGCGATATTCAGGCCGCCACAGTGAATATCTTGCGGAGCGCGCAAAAAGCAGGGCGTGCCGAAATTGCACGCGCCTTTGCCGCGTCGCCTTTCGATGCGCGCGCCATGACGTCGGCCTATTGTTTTTTGACGGATCAATTGGTGCGCAGCACTCTCCAGATTGCCGTCCAGCACCTGCATCCTGTTCCGACAACCGGTACAACTGATCAACTGACTATTGTTGGTGTCGGCGGCTATGGCCGAGGCGAGATGGCCCCGTTTTCCGATGTCGACCTTCTGTTTCTCATCACCACAAAATCCACCCCGCGTGCCGACAGGGTCATCGAATCGATACTCTACATGCTGTGGGATCTTAAGCTAAAGGTAGGGCACGCGACCCGCACAATTCGTGATTGCGTGCAGCTGGGGCGCGAGGATTTCACCATACAGACCGCGCTGCTTGAGCATCGCTTTATCGCAGGCGACCTAGCCTTGGCGCAGGATCTGGATCAAACTCTCAAAACCGAACTATTCGCCGGTACTGGCCGCAGCTTCATCGAAGCAAAGCTCGAGGAACGTGCGGCGCGTCACCGCAAACAGGGTCTGCGATATGTTGTGGAGCCCAACGTAAAAGAAGCCAAGGGTGGGCTTCGTGACCTGCAATCGTTGTTCTGGATCTCCAAACACATCTATAGCGTGGAGAATGCCGCCGATCTTGTCCAACGGGGTGTGTTTCTAGAGGAAGAATTCAAGACCTTCGTCGATGCCGAGAATTTTCTCTGGGCAGTGCGCGGGCACCTTCACCTGCTATCGGGGCGCGCGACCGAACAACTTACCTTTGACATGCAGGTCGCCGTTGCCGAGGCGATGGGATATAGTGACACCCGTGGCCGTCGCGGCGTCGAAGTGTTCATGCAGGCTTATTTCCGTCACGCCACCCAAGTCGGTGAACTGACCCGCATCTTTCTTACCAAACTCGAAGCGATCCACATCAAAGCAGAGCCCTTACTGGAACGAATCTTTCGCAGACGGCCCAAACTTCGCGATGGCTATACGGTAGTGGTCGGTCGGCTTGCAGTTGTAGATAATGATGCGTTCATGGCGGATAAACTGAACCTGCTGCGTATATTCGAGGAAGCCTTACGCACAGGGATGTTGATCCACCCCGATGCCATGCGTCTGGTAAAAGCCAATCTGCGTATGATCGACGATGACATGCGTAACAACGCGGAAGCGCAGCGTATCTTTCTTGATCTGATGCTTAAGCATGGCAACCCTGAACGCGGTTTGCGCCGGATGAATGAACTGGGAATGCTTGCGGCGTTCATTCCGGAATTCGAGCCCATTGTCGCGATGATGCAGTTTAACATGTATCACAGTTATACGGTGGACGAGCATATAATTCAGTGCATCACGAACCTTGCACTTATCGAAAAAGGCGAACTTGAAGAAGACCTACCGGTTGCTTCGTCCATCCTCAAACGAGGCGTAAACCGCAAGGTGTTGTACGTCGCCCTTCTTCTCCATGACATTGCGAAGGGACGACCCGAAGACCACTCCATTCTTGGGGCGCAGATGGCGCGTAAAATCGCCCCCCGACTGGGGTTGAACAAAGCCGAAGTAGACACGGTGGAATGGTTGGTTCGATACCATCTTTTAATGTCCGATATGGCTCAAAAGCGGGATATTGCTGACCCCCGTACCGTGCGCGACTTTGCCAAAGCCGTGCAAACCGTCAAACGGTTGGACCTGCTCTGCGTGCTGACCGTCTGTGATATTCGCGGCGTCGGGCCCAACACTTGGAACAATTGGAAAGCTGTCCTGATCCGTGGACTGTATCGCCAGACCAAACGCGCCTTGGAAACTGGGCTGGAAGATTTAAACCGCGCCAATCGAGGAAACGAAGCCAAGAAGGCCTTGCGAGTTGCGCTTTCGGATTGGCCCCGTAAAGATCTGCAAGCCGAAACAACGCGCCATTATCCACCTTACTGGCAAGGGCTCCATGTGACGGCGCACGCGGTGTTTGCCCAGCTGCTGCGTGATATTACTGAGGGTGAAATTCGCATCGACCTGCATCCCGACGAGGACCGCGATGCCACCCGCGCCTGTTTTGTCATGGCCGACCACCCCGGCATCTTTGCACGTCTCGCAGGCGCTCTCGCGCTTGTGGGTGCCAATGTCGTAGATGCGCGCAGCTATACCACCAAGGACGGCTGGGTTACCGATGCGTTCTGGATTCAGGACGCCGATGGCAACCCTTATGATGCGGCCCGCCTGCCCCGGCTCCGCGATATGATTTCAAAAACCCTCAAGGGTGAAATTATGGCCCGCGAAGAGCTCACATCGCGTGACAAGGTTAAAAAGCGCGAAAGAGTCTTTAAGGTACCTACGCACATCACGTTCGATAACGACGGTTCTGAAATCTACACGATCATCGAAGTCGATACCCGTGACCGTCCCGGGCTGCTCTATGACCTTGCCCGATCCTTGGCTGAATCCAACGTGTATATCGCAAATGCCGTCATTGCGACTTACGGCGAACAGGTCGTCGATACCTTCTATGTCAAAGACATGTTCGGGTTAAAGTATTACACCGAGAGCAAGCAAAAAACCCTGGAAAAACGGTTGCGCACCGCAATTATAGATGGGGTAGAGCGTGCTCAGGCCTAATTCGTTCCGAGGCCATCGATACCAGAGCGCGCGCGGCGCTTTGCTGCGCCCTAGAGCTTTTTCTCGGGGCTAGAATTCAGCCTAAGAGGTGATCTCGTCATTTCGCCAATTGCGTAACGGCCTGCCAAAGGCTACGCGTCTCCCACCGCAGCAACAGGCAGCATCGCAATGAAACCCATCCGCCTCATGTCCGGATTTTTTACCGTAGGAATTTGGACCCTCCTCAGCCGGGTCATGGGGTTTGTACGCGACGTGATGGTTGCGGGGTACCTAGGGTCCGGCCCCGCAGCCGAGGCTTTTTTGGTTGCTTTCTCACTGCCCAACATGTTCAGGCGTTTCTTTGCAGAAGGGGCGTTCAACATGGCTTTTGTGCCAATGTTTTCCAAAAGACTGGAAAGCGGCGAAGGCGCAGAAGAATTCGCGCAAGACGCGTTTGTCGGCATGGCCTTCATCCTCACGATCTTTACCATTATTGGTGTTATCGCCATGCCGGGGCTGGTTTTGTTAATGGCATCCGGTTTCGCAGGCGATGAACGTTTTGACCTTGCGGTCGAATACGGTCGTCTGGCCTTTCCATATATTCTGTTCATCTCTCTCGCTGCACTCGTTTCCGGCGTGCTGAACGCAACCGGGCGCTTTTTGGCCGCGGCGGCGGCACCGGTGGTTCTAAACATCATCTTCATCGTTGCAGTTCTGGTCGGTGCGGCTCTGGGTCGTGATGGGTCCGAGGCGTTGGGAATGGGCATCGACAAGGCTCTCGGTCTACAAATCGGCGATACCTTGGCACTATCGGTCCCGATCGCTGGCATCGCGCAACTCGCACTGGTTTGGTGGGCTGCTAAACGCGCAGGATTCACTCTTACCTTTGGTCGCCAACCGCGCCTCACACCAGAACTCAAACGCCTAGCAATCATCGCAGCCCCTGCGGCCTTGGCCGGGGGCGTTATGCAAATCAACCTGCTGGTAGGGCGTCAAGTTGCCAGCTTCTACGAAGGGGCTGTGGCTTGGCTCAACTACGCGGACCGGTTATACCAGCTTCCGTTGGGAGTGGTCGGCATCGCCATCGGCGTGGTGCTGCTGCCTGACCTCTCTAGGCGTCTCAAGGCTGGCGACGAACAAGGTTCGCATACCCAGATCAGCCGCGCCGCCGAAGTATCGCTGGCGCTTACCATCCCTTCGGCTGTAGCGCTCATGGTCATCCCTTTTACACTAGCCTCGACCCTGTTCGAACGCGGCGCAACCACGACCGACGACGCGGCTGCGATAGCCATCGCCGTCGCTATATACGGTCTCGGCCTGCCAGCTTTCGTGCTGCAAAAAATCCTGCAACCCCTGTACTACGCCAGGGAAGATACCCGCCGTCCGTTCTATTTCGCCGTGGTCGCGATGGTGGTTAACGTCGTACTCGCCGTCGGGCTCAGCCCGGTGATCGGTTGGATCGCTCCGGCTGTTGCCACTACAGCCGCCGGTTGGGCTATGTTCGTTCTGCTGGCCCAAGGGGCACGCGGTTTCGGCCTTGCCGCGCGGTTTGATGCACGCTTTCATCACCGTATCTGGCGCATTCTGATCGCCTCTGCTGTAATGGGTGCGGCCTTATGGGTCGGCAATGTGTTGATGCAGCCTCTTCTTGCGCAGCCTTGGTGGCGCGGCATTGGCCTGCTTATCTTGATGATTATCGCGGCATTAAGCTATTTCGGTGTCGGTCACCTGATCGGAGCCTTCAAGCTTGCCGAATTCAAACGCGCGATGAAACGAGGCTGAACACCAGCGCTTCCAAATGGCTCAAAATCCCGGGGGGGGCCCCGGCAAAGCCGGGGCGGGGGCTGGCCCCCTAAGCTTCTGTCCAGTCCAGAACCACCTTGCCGGACAAACCTGATTTCATCGCCGCGAATCCTGCTTCGAATTTGTCTGCCGCGAACCGGTGCGTAATAATCCCCGACACGTCCAAACCATTTTCCAACATAGCGATCATCTTATACCAGGTCTCGAATATTTCGCGGCCATAGACACCCTTAACGGTTATGGCCTTGAACACGATCCGAGACCAGTCAACCGGGGACTTTCCCGGAGGGATGCCCAACATTGCAATACGCCCGCCCATTGTCATCGCTTCAACCATCTGGTCCAAAGCCAGCTGATTTCCCGACATCTCCATGCCGACATCAAAGCCCTGTTTCATCTTGAGACGGGCGATTACATCGGCCAGTTCCTCCGTGGCAGCATTCACCGGCACCACATCCGCAACCTTAACTGCCAGCTCAAGCCGCGCGGGATTCACGTCGGTGATAACCACGTGGCGTGCTCCCACATGCCGCGCGACAGCCGCGGCCATTATTCCGATAGGACCCGCCCCCGTGATCAAGACATCTTCACCGATCAAGTCAAAGCTTAGCGCTGTGTGAACCGCATTCCCCAAAGGGTCCAGAATAGCACCTATATCATCCGAAATCGTATCAGGCAGAGGCACCACATTGAACGCCGGCAACCGCAGATATTGCGCAAATGCCCCCTGTTCATTGACGCCGATACCGCGCGTCGCTGGATCCAGATGAAATTTGCCCGAACGCGACTGTCGCGATGTCTTGCCAATCAAATGCCCCTCGCCAGAACAGCGCTGGCCGATGGTCAGATCCGATACATTGCGTCCCAATTCGACGATTTCACCGGCAAACTCATGCCCTGTGATCAACGGGACCGGGACGGTTTTGCGCGCCCACTCATCCCAATTCCAGATATGAATGTCGGTACCGCAGATACCGGTCTTGTTGACTTTAATCAGTACGTCGTCCGGACCGATCTCTGGAACCGGAGCCCGCGTCATCCAAAGCCCTTCGCGAGGCTCTGATTTACACAGGGCCTTCATTTGATTACTCACGAAATCACCCCGCATTTTTTGCCTGCAACTTCGAATGCGACAAGGGCTCGATCCAGTTCATCCCTGGTCAGAGCAGCGTTCATCTGGGTTCTGATACGCGCCTTGCCTCGGGGGACCACCGGAAAAAAGAACCCACTGACATAGACGCCTTCCTCAAACAGACACGTCGCCATATCCTGTGCCAATCGCGCTTCGCCCAGCATTACCGGAATGATCGGGTGCTCACCCGGTAGCAAATCGAAACCCAGTTTGGTCAGCCCATCGCGCCAGTATTGCGCATTCTCAAAGAGCTGGGTGCGCAAGTCATCACCCCGTTCGATCAATTCCAGTGCCTTGATCCCTGCCATTACGATTGATGGTGGTAGGGAATTGGAAAACAGGTAGGGCCGGGCGCGCTGGCGCAGCAAATCAATCACCGCTTGCGGTCCGGCGATATAGCCGCCTATCGCGCCTCCTAGCGCCTTACCCAATGTGCCGGTCAATATATCTACGTCGACATTGAAATGCGCCGGCGTTCCCGCACCTTTGGGCCCCATGAAACCGGTTGCATGGCAATCATCTACCATAACAAGCGCTTGATATTTTTCGGCCAACTTTGTTATTTTGGGCAAGTTTGCCAGATATCCGTCCATACTAAAGACCCCGTCAGTGGCAATCATGATGAACCGCGCGTTATCCTTACGCGCCTGTTGCAACTGGGTTTCCAGATCATCCATATCCGAATTTGCGTAACGATAGCGTTTCGCTTTGCACAGACGAACCCCATCAATAATCGACGCATGATTCAGGCTGTCAGATATGATCGCGTCTTCCGCGCCTAACAGCGGTTCGAACAACCCGCCGTTGGCATCAAAACACGCAGCAAATAAAATAGAATCGTCTTTACCCAAGAAAGCGGCGAGCTTTTGCTCCAGTTCTCGGTGGATATCCTGGGTCCCGCAGATAAAGCGCACCGATGCCATTCCGAACCCTTTTGGCCCCATGGCATCGCGTGCAGCGGTAATCAGATCGGGGTGGTCGGCAAGACCAAGGTAATTATTGGCACAGAGGTTTATGACGCGTTGTCCGCCAACGCAGATCTCGCCCGATTGAGGCGTGGTAATCATCCGCTCGCGTTTCAACATCCCTTCGTTTTCGATGTCCGTCAGAATCGCAGAGATGTGATCAAGGTAGGCCTGGGTCATACTAAAACTCCTTCTCCCGACACAGCTATCACAACAGATGGCGCTCCGGAATATGGAAATTCTCTTATAGCGGAATTATTCCTATATTACGGATAACCCTTTTACGTCATGCATTCTGAACTACCAAGAATGCGCGCACCGCGCCCGAAATGGCCGCAATTCTATGATGAACATCAGCAGAATATCGTGCTGTATCTCCGGCGTGAACAGTGCTGGTCGCATCTCCGCTGCACAGTTCGACGCTTCCTTCAAGGACAGTCAGATGTTCACGGGCACCTCGTGCATGAGGTTGGCTGTCCAAGACCCCGCCGTCGTCAATCAGCAGTTCGTAGACTTCGTGCTTTCCCGCCTCCTCCGGAGGAGACAGAATTCGTATGCGGCATCCCGAGCCTAAATTATTGATGGTAGGCACGTCGGTCGCCCGCAGGACCTCGATCTGTGTCGGCGTTTTAGCGCCCTCCAAGAGCCCGGCGAAGTCAACTTGCAACGCTCGCGTCAAATTCCACAGCGTCGCAATTGTCGGGCTGCTTTCACCCCGTTCGATCTGGCTGACCATGGACCGAGAAACCCCCGACAGCTTTGCCACTGCATCAAGGCTAAGCCCCTGTCCCGTCCGGGCGGACTTGAGGCGGGCAGGAAGTCGCGTCAATATAGCGTCTGAGTTATCCGTCATACTGGATAATTGCGCGAATGAGATCGCTCCTGTCAATGCAAACCGGGCTTGTTTCACAAACCCGCCCGGTTTCGTTACCGCGTCAGTTCAGAGCAAATATCAGCGCAATCACGCTTGTCGCTGCGCACGCACCCAGAAACGCCGACAGGGCCATCCAGCGTCGAAAGATCGGATCATCAGGCGCGGTATCATATTGTTGACGCATCAATGCGGCCTCAACAAGAGCAGGCAACCGTGGCCCAAACCGCGTTAGCACCAGCGCCGTGCGGCTCAAGTCTTTGAACACGGCTTTCGGACCAATTGATTTCGCGATGTAATCGCTGACGATCGGGCTCGAAACCTCCCAGATATTAATATGAGGGTTGAGCGAACGGGCGACCCCTTCGACTACGACCATGGTGCGTTGCAGCAAGATCAGTTCGGTCCGGGTTTCCATGCCGAAGCGTTCCGTCACTTCGAACAAATAGGTGAGCAGCCGCGCCATAGAAATGCGGGTGGCATCCATACCAAATATCGGTTCGCCCACGGCCCGCAGGGCGCGCGCGAATTCGTCAACATCCTTGTCGGCGGGAACGTACCCGGCCTCAAAATGCACTTCGGCAACCCGCTTGTAATCCCGGCGAATAAAGCCAAAAAGAATCTCGGCATAGACGCGACGAGTATATTCGTCGATATGCCCCATGATGCCGAAGTCATAAGCGATAACGTTCCCGTTGGGGGCTACCTTCAGGTTGCCCTGATGCATGTCCGCGTGAAAGTATCCATCTCGCAGGGCATGGCTTAGAAAGAGTTGCAACACACGGTCACCAAGCGCCACACGGTCATGACCGGCGGCATCTATCGCGTCGTTGTCACCCATCGGGACACCGTCTGCCCATTCCAACGTCATGACGCGCCGCGCGGAATATTCCCATTTGATCGCCGGAAGCTGAAAGCCTTCGTCATTCTTGGTGTTGGCGGCGAATTCAGATGCAGCTGACGATTCCAGACGCAGATCCAGTTCCCCCCTCACCACGCCATCGAAATGCTCTATCACTTCCAACGGTCGCAACCGGCGCGACCCGGGCGAAAACAGTTCCACCATACGGGCGGCAAGATAAAAAGCGTCTACATCTTTGCGAAATGCCTTTTCGATACCGGGTCGCAGCACTTTGACGGCGACATCTTCGCCGGTCTCGGCAAGAGTAGCCCGATGTACCTGAGCAATAGAAGCCGCCGCCACAGGTTCGCTGAAGTAGGAAAAGATCGCCTCGACAGGCTGCCCAATCTCTTTTTCAACTTCGGCCTTCGCCTTTTCAATCGAGAACGGCGGCAACTTGTCTTGCAGTACGCGCAACTGCACCGCTAGTTCGTCGCCCACCACGTCAGGCCGGGTCGACAAGACCTGACCGAATTTAATGTAGGCAGGGCCAAGCGCTGTTAGTGCGCGCGTTGCGGGCGGCATGGAAGGATCGCCAGCATACCCGAGAAACTTGAAAGGCTTCCCAAGCGCCTTGGCCACGAAACGCAGAGCGGGTGTTGCATCAAATGCGTCGAGCACGACATTCATTGCACCGGTTCGCTCTAACGTCGCACCGGTACGGATCAATCGCCAGATATTATGTGGTCCGCGCATAAGTTAAATCTTCCAGCCTGAGTGTAATGCGGCGACGCCCATTGTCAGGTTGCGATATTTAGCCTGCTCAAATCCGGCCATTTTAACCATGTCTAAAAATGTCTCTTGATCGGGAAAATTGCGAATTGATTCCACCAGATACTGATAGCTCTCGCGGTCGTTCGCTATCATCTGCCCCATCCGGGGGATCACGTTGAAGCTGTAGAGATCGTATGCTTTTTGCATCATCGGATTCGGAAGCTGACTGAATTCCAGAACCATCAAGCGCCCACCCGGGCGCAACACCCGGTAGGCTTCGTTCAACGCCTCTTGGGGGCGGGTCACATTGCGGATCCCGAAACTGATCGTATAGACGTCAAAGCTATTGTCGTCGAACGGCAACGCCATGGCGTCGCCCACGACCCAGTCCAGACTTTCCGCCATCGCTGCAGCCTCGGCGCGCTTGCGCCCCGCGACCAGCATGGGTTCGGTCAGGTCCAACACCGTGGCATGACCTGTCCCCGCCCGTGCGAGAAACCTGAAGGAAACATCACCCGTTCCCCCGGCGACATCCAGCAGCTTTTGGCCCGAACGCGGGGCAAGCCAATCCATCATCGCTTCTTTCCAGACGCGGTGAATGCCAACGCTCATGACGTCGTTCATAATATCATACTTGCTGGCCACAGAGTTAAAGACGCCCTGCACACGTCCGGCTTTTTCGGCTTCGGGAACGGTTTCGAACCCGAAGTGGGTGGTTTTGTCGCTGTCATTTGTCATGGGGTCTTGTAGTCCTTTGATCTGCACCTTTGTTATAGGGCGCGAGGGGTCAGGTACAATGCGCCCGTTTTGTCACAGGGGAATAACTATGCCAGAATTGCCAGAAGTCGAAACAGTACGCCGGGGTCTGGCACCCGTTATGGAAGGGCAAGTCATCGTCCGCGCCGACGTGAACCGCCCCAATCTGCGCTGGCCTTTCCCACCTGATATGGCAGCACGGCTGACCGATCAACGGGTAGAGAGGTTGCGCAGACGGTCAAAATATATCCTTGCGGATTTATCTTCAGGGGAATCGCTATTGGTCCATCTTGGCATGTCGGGGCGAATGCTGGTCTCTGGTGACCCCCTGGGGCAATTTGTCCATGATCACCCGGCACCCGAAAAACACGATCACGTGGTCCTACACATGGCCAACGGGGCCCGCGTAACATTCAATGATCCACGTCGTTTTGGGGCAATGGATCTGTTGGACACTTTGAATGCCGACAATCACAAACTGCTGGCCTCAATCGGACCGGAACCGTTAGGCAACGACTTTCACGAAGCCTATCTTGTTGCCGCGCTTAAAGACCGAAATATGCCTATAAAGTCAGCCCTTTTGGATCAACGTATCATTGCGGGGCTAGGAAATATCTATGTCTGCGAAACACTTTACCGGGCGCGGATACACCCAGGTCGTAAGGCTGGGCATCTATCGGTGCACGAAGTCGCCGGACTTGTACCTATTATTCGCGACGTGCTCCAAGAGGCAATTGCAGCGGGCGGATCCACCCTGCGTGACTTCAAGCAGTCCGACGGGGAGCTGGGCTATTTCCAGCACAGCTTTGACGTCTATGGTCGCGAGTCAGAGCCATGCAAAACCTTAGGGTGCGACCATCAAGTCAGCCGAATCGTCCAGTCGGGCAGATCGTCGTTCTACTGTCCGCAATGCCAAAGATAACTTGAAACGACCTGCGCTCGTGATATGCACATTCTTCAAAGCGTAACAAACGAGAGCACTCTTGATGGCTTATGAAACGATTACGGTCGACGTCGACAACCATATCGCGCTTGTCACGCTAAACCGGCCTGACGCAATGAACGCATTGAACGATCAGTTGATGACGGAACTGGCCGATGCACTCAAATCCGCTCAGGATAACGAAAAGGTCCGGTGCATCGTCATTACTGGGTCGGAAAAGGCATTTGCAGCGGGTGCCGATATCGCGATGATGCGCGACAAAAGCTTTGTCGATGTATTCGCGGGAGACCTTTTCACGCCCGAGACCGACCAGATCATGCGCGTTCGCAAACCGATCATTGCTGCCGTTTCGGGCTATGCACTTGGTGGCGGATGCGAACTGGCGATGATGTGTGATTTTATCATTTGTTCGGAAACCGCGAAATTCGGTCAACCTGAAATCAACTTGGGCGTTGTCGCTGGCATCGGCGGCACACAGCGCCTGACCCGCGCAATCGGCAAATCCAAAGCCATGGACATGAATCTTACCGGCCGTTTCATGGACGCAGCCGAGGCAGAGCGCGCCGGTCTGGTGTCCCGCGTTGTTCCGGTGAAAAAGCTGATGGAAGAAGCGATGGCTGCAGCAGGCAAGATCGCCGAAAAATCCATGATCACCACGATGGTCGTTAAAGAATCCGTAAATCGCGCCTTCGAAGTACCGCTGCGAGAAGGCCTGTTGTTTGAACGCCGCGTGTTCCATTCGCTTTTTGCAACGGAAGACCAAAAAGAAGGCATGTCCGCGTTCCTCGAAAAACGCGAAGCGCAGTTCCGCGACAAGTAATTAACTATGCGGGTTTGCAATGCGCCGCTGGTTGCACTATAGGCAGGTCCAATACATGCGCGTGCAGCCCGCTCTGGCTAGAATCACCTTATCGGATATTGGCTCCGGTCTTTGGGTTTGTGTCGCGTATCCGCAATTTGAACATACCAAAGATGAAGGCTGATCCTCATGGCAAATACACCACAGGCAAAAAAACGCGCCCGCCAAAACGAAGCGCGCTTCCAAATCAACAAAGCACGTCGTTCGCGTATCCGTACTTTCCTGCGTAAAGTAGAAGAAGCAATTGCGTCCGGTGATAAAGAAGCCGCAACAACCGCACTTCGCGCTGCCCAGCCAGAGCTGATGCGCGGTGTGACAAAAGGCGTTTTTCACAAGAACACAGCGTCGCGTAAAATGTCGCGCTTGGCCTCACGGGTCAAAGCGCTGGGTTAACCCTTACCCATCACAGAGTTACTGGTTCCAAAAGGGGCATCGCATCGCGGTGCCCCTTTTGACTTTTTAGCCACTACTATTGGTAGAAAGAGATTCTTTTGCACCAATCTCTGAGTCAAGTTTTAAGATGTGTTGAAACGATTGATACGACGTTGCTAAAAGTACCAAGCGCGATTCATTTCGCTTGGGGGGACAGGCCCTGACCTGACTAAACATTTGCTAGGGTGTTAAGGTTGGGTAGGGGATGTATGGTTGATCTTGCTAGGGGTCACTATGAGGTCTGCAGATGCTGCTGCCAGCACATTTGCCCTGTCTTTGTATACGACGAACGGTGTGTTCGGCAGCGACGCTAGGTAATTTGACACCAGCGCACGCGCCAAATGTGCCCTTGTATAATAAGTCCGAAGGACAGCAGGCCGGTTTCTTGATGGGACCGGGTAAGCGGCCTGTTGTCTTCGTGTAAATAAAGAATTGCAGCCGGGCGTGCTCTGGTCTGTATAAAAATTTTGGGGACAATAGGGTACATGACGCAGGCTCAATGGACTAAAATCAGAGACCGCCTAAAGAAAACGGTTGGGCAAAATAACTTTACAACCTGGATCGCCCCCTTGTCCGTTGGCCCGCTCGAAGATGGTGTAAGCACTCTTTTTGTACCGACGAACTTTTTTGGCAACTACGTTAGCCAAAATTTTGCCGATCTGATTCTACACGAGATGCAATCCGAGAATGACAGCGTCACACGCCTGAAGTTCGAGCTGGCGGCACCTGACAAGTCAGCCATGCCGCTCCCTGCTACGGCACGCCCGAAAGCAGCCGCGGCTCAGCCTGCGAACAGTTTGCTCAACACGGCACCACTCGACGCGCGCTTTAGCTTTGATAACTTTGTCGTTGGTAAGCCGAATGAACTGGCCCACGCAGCGGCGCGGCGCGTGGCCGAAGGTGGCCCAGTCACCTTCAACCCACTGTTTTTATATGGGGGCGTCGGGCTAGGGAAAACCCACCTGATGCATGCCATTGCCCAAGAGCTTCACCTTAGAAAGCCAGAGCTTAACGTTCTGTATCTATCCGCAGAACAGTTCATGTATCGTTTCGTTCAGGCGTTGCGTGACCGCAAGATGATGGATTTCAAGGAAATTTTCCGCTCAGTCGATGTATTGATGGTTGATGACGTCCAGTTCATCGCTGGCAAGGACAGCACACAGGAAGAATTCTTTCACACGTTCAATGCGCTGGTCGATCAGAACAAACAAATCATTATTTCAGCAGACCGCGCTCCGGGCGAGATCAAGGATCTTGAAGATCGTGTGAAATCGCGTTTGCAATGTGGTTTGGTCGTCGATCTTCACCCGACGGATTATGAACTGCGCTTGGGCATCCTGCAAAGCAAGGTCGAGAACCAACGGGCCAACTATCCCGGCCTCGAGATCGAGGCTGGCGTTCTGGAATTCCTTGCGCACCGGATCACCAGCAACGTACGCGTGTTAGAAGGGGCTTTGACCCGTCTGTTCGCCTTTGCCTCTTTGGTCGGTCGAGAAATCAACATGGATCTCACTCAGGACTGTTTGGCGGATGTGCTACGTGCGTCTGAACGAAAGATCAGCATTGAAGAAATACAGCGCAAGGTGTCCGAACACTACAATATCCGTCTTAGCGATATGGTGGGGCCAAAACGTCTGCGCAGCTATGCACGCCCCCGTCAGGTTGCAATGTATCTGTGTAAAAAGATGACCAGCCGGTCCCTTCCCGAAATCGGGCGCCGCTTTGGCGGTCGCGACCACACTACGGTCATGCACGGTGTAAAACGCATCGAAGAACTCAAGCAAAGCGACGGCCAGATTGCCGAAGATCTGGAATTGCTGCGCCGTTCGCTCGAAGCTTAAACGCACCAGTTTCTTCAGAACCGACACGGAGACCTTGACGGGCCTCCGTTTCGTGCTGAAAAGTCAATAAAACTCTTGTGAATACATTGGTATCGGGTAGTTTGCCCTCCCGGACTGCCGGAATGGAGATGGCATATGAAATTCAGCATCGAACGCGCCGCGCTGCTTAAAGCTGTGTCGCAGGCACAATCAGTGGTAGAGCGCCGTAATACCATTCCGATCCTTGCAAACGTCCTGATCGAAGCCGAAGGCTCTGACGCATCTTTCCGGGCGACTGATCTGGACATCGAAGTCGTCGACAAGGCGCCGGCGCAAGTCGAACGTGCCGGAGCGACCACTGTATCTGCAACGACGCTGCACGAAATTGTGCGCAAGCTACCCGATGGGGCGCTGATCACATTGACTTCGGACAGTGCCTCGGGTCGTTTGACGGTCGAAGCCGGACGATCAAACTTTTCGCTGGCAACCTTACCGCGCGAAGATTTCCCCGTTATGGCAACCGCCGAATACCAATCAAACTTCAAGGCCCCTGCCCCGGTATTGCGGCGCCTGTTCGATAAGTCGAAATTCGCCATTTCCACCGAAGAGACACGGTATTATCTGAACGGCGTTTACATGCATATTTCGGAAAGCGAAGGCAGCAAAGTTCTGCGCTGCGTGGCCACGGACGGCCACCGCCTGGCGCGTATTGACGCACCGATGCCCGATGATGCCGCAGAAATGCCCGGCGTCATCGTGCCACGTAAAACCGTTGGTGAACTGCGCAAACTACTGGATGACGACGAGATGGAAATTGCCGTTTCGGTTTCCGAAACCAAGATCCGGTTCGCGACACCCAACATCACGTTAACATCTAAAGTGATCGACGGCACCTTCCCTGACTACACCCGCGTTATTCCGCAGGGTAACACCCGCAAAATGGAAGTCGATGCCAGTGACTTTGCCCGTGCGGTAGACCGTGTTGCGACTGTCAGCTCTGAACGATCCCGCGCGGTGAAGCTACAATTGGATGAAGACCGACTTATCCTGTCGGTAAATGCACCAGACAGTGGGGCCGCAGAAGAAGAACTGGCCGTCGCTTATGCCGACGAACGGCTCGAGATAGGCTTTAACGCCAAATACTTGCTTGAGATCGCCAGCCAGGTTGACCGTGAAAATGCGGTATTCCTGTTTAACTCTTCCGGCGATCCGACCTTGATGCGCGAAGGCAATGATATGTCTGCCGTGTATGTCGTTATGCCGATGCGTGTGTGACGCACCGGCACTTTCGTAAAACCCGTGTCGATTACTTTGATGCATTCAGGCCTATCGTATGACAGGGCTTTTTCTTTCCAGATTGACGCTGTCGCATTTCAGGTCGCATAAGCGCGCCGTAATTGAATGTGATCCCCGCCCCGTCGCAATTTACGGGCCGAACGGTGCGGGCAAAACCAACATTCTCGAAGCTATCTCGCTGCTTTCTCCCGGTCGTGGCCTGCGTCGGTCCAGTGCCTTGGATATGACCCGCCGCCCCGAAGCGCTTGGGTGGAAACTGACCGCGCACCTACATAGTTTGGGTCAGGTGCACGAGGTCGAGGTATGGTCGGAAGGCGGAGCTGCCCGCCAAACCAGAATTGATGGCAAAGCGGTACCGCAAACAGGCTTGGGGCGCATTGCAAGGGTGTTGTGGTTGATCCCGTCAATGGACCGGCTGTGGATCGAGGGTGCCGAAGGGCGGCGACGTTTTCTGGATCGCATAACGCTTAGCTTTCTGCCCGATCATGCTGAACAATCGCTGGCTTACGAGAAAGCCATGCGCGAGCGTAACCGCCTGTTAAAGGACATGGTCCGCGAACCGTCATGGTATTTGGCGTTGGAACAACAGTTGGCGGAAACCGGTGCGGCGATCCACGCGAACCGGCTAGCAGCGCTTCAGGCCATCACCGATGCACAGGAACAGGCGGAAACTGTCTTTCCGACGGCCTCGCTTTCTCTGATATGTGATATGCCGACCACGGCCGACGATCTACGCAAGGCCTTAGCCGATAACAGAATGCGAGATCTGTCGGCTGGTCGCACGCTGATCGGCCCGCATCGCGCTGATCTGGAGGGCGTATACACAGCAAAGAACGTTCCGGCGCGCGATTGTTCGACCGGGGAACAGAAGGCGCTTCTTGTTTCATTGATCCTCGCCAACGCCCGGGCTCTGGCATCGGACTTCGGTGCTCCTCCCGTGTTGTTGCTGGACGAAGTCGCGGCACATCTCGATGCCAATAGGCGCGCGGCTTTGTATGATGAAATATCCGCTCTCGGTGCGCAGGCATGGATGACAGGCACTGAGCAAGACCTGTTCGACAGTCTGGGTTCGCGCACCCAAATGTTGGAAGTTACAGAAATCGGCGGACAGTCCACAGCGAGCATGCAGCCGTGACAATATCCCTGCCAGACCTTCTGCTTTACTGCGGTGCCTTGCTCATCTTGTTTCTTACCCCCGGGCCCGTCTGGCTGGCCATCATGGCGCGCGCCCTTTCAGGAGGGTTCAGCGCTGCTTGGCCTTTGGCTTTGGGCGTGTCGATCGGCGATATGCTGTGGCCGCTGGTCGCGGTGTTGGGGATCAGTTGGATATTGTCGGTATTCGACGCCTTCATGTTGGTAATGCGCTGGATAGCCAGCGGCGTATTCCTGGTGATGGGTGGCCTGTTAATCCAGCATGCCGAGGCAAAAATTGATCGTGACAATCGATTGACCCGCCCCGGTACCTGGGCAGGTTTTGCCGCAGGGCTGCTGGCTATCCTGGGCAACCCTAAGGCGGTTTTATTCTACATCGGTGTACTGCCTGGTTTTTTTGATTTACGCGCAATTACGTGGGTGGACGTCGCGATTATCATCGCGGTTTCCGTCACCATTCCGTTGATCGGCAATCTGATAGTCGCGGCCACTGTCGGCAAATTACGCGGTCTGATGACCCGCCCCGCCACGTTAAAACGTATCAATATGGTGGCGGGTATCCTGTTGATTTGCGTCGGGCTTATCATTCCGTTCGTATAACACAAAATCTTGTGTCAGGCGCGTGACATTCCCTGCGAAAAACACTATAAATTGGGCAACAGAAGAAGGTTTCCCATAATGTCCGACACCGATCAAATTCCCGAGGAATACGGCGCAGATTCTATCAAAGTTCTCAAAGGCTTAGAAGCTGTTCGCAAGCGCCCCGGTATGTATATCGGCGATACCGACGACGGATCGGGATTGCATCACATGGTGTACGAGGTCGTGGACAACGGAATCGACGAAGCACTGGCTGGTCATGCGGACGCCGTGAACGTTACAATTCACGAAGATAACTCCGTTTCGGTCAGCGATAACGGTCGCGGCATCCCGGTGGGCATTCACCAAGGCGAAGGCGTTTCTGCGGCCGAGGTTATTATGACCCAGCTGCACGCTGGTGGTAAGTTTGACAGCAATTCCTACAAAGTTTCCGGTGGTTTGCACGGTGTTGGCGTCTCTGTTGTGAATGCGCTGTCCGACTGGCTTGAACTGCGCATCTGGCGCGAGGGAAAAGAGCATGTTGCGCGCTTTGAAGGCGGCTTTACCAAAGAGCACTTGAGCGTAGTTGGTCCAACCGAACGCACTGGTACTGAAGTACGTTTCATGGCGTCCACAAGCACGTTTTCAAACTTGGAATATAGTTTTGAGACGCTCGAAAAGCGACTACGCGAGCTGGCGTTCCTAAATTCCGGCGTACGGATCATCTTGACGGATGAACGCCCTGCCGAACCTCTGCGCACAGAGCTTTTTTATGAAGGCGGTGTTAAGGAATTTGTGAAATACCTCGACCGATCCAAATCTTCGATTATGCCAGAACCGATCTTTATCACGGGCGAACGCGATGACATCGGTGTCGAAGTCGCGATGTGGTGGAATGACAGCTATCACGAAAACGTATTGCCCTTTACCAACAATATCCCCCAGCGCGATGGCGGCAGTCACATGGCAGGCTTTCGTGGTGCGCTGACGCGAACCATTAACAACTATGCGCAATCGTCAGGTATCGCGAAAAAAGAAAAGGTATCCTTTACGGGGGATGACTCCCGTGAGGGTCTGACGTGCGTGTTATCCGTCAAAGTTCCCGACCCCAAGTTCAGCTCGCAGACCAAAGACAAACTGGTCAGTTCGGAAGTGCGCCCCGCCGTCGAAGGCTTGGTAAACGAAAAACTGTCCGAGTGGTTCGAAGAGAACCCCCAAATCGCCCGTATCGTTGTCGGCAAGATTATCGAGGCCGCGCACGCCCGCGAAGCTGCGCGCAAAGCCCGCGATCTAACCCGTCGCAAAACGGCAATGGACGTGAACTTCCTCGCTGGCAAACTTAAAGATTGCTCGGAAAAAGACCCGTCCAAAACCGAAGTCTTTTTGGTCGAGGGTGACTCGGCTGGTGGATCAGCCCAGACCGGTCGTGACCGACAAACACAGGCGATTTTGCCACTTAAAGGTAAGATTCTAAACGTTGAACGAGCAAGGTTCGACCGGATGCTGGGTAGCCAAGAGATCGGCAACCTTGTCATGGCACTTGGTACCGGCATTGGTCGCGACGAATTCAACATCGCCAAACTGCGCTATCATAAGATTGTTATCATGACCGACGCCGACGTCGACGGTGCACACATTCGCACGCTGTTGCTGACCTTCTTCTATCGCCAGATGCCGCAACTGATTGAGAACGGCCACCTCTACATTGCCCAGCCACCGCTTTACAAAGTGTCCCGAGGCAAGTCCGAAGTATACCTGAAAGATCAGGCGGCCATGGAAGATTACCTGATCCAGCAAGGCATCGAGGGTGCCATGCTTCATCAGGGTAATGGCGAAGAGATAATCGGCCAGGATCTTACCCGCGTCGTCGATCTGGCCCGCCAGATGCGCCGCGTTCTGGAGGCCTTTCCAACCCATTATCCGCGCCACATCCTTGAGCAAGCTGCAATCGCCGGCGCATTTGTTCCGGGTGCTGTCGACGCCGACCTTCAGGGCGTGGCCGATAAGGTGGCCGAACGGCTGAACCTGATCGCGCTAGAGTGGGAACGTGGCTGGAAGGGTCGGATCACACAAGATCATGGTGTCCGACTGGCCCGCATCCTGCGCGGTGTCGAAGAGGTCCGTACGCTTGACGGACGCCTGCTGCGGTCAGGAGAGGCAAAGCGTTCGGGTGGCTTCACCCAACATCTGCAAGATGTATATGACAAGCCTGCGAAACTGGTACGCAAAGACCGTTCGCAACTTATCCATGGGCCGATGGATCTGCTCGAAGCTATCTTAGCCGAGGGCGAAAAAGGCCTGTCACTTCAGCGCTATAAGGGACTCGGTGAAATGAACCCCGATCAACTTTGGGAAACCACGCTGGACCCCGATGCCAGAACGCTGCTGCAAGTCAAGGTATCCGATATGGCCGAAGCTGATGATCTTTTCACAAAGCTCATGGGCGACGTCGTAGAACCACGCCGCGAGTTCATCCAGCAAAATGCGTTAAATGTGGCGAACCTAGATTTTTGATTTTTTGTAGGATCGCGCATAACCTTACGTTCGACCCAAAGGTTTGCGCGATTCGCCCAATAGTTTGCGCTGTCACCCTTTGAAGTTATTTCTTAAAATCGAACTCTCTGAGTGCTCGGTGTCGTTTTTTCCGACGGTGGATTTTTGCTGAGTAGTTAACGGTGAGCGCAAGGGGACCGAATATTGCACTCTATGATTTCGATGTGCGTCGAGAACAGGTTGCGGGCTAACGCAAACCCCTGTTCGGGATATGACAGGTGTAGCATTCGGCCCAGAGCTGCCGTTGACAGTGCCAATCAATGCTGCACTCGCAGCAAGCATAGCGAACATTGACCGTCACTACATTAGCCAAATTTGAACAATTATATATGTGGCCAATTACCGGTCGGAGGCTATTTTGCTCAGCGGCATGACTCCGCCGGCCACCAAAATGAATGCTCACTGTCGATTACTTTCCGACAGCCTCCTGCCATTCTATCAGCTTCTGATTAAAGAGCACGTGGTCGAAGTCTTGTATGTTAAACTCGCGAACTTCCCGCCCATTATCCCACGTTAAAAATGCAGAGCGGATTGCCGAAATCGGTAGGTCACCAAGGTGCGCAGCCTCCAATGCAGGCAAGATGTTGTGACCGTGAAGCCCTTCTTCCTTCCATTTACGGAGTAGAGCAGTGGGTGACACCAACTGCTCACTCACAACTTCGCGTTCGATTTCAAGCCACACAGAACCTTGCCAGCTCCGAACGTATGGGACAAAGAAATGCCAAGAGCTCACCGGAAACTGCTTCTCATGGCTCTCTGGATGGAACCCATCGAAGTCAAATAGGCTTATGCCTCCAATCGTTCTGGAAATTGGATAATTTTTCGGCCCATTGGCAGTATTTGACCTTTCTCGATCACCGATATCCGGCTCCACTAAGATTGCCCGAGATTGAACGATGGACAGTAAGCGGTCGGGACGGGTGGTGTGCCATAACCCGCCGTGAAGTCTGCCGTGCAGTTCGCCCATAGTCCCCATTTTCAAGCTCCTTGCGTGCCTCACCATATATATGCGGTACCCATAGTCGAGGTCGGTTTTGAGATGCCATCTCTCGCGGCCTGATCCGGACGCTGCAAAGGTTCAAGACGCCGCAGAGCAGCTTGCCAAAACCGGACCCTCAAAACCTGCGCAGCCATTTTACCTGATCAGGCTGGGGATCAAGCGAACTCTAAAGAGGACTGCTCAATCCGAGGGCGTGCCTTCCAGCAGCGTGGCCAAGTAAGCGACATCATTGTGCGTAACTATGTTGAAACCGATGCGGAGTTCCTCTGCGATAGTGTGGGCGTGCCAGCGCGACGTATCTTGTTGCTGACCAAGTATCTCTGTGCTGTACTTAGGGCGTGATCGGGCCGTGTCTTCAGATCTGTTTTCGGCAATGCGCGTTGGATCTGCTTCCAGGTGAACCATGGCCGTCACACCAAGCGCTTTGAAAACGCCGCTTGGAATCTTCGTCAGACGTTTTCCATCATCTATGACAACATGCCCATCCATTATTATGACTTCCGCATATGAATTGCGCGTCAGTGCGAAGCCCTCGATCAAAAGACGTTGGTTCTCATCAAGATTGGAATAGCGCAAGTCATCACGGCCATCCAAAGCGGTATTCTTAGCTGCAGCAATGAGGCTGCCACCAGTGATATGCTGAAAAACCATCTGTTCCGCAAACTTCTTAAGAAATGTTGTTTTTCCGACGCCCGAAATCCCCGTAAATGCGACAACACATTGGCTCATACATCAAATTCCAATCCTGTTCGTTCTATGAGGCCATTGGTCAACTTGTGAGAAAGCCGATAGATTGATTGTTGAGGATGCCCTGCGATAACACCCATTGTTTTCAACTCATCGATCGAAACCGCGGGCTCAATATATGAAACGAGCAAGTAGTTGATGACCTTGACCGGTCTGCCTTTTTCTTTGACTTTTTGCTCCCACTTTTCCAGCTCGACTTCGCTATATACTGACCTGCCGCCCGTTAAGTGCATCAGCTCTCGCTTGGTACCTGCAAGGGTAATACTTTCCAGTAGCCCAAGCGCTGTAATGGCTTGAGAAGGTGGATCCTTTGAAACGCCCTTGTAAAAAAACAGGAGTGAACCTGGAGGACCTAAATTGGATTGCGCCTGACACAAATAAACTTTTCGGATCGTATTTCCTGGCCGAGTTATGCCCTCGGCGCGCGACGCACCTGAGAATAGATCTGCTTGTCGTGGTCGCCAAAGGTCCGGATAGAGGGTGTCGTGGTAATCCTCCTTGATTGGGATTCCGAAGCCGCGAGTGTTCGTGTCGAACACAAATCGAGGATAGTTCTTCCTCGCCTGATCGAAATCAGTTTCATTTGCTTGGTGTTTAAGCGCATTGCAAGAAAAGTCGCGTTCGTAAATGTATTCGCCGTTGGAATTTTCACCGGCATTTCGGAACCCGTAATATTCCAACAACTCCATCAGTGCGACCTGATCTTCGTAGGTGGTCAGGTAAGCGAGATCGTATTTGTTGCTCTGTGCATACCAAAGAACCTGCTTCAGTAGTAGTTCACCAAGCTTTACACCCCGATTCTCCGGCCCCACTTTGAAG
The DNA here is from genome assembly GCA_011050655.1 of Roseobacter sp. Classification (GTDB taxonomy): domain Bacteria; phylum Pseudomonadota; class Alphaproteobacteria; order Rhodobacterales; family Rhodobacteraceae; genus Sulfitobacter. Next base: position 27,455 of record DRFG01000221.1, read on the forward strand.
GTACAAATCTTTAAGATTTTGCTGGCCTTAGTAACGGCATCAGTATCGATCGCGTCTTCATTTTTGCGAACAATTAGCCCGGCTAATTGCTCATTGTCATAAACTACCCAGCACGAACGGTGCTGCTTGATGCACTTCTCCCGCCACCAGTCGTCAAACTCCGGATAACCATCCCTAAGGCTATCAAAAAAATTGTCTTCTGCATCGATCTCGTGAGCTTTCACTTCGCCGACATGGCGGATAGGTACCTCTTTCGGCTCATAAGTCTGGATGAGCAGTTCGGTAGCGTCGTTGATAAAAAGAACGCGTCGCGCCAGATCGGGCGACCGGTTTTGGGCACGTTGATGAAGACCCTTGTCCTGGGTGACGAGAAAATCCGCCGCCCCTTTTTCAAGAGTATGTAGAAGCGTTGCGTCTACAACATCGTTGGCCTTTTTGAGTATGCCAAAATTTGCTTCGAGATCAGCCCGAGCCAAGCCCCGCTGCTTTTTCAGCAGGCGATATTTATCGAATTTGCTGAGCGAGATTTCTCGGCGCTTTAACTTTTTGTCACGGGCGAAATCATCTTTGGCAGCCTCGTGCACATAGATGTCGACTTTGTGGGTCGACGCAAGCGCATGGAATCTCGAATAAGCTGCTTCAACTGTATGATTATCTTCGAGCCCGATCAGAATATTCGTATCAATGAGATACGATTGCTGGCTCATCTTGAAGGGCCTTTCTCAAATCATGTTTGGCGTACAAGAACGACTGGGGAGGTTCAAAACCAAATCGTTCTCGCAGATCGGTCAAAGGCATTGGTTTACTAAACGGACGGACGTTGGTAAATTCCAATGCCATACCGTACTCAAGACCATCAAAATATTTGTCGAAATCTGGCCGATCAATAAACGCCACACTTGAATAGCTCCGCCAAATATCGTCGACTGCCAACTTCTTGACTGCCGCAATCTGAACTACTCCAACCATAGCTCGCTCCGGTGAGGTTGAGTAGATGTAGGCTATGGTACCTTTGGGAGCGGACACCGGAAACCGCCGCCGCAGTTCTACAGTTTTTTGACCGGTCATGATCTTACTTGAATACTGTGGTCGGATACTCAAGACGACGTCGCGTTGATGTTTGAACTCTTCTTCGGTAAAAATTGGAAAGATGAGCTGATCGTCATGAAGAGACTCGACATCAAAGGCTTCTCGGACATGTAACGAGAGAGGGCTGTCAGCATCAAATGCTGCGCCAACTTGTAGCCTTCCACCTAATGCTTCGACATATTTTTGAATAGTTGAAACATGAACATCTGATCGACCTTTTTCCACCTTAGATACCGAAGCCTGACCCACATCGAGACGGCGTGCCATCTCGGCTTGAGTCAAGCCAGAGAACCTGCGCATTTGCTGAAGTGCTTCGCCGATCTTAGCCGATGCGTCCCTGTCCTGAGAGCGCCTGATCTCCACAACTTTGCCATTGATATCGCTCATGCCCGACCTGCTTTCTTTTTCCAACACGTAACAGACGTGATTATTCCTCACAAGGAATATTTGGCTATCTCATCCATATTTTGTGGCTCAGAAGATTTGTGCTACAACTCAGTGCGTACCAGCACGATCCGTCACAAGCTTGGACCTCACCGGAAGTAGCATTTTACCCTTCGTTTCCAGTAATCCTGGTGAAGAGAATTGCTTGTTGAATGTCCGCTTTGTCGCTCAGCAAAGTTGCGGCGCTTCACCAGCAGCGAAGGTCTGCACTCCGCCCTTCTTGCATATACATTTCTTGAGGTCGTCGGTGAGGCTGAATTTGAATCCACCTTGATGCGCTGGCCTTACATCTACAGGTAGCAAAACGGCTTCCAAATTAGCGATAGACGGAATTTTATTCAACAATTCATGCCCCTTGCGGGTCCTCGGCCAAAGTTTCGCCGTCTTCTGCTGCGATAGGAAAATTGATTTCGTCAGATTCAAGATTTCCGGGGATGACATTATGTTCGACGACAAAGAGCCAACACCTGCACGGGTTATCCACGCACTTGGCCTGCAAAAGAAGGTCAATTTGCTCTCAGGCACAAAACTCACTGGGGTAAACCAGCTTGAAAGCATGTTGGAGACGAACATTGCGATAGCTGGTGAGGTCGATCCGCGCGTAGTGAATATCGAAACCCAGCCACTGACGTTTGATTTGAATACGGGGCGTGAATACAAATTGAAATCGGTTGCACGAGCCGAAAATCATGATCGCGGTTATAAACCTTGGTTCTACACCCCCGACTTTCGCTTTACCCTATATGACGGCACGCAAATATTTGTTGAAGGCAAGGGGACGCGCTGGCTTGAAAAGCATCAGGACTTCGAAAACGTAATCGTCGCGGTCCGCGGCCTTGGCCACAAAATTGTGTTGGTTACAGAATCTTTGTTTTCTAAAGATTTAGTTCGCAATCTCCGCTTGCTCAAGCCGCTGGTTAGTTCGACTGAGGAACTGCTGGAATGGTCTCACTCGCACACGCCGGAAGATAAGCCAGTTTCGGCTAAGCAACTTTTGCTTGAGAATTCGATGACACAGCGTCAGCTATTTCTCGGATTGTTGAGCGGAATGTTCCATTGCGATCTAAGTGCGGTTCCGCTTGGGCCAAAGGCCATGATTAGCTTCGGAAATGGTGAGACCAGCCACCTTGAGGTGCTGCCACTATGAGTCTGCTTCAATCCTACGACGGTCGTTACCTCCGCCTTGAAGACGAAATCTACAAGGTCCTCGGTAGAGAAGCCGGCAAGCCAAGCGTACTGATCGAAAGCGGTTCAGGTGACCGTCTCGCGTTGCCAGCATCCGATTTCAGAACTCATGTATCCATGGGTAACGTATCTGACGCGATGGAACCCGAATTCGGCAGCCGCATCCGAACCAATGCGGAGACAGCCGAAATAGATTTTCGACGAGATGTACTTGAGTTGACTGCAACATATCGGAACGAAGGGTACTCTTGGGTCAGCGCGCTCGCGCAAGTCGAGGAACGTTTTCAATGGGAGGGCCGTCACCAAAACTTACGGCGTCAGTTTCCCAAGGTTCGCACAGTTCAGCTTTGGCGTAACCAATTCATGCGGAAAGGATCAAAAGCTCTACGCGACCAACGCGACCTGTCAGGAAACCGTTCAGATCGCCATGACCGGATTTTCGAGGAGATCGTTTTCGATCTACTTGAGCAATATTACCTGACGTCCGATCGCATGACCATACAACGCCTCTGCGACCTCGCGGAGGGATTGTACAAGAAGCAATGTACTGAAGAAGGAATAGATCCCGCCCCTCATGGGCGCAAAGTGGTCGAGACACTGATAGCGTCCTTGCCTCACGACGATGTCATTAAAGCACGCCTCGGCAGTAAAGAAGGCCGAAAACGTCTAATGCAAGCCGGCCGGTTTCAGGCAATCAGAGCACCATTTGATCGCATCGAAATCGATAGCACCAGTGCAGATATTTTCGTAGTCGTGGGTGAAGATGGGGAGCTCGCACGCCCCAACGTCACCGCAGCAATTGATGCCGCAACCGGTTTGATTGTTGGGCTCACGATCACTCTGGAGAGCCCGACAGGTTTAACCACTGCAGTGACACTCCGCGAAGCGATGACCGTAACGCCGGACCGCTTTTTCGAAGTGAATGGCATCACAAATCGGCATCAAACACATGGCAATCCATTGACCGTCGTGGCCGATCAAGGACCGGAGAACAAAGGTGAAATACTTCGTCGCCTCATCTCGTCAACGGGGATAGAGTCCCAACTGGCTATTCCAGGTCATCCAGAGAAGAAGCCGTTTATTGAACGTTTTTTCAAAACATTCTCCGATTTTGTGACGCAATTCCCAGGCGCGACACAGACTTCGGAAATTCCCGCAAAACAACGAACCAAAGTGGCGAAGGCTGAGGCGTATATTTCGTTCGACGACTTCGTGCGCGACGTTCAACGATGGCGCTTTGATGTCTACGCAAAACTGCCTCGACGACGCATCCAGTCCGTATTCCGAACCCGCGAAAGCCCAATTGAAGTCTGGAAGAGGTTGGAACAAGATTACTTCATCCCCGAACCTCCCTCGCTTCAAGACCTGCGGGACATGTTCTATATCAAGAAGGTGTCTCGGCAGCTTCATCGATACGGAGTTGAAGTAAACGGTATCCAGTATTCGTCTGAGCAGCTGAGATATTTGAAAAAATCGGCAAATGTATCCCAAGTTGATGTTTGGCTTGACCCGACAGACATAAGGGTCATCGCCGTTATCAATCCGATGTCAAACGAGGCGATCTACGTTCCAGCAAAAGATCCGGACATGCCCGCGATTTCATCTGACGAATTGAAAAGAATCCGGAAGGCAATGAAGCCTGACCCCCGCGATGAGATTACTGCGAAGGCTGTCCTCGCTGCGCTGATTGGCCGGCATCACCGGAAGCCTGCAGGTGCTTCAACACCAGGGAGAAAGGTGGTTGAGAAGGCTCGTGCAGCGAACCGCGATAGGGAGATACACCGAAAATCCTTGAAAGAGATCGGAGTTGACGACAGCTTTGCGGAAAATGCTGCTGTCCCGTCGATCCCCGTCTCTCGGCCAAAAACGATGGCTAAAATGACAACACGAAAATCGCTGGAATAGCTACTATGGTAAAGTCACCTGCCTTTGACGGTCTGCTTGTGGAACATACACGGTTTCAGAAAGCTGCCGCGGAACTTACCCAGAGTATTCGTCTTGCACGCGCAAGCGGTGGTGGAATAATTCCATTACTGGGCCCGACACGATGTGGAAAGACCGACCTCATCGAGAATGTGTGTGAAGTGCTTGGTGAAGACATCCAAGGGCCGTCCTGCCTGCTCCAAAACTCGACTTTTGCAAAAGCATCGATCCCTCCAAAACCGAATGATCAAGATCTTTATAGGGCAATGCTGGCTGCGCTTGGGTTCCGCCATTCTAAAACGGAGAAAGTGGATGGGCTCCGCGATCGGGTTTTCACAACGATTGCGGATCAGGGTCGACAAGTTGTCGTGCTTGATGAATGCAGTCACTGCGCTGAATCCGGTGCGAACCTCTCGGCGCGAGCAGCCACGGATCACTTCAAGACCATCGTAGATTCCACGGGAGTTGTCTTGGTTCTCGCGGGCCTACCGAAGTTTCAGAATTTAATTGATGGCAATGAGCAGTTTCGAGATCGTGCAATGCGCACGGTCGAGCTCCATCCGTATCAGTGGTCGGACGCCGATGATCGTGAGGGGTTCCTGGGTGCCATCTTCCCACTCATTGAGGCCGTCTGCGAAAGTGGTCATAAACTTCTTCTGGATGAAAGTAATCTGGCGCGGCGTCTTTACGGAGCAAGTGGTGGCCGTGTCGGTCGCGTCGTGGAGTATTTGAGCCATGTAATGGTTATGCATGAAAAGAAGCATGAGTTGAGCCTTGAGGATTTCGCAGGTGTGGGCCGGAGAACTCTTCAGCGTCAAATCAACTTGCCGGACATGTTTGACGCAAAAGCACCTACTGACGGTGAACTTGAGCGCTCATATGTCGGCGTCATGCAAGATGCTGGTCTACCAGTTCGGGCAGCCTCAATTCATACATTTGGAGCGCAGAACGTGGCTGCCGTGAAATGATTTCTACATTGCCCGCGACAGATCAGGGAGAAAGTCTGAGCGGATATCTCCGCCGTGCGGCCCGCTCGCAAGGCTACACGCAACTGAATGACTTTAATCGTTGGCTGGGTTGGAGTTATGGCCGTCCCTTGGTTGAGGAACTCCCCAAGGTTGCAGCAAGACTCAGTGTTGAGCTGGCAGAACTCGAAGCCTTGGCGCCGACAGTGAATGCTGACGACCCGCTTTTCGAATGGCGTTTCCATCGCGTGCATCGAGACCCATTCTGCCCAGCCTGTCTCAAAGAAGGTAGACCGTGGCAGCAGACATGGCGGCATTGCATGATTACTGCATGCCCAGATCACAAAACCAGGCTTCTCGATGAATGCGAACGCTGCCATGAACCACTTTCACCGCAGTACGGAGGCCTCACTGCTTGCCATTGTGGGTACCCTCTTGCGGACATGAGCGCTGCTGATGCGTGCGACGGCGAAATAGCGGTATCTCAACTTTACATCAACGCCCCTTCCCCAGTCGCATCCATTATTGCGGACACTGTCCAGCCAGACAGTGAGATCAACCGGGTTTTTCAGTTCCTTTCTTCCCACACGCGCCCCAAACGTACGGGCAAAAACGGGAAGGAAGGTCTGCCAGAAACAATTGAAGATACGATCGAATACATGGCACCGATTTACGAAGTACTCATGACTTGGCCCGAAGCATTCGATCGGGAGATTACCAAGAGATGGAAGGGGTCATCGGCCAAAGGTCATACAGCGGCCCAGCGACTTGGGAGGTGGTATCAGCAACTTTCATCTTTCGAGGGTGCCCACGGCCTTGCACTGCAAGAGCGACTTAAAGTTGTGGTCGGCGAGAACTTGGGGGCGACTTATGCCAAGGCAAGCGAGTGCGCTGGAGATGGGTGGCTGTCTGCTGCTGAAGCCGCGCGGGCGCTGGGCATCCGACCCGATCGTATTGTTGCAGCCGTCGCTGCTGGTCAGATGGTGGGCCACCAGCACAGTTCTGGCTTTGGCCATACGCACACCGTGGTCCCCGCTGCGAAAATACATAAGATCGCGGAGGATCGCAGTGATCTTTTGACCGCGAAGGCCGCTATGGAACTCCTGGGAGTATCTAAGAAGCAGTTTGCTCTCTTGGTCGAATGCGGTGCGGTAAAGGAAACTCCGAGAGCTGATAGATCGCCCCTAATTGATGGACGGTTCTCGCGCACCACCTTGCTTGAAAGGGTCCAAAAGATTGCCGGTCAGAGCACGTTGAGAGCGTGCGAAAATCAAATTACGGTGTCGTTCAGGGAGATCTCTCTTCGTAAAACAACTGACCGGTCAGCGCTTTTGGAAACCTATAGATCCATTTTTGATGGCGATCTTCGGCCCGTGAACGCTCAAGTCGACTTGGCGCTCGGCGAATTCCGGTTCCTGGCTTCGGATGTCCGCTCGCAATTGACCAGCTCATCCGTCGAAGCCCTGACGGCTCAAGATGTCAGCCGGGTCACCAGTTGGAAGCATGAGTGCGTAACGCACTGGTGCAAGGAGGGCTTTTTACCAGCGGTGCGCAGTCAGCGAGGCGCGCTCAAAGTTTGGCTGATCGACATAAAAGATCTTTGCGAATTTCAGTCGAAATACTTGGTCGTTGCAGATCTTGCGCGCCGTCAGGGGACGTCTTCTCGCGCAATACTGGCCGCATGCCGAAAAGCTGGCGTAGCCACTATCGGCTGTAAGGAGGTCGGGACCACTTCACGAGGCCACCTTCTCGAAACATCGGCTCTGATTGGGCTTATTCGGTCGGCATCCGATTGATGCGTATGAGATAGAGATCGGATTGCGTTATGACGACGTCAAATAACCACGAACTGCAGCCCCTTCAGCATGAAGTTCAACGATTGTTGGGTCGAAATCTGTTGCTTTTGCAACAGTATGAGCGGCAGATCAAAGCTATCGTAGCACATCAAAGGCTCTCAGGACCCCCAGACGCCTTGGAGGAAGTTCGGGCTGCGCATATCGACGGGACGGCCCGAAAAACGCTCGGCACCTTGGTTGGCGACCTCCTTGGATCATATGTCGTTGCTGGCGACGTCGAAGCCCTCGAAGGAGAGGCGGCCACCTCTTCTGACAGCCTCACTTGGGTCGACATGCAGATGAAAGTTAGCCTTCCTGACGCAGATTTCGCCCAGGCTGAGGCTGACCTCAAAGAATTGGTACATTTGCGGAACAACTTGGTTCACCACTTCATCGACCAGCACGACCTCTGGAGTTCGGAGGGATGTCGTAGCGCGCAAACTGCCTTGATCGCGGACTATAGCCGCATCAGACAAAATTACGAACGCCTTAGGGAATGGACTGGAGACATGAACCGAATGCGGCAGGCGATGTCAGAGGCCCTACAATCTAAGGAAGTCCATGACTTTATTGTCAACGGAGTTGCCCCAGTTGACAGTGTAAATTGGCATTTCGCAGGCGCCCTGGGGCCCTTGCGAGAGGCACTCGGTGCGATTGCTGTCGATGGGTGGGCATCTATCGAAGAGGCGGGCACTTGGATTGAGGAAAGGTATCCTGAGCAGTTACCTGCAAAATATGGATGCCGCAGTTGGAGGCAGGTTGTGCACGAAGCGCCCAAATTCGAGCTTCGGTATTTCGAGGTGGGTGGAAAGCGATCTGCTTTTTATCAGGAAACGAAGAACCCAACGAAAACTCGATATGGGGAACGCGCCTAAGCGCTGGCGGGTCGCGTATGCTACCCCAATCAACCATTTCGAGACCTTTTCAATGAATTTGTCATTGTTCGTTTTCTTGGCGCGAAAGTCGGTAAGCGGCTAATCGTTGCAGCGGCAACTTACCTCTGCTTTAATCCTATCAGCTGGTTGAGAGCTTTCTGCATATGCTTGGGAGAATTGAGTGTTTGATAGCTTTAAGCGAATTAACGACTTTGATGATCGTAAGAAATTACAGTGCAACGAATGTCGACGACAGACAATCCATGCTTTGGAAGCACGGTGTGTGGGCAGATGGGATGAAGATCATCAACACGGCCACATTTACGGCTGGACCAATTTCTCTCTTTATCGATGTGGTGCCTGTGACGAAGTTTGTTTTGAAAAGGCTGCCTTCTTCAGCGAACAATATGATTGTGATCATGAAGGAAACACATTTCCTATCCCGGATGAAATTCAGTTTCCCCCACCATCATCTGCTGACTTCGCTTTCGATACCGATTTCACCCCCAATGATCTGAATGAATTAATCGAAGAAATGCTGTACGCCCTTGCGGGTAGCAAACTCAAATTGGCTACTGTAGCGCTGAGGATGGTGGTCGAGTTCATCGTAACAGATACAAAGTGCGCAGGTCGCGGTCTTCAAAAGAAGATTGACGCTCTTTATAGCAAAGGACATGTGAACGATGTGCAGCTGGCGTTACTTCATACAATAAGGAAGAGAGGAAATGCTGGCGCTCACGAACGTATCGCCATGACCCGAAATGAAATGGTGGCTGGAATTAGTGTTATCAATTTGCTGCTGGAAAAGCTTTACAATGGACCTTCACGAGAGGCTGACGTGATAAAAAAGGCTAATCAGGCCTTCAAAGAGTGAGGTGGCAGATGGAGCGAAAGCTCAAAGGTCGAGGCCCCAGTAGCTGCATCAGTGTTGATTGATAAGCGGACAGCCGTTTTGCTTTGGCCCAAAACTTCTACGAATCGACATCAGTACTTTTTTCAGCGCTTTCAAAAAAGTTCGCGAAACCCGCCTCCAGAGTATAGCAGACCGTGTTGCTGCTCCTGCAATCTCCGCGCTGCGACATCATCGCGCAAGCAAAACATCTCGTAGGCTTTCAGGTTGAAAAGCCGACGGCCTGTTCGAACTCCCTCATTATCATCGGTCGATTGCCATAAACATCCATCAATTCATTCCAGAATTGAAGCAGAAGCACCCGTCGCTCGGCCTGCGTCCAATCATCAGCTTCATGCTCGACCGCAGCTTCGCTTGCGACCGCCTCAACGAAATCGGAGTTAAATTCACCAGGAAGGACCGTGTTGCCAATATCTGCTGCGCCAAGCTTTATACCGATCGGGCCCATGCCGCCCATTTCACGAATAGCGGCGATACCTTCACGAAGGAATACGTCCAATGGCTTGAATGGCACTTTGAACGAGAAGAAAGTCCGCCCCTGATGTTCTGTGAAGCTGTTTGTGTTGACCGCCCATATCTCACCGGTCTTCTGGAACCATTGTGTCGCATTCCAAACCTCCATCGAATTACGGTCCGAACCGGTCCTGCCCCATACCGACAAGGCACCATCGGCGTTGAGCCCCCAGTCGCCGTCTCTGCTACAGATAACCAAGCCAATTTTCGTGACTCGGGTCTCAAGATCTCTCCGCGGCGGCGACGACCATTCCGACGGTGCTATCCGCGCGAATATCCGCTTGCCATCAGTCAACCGTACCTCGCGCTGAGGTTCGCCGTGCGAGACATTGCGGAAGCGCAGCTTATCGTCTGCACCCTTCCAAATAGTCGGATCACTCTCGCTCGGCTCCTGCCAGGCGATCACTGCTTGCGGCGCCTTCATTGGGGTTTGAGCCGCGAGTATAGGCTGGATGCAGAGCTTCAGCAAACCCGCAAAGCGCTTTCGCTCGGCCGCGATTTCCTCCTTCGTCGCGTCATCGGCGAGCATATAGGTCTTCGCACCGCTGCGGTGACGCCAGTCAAAAGGCAGTGCATAAGCGCCCGGATAATGCGCGCTATTGGCAACGAGAATGATGCTGTCCTGCGTAATTGCACGCTCGGCATAACCCAACTCCGACATCACGTTTGGGTTTTGGAGGTACTTGGGCTCGGATCGCTTGATTGGAGACATGTGTGGTTGCAGCGTGGTGGGATCCGTCATGCCAACTGGCGTCATGTCCGCTATGAACACATTTGCCGACGCGATCTTCCCTAAGATCGTCGAAGTAATGTCTGGCGTGCCAGCGACATTCTTTGTGTCGTGGTCCAATTCCGGGCGCTCGGCCTCTTCAAAACCGGGGTCGCTCGCAATCAGTTTGCAGGCATCCTTTATTGCGTCCCGAACAAAATAATGATGGAGTTTCGGATCGCGATCACTCTGCCAAGACCAGAATATTTTCATTTTCAACGTTCCCTCTTCTGAGATGACACGGCGGCTCTTTTTGCGCGGCTTGTTGAATAAAGAAATGCCATGGCTCTACTTAGCTATTCAAACTTGAAGAGTGAAGTCGTGCTGTAGAGCCACCCCAACAACCTTTCGGCACCTATCAAAGCAATCCACATAATACGCTCGTAAATTTCCGGTTCAACGTGCTGCCTGCCGGCTGCATTACAGCCTGTGCTGCATTACGCACCGAACGACTGTTTCATGGTGTTAGTAGGCCGTGGTGGTTTACCTGGAGCGGAGCTTGGAGATTTTATAGCAGCAATGCTTGTCTAAATGGACCAGAGAAGCGCTGTGGTGTGGCCGGATAATCAGTCTTGCCTGACCTTCTCAATCATACGCCGAACTCTTTCAGGATTACGGGGTCGGTCTCGCCCACTTGTACGCACAATATAGCGAACGTACCAAATACCGCAAATTGCGATCATGACGCTTCCAGCAGAAATAATTGTTTCAAATAGGGTCATGAAGCACTCCTTGTACGAACCATATCACAAGCTTCACGAGGCAACAAATTGACAGGGAAGCCGTGTGGGCACACATCCTTGATGGTTTCAGCACCAACCTCCTGGGCAGCTTCGAGCTTAGAACACGATGCCATATAATCGCGTCAATTCTGCCAGCTGGGGCATTGTTGCGCTATGCCTGCTTGATGCATACTTAGATATTGCTGTGGGTAGCACCTGTTATCCGTTTGCTCACTCTGGTCGTCAGCCGCAGGCTAAGCTTGAATAGTGTGGATTCAATATTTAATGATCGTCACAGATATCGAAAAATACGCAGCCTTGGATTTTGAGGCATCAAGCCTTTCGAGCTCCAGCTGGCCGATTGAAGTGGGTGTTTCATGGGTCGAGGCCGATCGGGTCCAAACATGGTCTTCACTGATCCAGCCCCATCCTAACTGGGATCTTACTGATTGGTCTATCCAAAGCGAAGGGGTGCATCAGGTACCTATGGCAGACCTTGAAAAGGCGGCACCTGCCTCCCGCGTTGCCCAGGAGTTTCTCTCAGTTGCTTCCGAACTTATCCTCGTCTCGGACGCACCCGCATTTGAGCATCGTTGGCTATCTCGGCTCCTTGAGGCTGCAGATCTTGGCCCTGTCCCAACAATCGAAGATTTTAACACCGTAAGTTTCGCTTGCTTCGATGGTCTCGCGCTTGACATGCTTTACGAGAAACTCGAACGGACAAGGGTACCGCATCGTGCCGGTCCCGATAGTGCACGGCTTGCAAGCGGATGGCTCAAGGCCCGTTCAGTCGATGCGAGCAAGATATGAAGAAACCAAACTTCAAGCATTTGAACCTCAAACGAGACCGTGCTGAATTCATGTTTCATCCAGTTCATAATATTTCCCAGACCTTCACCTCTCTGACATAAGCGTCAGCATGATTTGGTCTTCTACTTACCATGGCGTTACTTCGTCGGAATATTAGCTTAGATGGACAGCATAATGATCTCGCCACGCGAGAGAAACCTTTACATGAGGTTATGGCCCTATGACCGACCGCTCTACATCTGACATGACCCGCGAAGAACTCGAAATGGAAGTCCAGTTGCTGCGGGCAGCTCTAAAGCGGCACGGCGGCGAAGTCACAACGACCGATATACTTCGGGTGGAGCGGGATCGCGATAACCGTTTAGCCATTGAACCTCGCGTTGACGAGTTAGCGACCTACAAGGGTCGCCTTCCTGCGACAGTCAGGAAGGCGATATGGGTTCCTTCACATGACGCCCCCGTAGGCTCTTTTAAGCGCACGAACTCAGGCGTCCAGGTGACCCTCCAAGGAGCTTTCAAGACGGGCTTCCTCGATTGGCTCGATCACAACGTCAATGCGGTGATCTTGCAAGCGTTGCGTGATTATGAGCGGGAAATCGTATTCGATGATTTTACAGAGCCCCTGGAAGATGACGGCGAGGAAACATGAGCCGAAAGATGAAGGTCATTGCTATTGCCACACAGAAGGGTACCGGCTTCTACGGTGCCCTCTTTTGGGAAGCGGCAGGAGTATTCGCATCTGGTTGCGTTTGATATTCTGCAACGGTCCTCGACACCAAGTACCTCAAATGGCCGGTATGGGAGTAGGAAAGCAGCTCCGAGAGGAGAATGTATGCCCACCATGACTCAAGCGCAGCTCGATGCGGCGTTGACCAATGGAATTGAGGAAAGAGACAGTGTTACAGAGCGCATTAATGTCTTTTTTACTTTTAGAATATGTTTAAGTGCGTCCAACATACGGAGCAGCGATAGCTACACTGCTCAGCGCTCGTTTGCCGCATCTCGGCTCAGCCGTTGGTCAGCGGGCAAACGGCCAACGAATTTGCGGGAGATCCTCTTTTGAGCAGCCCCTTTTCCCGTTTCCAGTGCAACGAAATCTCCATTACGTCGCCGGGCGATAGTTTCAAAGGGGTCATCATCCCGATGTCGGTCGGCTTGGTGGGTGCCCCCCAAACCGATATTGCCACCAAGTCGAGAAAAGGCAGCGCGCAGAAGCCGTACCTCGTCTTCGAGCTCGGAGCGGGTCATACTGGAAATGGTACGGTCGATCATGAGATAAGCCTACACCTTCAGTGCCAATGTATCCACTGAACAGATCGCCAGTTAGAGGAGATCGCCGCAAGAAGGTTGCTTGGCACACAGTCCTGCCCGATTACTTGTGTTGAGCGGTGAGGCGAGAGGCTGATGACAATTACTGTGTGCAGACAGGTATGGAAGTAGGAAGGGCTGCCCAAACGCAGCCCAAGAATCCGACTTACCACTTACCATCCGCTCGCGCGAAAACCTTGAAGGTAGGTGGGCGCTGTTTCAGACGGTCCGTCGCCCTGTGCTTATGATGTTGGTTTGCGTTCAGAAATCGAGAGGAAATCGTATGAATTTGACTTGATGCTTAGCTGCCCGTCCTCCTGCTTCTGAAAGCTCCAGACAGGGACATCATCGCGCAAGTATGACAATTCGTCGAACTTCAGACCGAATACACAAGCCTACTCATTGACTTAACGGCATATGGGCCAGCGGTTTATATACTGGATCTTAAACACATGGTTAAAACTGAACCTCGCAAAGAGAAGACTGAAGCAGCGGAATTTTACCTCTTTGGGTCTGAAGGGGGATTAGGGAAGAACGCACGGGAAATTTTGAGGCGGAAAAAACTGCACATGGAAAAAACATTAGAAGATGGTGCTGTTTTCTGTTAAACGGAAAAAAGAAATATGCTACACAGAATGTGCAAGAGATACTGCCAGATGCATGTCGCTATTCGTGCAATGTGTTGGTCGAAACGCGCAATGCTTTGCGCAATTTGCCCGCAAAGCTTTTGGCAAGAAGTCAAAAAATTACCCTATGATTTCAGTACGGATCGCGCATCGTTACGCGCTTCCCTACATTTTTTTGTAGGGAAGCACATAAAATTGCGCGGCGCGCATAACTTTGCGCGTCGCTTCGGTGGGGAGCTCAAGCGGAGTTTACTCATCCCCTTTAATAACTGGGTTAATATTCCAAACCTCGCAATTTAGTCAAAGCTCGCTCAAACCGCTTCACACCGGAATAATGGTTCTTTTAAACTCTAGCTGGTTGAAGACCCCCGCCCTTGGACGACCGAGCTTGTTCGCGCAAGAATTACTTAGTACGAACGTCCCGGTATAAGGGGCTAGATTTCCGCCGCATCCTTTACCAAGTATCTTCGAGCGAACTGTCTATTCCCTTGCAGTTGTTTAATGCGCTCGCGGTTTAGCCCCAGCCGGCTGCGTCTATACCTTGCCAACGTCGCGCCCGTACGGCTGCGACATTGCATCACACCAGCCCGTCATGCCGAATGCCGCCAAGGCACTATCGAGGCGCGGGTAGGCGACAGCATATTACGCACTTTGGGACGTATCGACGGTGGCTTTCAGCGGCCGCCCAATGCTGTGATCCAACCGCTAGGTGAAACATATACACCTTATTCGTCCATTTCGTCTGGAACGAACGTTTGTCAGCCGCGTTATCCAATCAATAACGAAAACTTGAAAAGACGAGGAGAATTTCAATGTACGGCATCTTCTATCTTATCGGCCTAATTGTGGTCG